>JBGTSP010000023.1:0-28346 GCA_041940205.1 Alphaproteobacteria bacterium
CGATCCCGACCATGTCGCCGCCATCAAGGCGGACTATCCGGCCTTCCGGGCCAAGGCGCGGGCACGGCCGACCGGCTTCTACTTTCCCTTCAACACCGGCTCTGCGCTGGCGGCCACGCCCGAGGAGCGCGAGCGGCAATACCAGGAATTCTGGGACAGGGGCGGCCTGCCCTTCCTGGGCGCCTATGGCGACCTGCTGTTCGACAAGCAGGCCAACGACACCATCGCCGAATTCGCCCGGGCAAAGATCCGCGCAATCGTCGAGGATCCCGAAACCGCGGCGCTGCTGTGCCCGGACAACGTGCTGGGCTGCAAGCGGCTGTGCGTCGATACCGGCTATTTCGAGACCTACAACCTGCCGCATGTGCGCCTTGTCGATGTCTCGAAGACCCCGATCGAGCGCTTCAGTGAAACCGCGATCCATGTCGGCGGACGCGAATATCCCGTCGACAGCGTGGTCTGCGCCACCGGCTTCGCGGCCATGACGGGCGCGTTCGACAGGATCGACATCGCCGGCCGCGGCGGACTGCGGCTGGCCGAGAAATGGCGGGCGGGACCGCGCACCTATCTGGGCCTGATGTCCGAGGGATTTCCCAACCTGTTCCTGATCACCGGACCGGGGAGTCCCTCGGTGCTCGCCAGCATGATCCAGGCGATCGAGCAGCATGTCGACTGGATCGCCGACTGCATCGCCCATCTGGACGCCATCGGCGCGCGCGCGATCGAGCCCCAGCGCGGCCCGGAGGACGACTGGGTCGCGCATGTCAACGAGGTCTCGAAGGTCTCGCTGCGCTCGACCTGCAGTTCCTGGTATGTCGGCGCCAACGTGCCGGGACGCCCGCGGGTGTTCATGCCCTATATCGGCGGCTTCCCGGTCTATGTCGTGAAGTGCAACGAGGTCATGGACGCCGGCTATGACGGCTTCTCGATCACCGGCGGCCGACGGGATGGCGACCCGCCGGCGATCCGCGCCACCGCGCGCTGGCACGTGCCGCTCGACAGCGACGTGATCTCCCCCGCCGCCGTGGCCGCGAAACGGGTGCCGGTGGTCTAGAACATCTCCCGACTAGCCGGACCCGCCGTCCCCGGCATCGGCGATCCGGGCGAAGCGCGCGACCGTCCGGCCGTCCACGACGACCTGCTCGCCGAACATCGCCAGCGGCCGGACGAACAGGCGCTCCTCGTGGTTGCGGTAGACCACGAGGCGTTCCTCGGTTTCCGAATGGATCGCCGTCCCCACCACGACATAGAGCCCGCCCTTGTAGTGCCGGTAGCGGCCCGGCGCCGGTTCGTCCGCGTTCATCGCTCTTCTCCCCTGCCCAGCCCCCTGCCGCGGCCCGGCGCTGGGCTTTCGCCGCCCGCTCGTGCCACCATGCGGGCTCTCCGGCCCGAAAGCGCCGACGGGCCACGCGCACCACGCATCTGATCGGGAGATCGTGCCATGCAACTCGGCCTGTTCACCATGCCGCTGCATCCGCCGGGATCGAATTTCACCGAAACCCTGAAAGCGGATCTGCAGCAGATCATCGCCCTCGACGAACTGGGCTACGCCGAGGCCTGGATCGGCGAGCATTTCACCTCGGAATGGGAGAACATCCCCTCGCCCGAACTGTTCATCGCCCAGGCGCTGGCCCGCACGAAGAACATCCGGCTCGGCACCGGGGTGAGCTGCATTCCCAACCACAATCCCTTCGTGCTGGCGAACCGCATCGCCCAGCTCGACCACATGGCGGAGGGCCGGTTCATGTGGGGCGTCGGCACCGGCGCCTTTCCCGGCGACATGCAGGTCTTCGGCTATGCCGGCGACGCGCCGGCGGTCGATTCCGGGGCCTATACGCGGGCCGCGCTGGACACGATCCTGAAGCTCTGGAGCGAGCCGACGCCCGGGGTCTACGAGACCGACTGGTGGCGCTTCACCATTCCCGAGACGGAAAGCGACATCGGCCTCAGGGCGCATGTGCGTCCCTACCAGCGTCCGCATCCGCCGATCGGCGTGGCCGGGGTCTCGCCGCATTCCTCGACCCTGAAGATGGCCGGCGCGCGCGGCTGGATCCCGATGTCGATCAACCTGATCCCGCCCAACCTGCTGGCGACCCACTGGCAGGCGATCGAGGCCGGCGCCCGGGAGGCGGGCCGCACCGCCGATCCCGGCGACTGGCGCGTGGCCCGCGAGATCTTCGTCGCCGAGACCGGCGCGGAAGCCCGCAGGGAGGCCCGCGAGGGCGTCATGGGACGCGACTTCCGGGAATATTTCCTGCGCCTGCTGCCCAAGGTCGGGATGCTGCCGCTGCTGAAGAACGATCCGGACATGGCGGATTCCGACGTCACGATCGACTACCTGATCGACAACGTGTTCATCGTCGGCAGCGTCGAGGAGGTCGCCCAGAAGCTCTCGGACCTGCGCGGCACGGTCGGGCCCTTCGGCACCCTGATGGCCATGGGCCACGAATGGAAACCCTACGAGGCCTGGCACCGCTCGATGACGCTGCTGAAGGAGGAGGTGCTGCCGCGCGTGCAGTAGCCAGAAGCGTCCGTCAGCCCGAAACGCTGCGCAGGTTGGCTTCGTGGTCCGCGCGGCTGAGGCCGTAGCGCCGCAGACACAGGATGGCGAGCGCGTAGAGCAGCGCGATCAGCAGCACGTAGGGCAGCGCCATCCTTTCCATCTGCGCCTCGCCCATGCCCGCGCCGTCGCGCGCGCCCAGCGTGATCAGCAGGCCCGAGGCGAACATGCCGAAACCCGTCACCACCTTGCGGCTGAAGGAGAAGGTGGCGAGGTAGAGCCCCTCGGCGCGGTGCCCGGTCTCCCGCTCGCTGTCCTCGACCAGGTCCATGGTCATCGACAGCACCACGATCTGCAGCGCGATCATCAGCCCGGTGGCCGCGAAGGTGGTGGCGGCGAGCAGGGCGAACATGGCGTCCGAGCCGGCCGCCGGCGCGAAGCCGAGATATTTCAGCGTCACGGCCAGCGGCTGCACCACGAGCGCGGCGGCCGCAAGCACCAGGGCGACGGTGCGCTTCTCGCGTCGGCGCGCCAGCCAGGCCGAGAGCGGAAAGGCCAGCATCGAGGAAGCCGCCATCGAGGCGGCCACCAGGCTGAGCTGGACCGCGCTCATGCCGAAATAGAAGGTGCCGAAATAGACCTGCAGGGTGATGGCGATGCCGAACACCATGTTGGCGAACAGCGAACCCACGAAGACCGCGCGGAAGGACGGCTTGGCGAAGATCGCCCGCAGGCTCGCCAGGAAGGCGATGTCGGACAGCGGCCGCGCGCCGCGGGTGCCGGGCAGATGCGGGATCAGGGCGTGCGTGCCCAGGGCCGAGATCAGCATGCTCGATCCCATGACCGCCAGCGCGAACAGCGTGAAGGCCTCGTAGCCCGCCTGGTTGAGCACCCCGGGCGCGCCCGGCTCGTCGACCAGGTAGACGCGGAAGGCGACGATGGCGACGCCGATGCCGCCCAGCCAGCCCAGCATCGCCCGGAGCCCGGCCAGCGCGGTGCGGCCGTCATAGTCGCGCGTCAGTTCGCCGATCAGCGCCGAGTTGGGGACCTCGAAGAAGGTGATCGCGAGCCGCACCAGCACGGCGATCCCCAGCAGGTAGGCGAACAGCAGGACCTCGGGCATGCCGGCGGGCGGATGCCAGAGCAGGAAATAGGTCAGCAGCGCCGGCAGGATCGCCGCGTACATGAAGGGATGGCGCCGGCCAAGGCGGCCGCGCCAGTGATCGGAAAGATGGCCGACCAGCGGATCGGTGATCGCATCCACGGCCATCGCCAGCAGCAGCGCGACGCCGACCCAGAGCGCGTCGAGGCCCAGCACCTGGTTGTAGAAGACCATGAGGAAGGTGGAGAAGCCGTTGTCCTTCACGCCGTAGGCGATCGCCCCCAGCCCGAACACCGTCTTCCTGCGCCAGCCGATCGCCGGAACCGCCATCGAATCCTCCCGTCGCCGGCAGTGTGCGGGCCCGGCGATCGCCGAAACAAGCCCGGCCGCCACGGGCATCGGTAGGCAAATCCGCCGGGATCGGGGAAAATGTCCGCGAGCCGCCGGTCTCACGCGGCATCGGGGAGGACGGCATGAACGAGAATACCGCCATTAGCGGACCGGCGACCGGGTCGCCCGAGACCCCCACCGGGATCAATCACCTGGTGATCAATGTCCGCGACCTCGAGGCATCCCACCGCTTCTGGACCGAAGCGCTGGGCTTCGAGCAGGTCGGCGAGTTCCATCCGACGGCGCGGAACCCGAATCCGCGCCCGATGCGCTTCTATGCCGGCATCCGCGACGGACGGACCAACCATCACGACATCGCCCTGGTCGAGAACCGGGACCTGCCGCCCCTCCCGGCCGACGGCAGCGTGCCGAGCGCCATCAACCACATCGCCATCACCCTGCCCGACCGGGAGAGCTGGCTGCGCCAGCTCGCCTACCTGCAGGAGAGCGGCGTCGCCTTCGAACGCCGGGTCGATCACGGCATGACCCACTCGCTCTACATCCGCGATCCCGACGGCTACGGCGTCGAATTGCTGTACGAACTCCCCCGCGAGGTCTGGGAAGGCGACATCGACGGCGCGCTCAACTGGTTCCGGGTGCTGCCGACCGAGGGACCCGAGGCGCTGGAGGACGAGACGGAAAACCTGCCGGTGTTCCGGGCCGACGGAGCCGGCGAGCCGGAGACGCGCACATGAGCCGGCGGCGAAGCGTGAATTTCCCCGGCTTCAAGCACGCCAACCCGATTCCCAACGCCAGCCGCATCGGCAACCTGGTGATGTCTTCCGTGATCAGCGGCCGGGATCCGGAGACCGAGGTCCTGCCGGAGGATCTCGACGGACAGATCCGCAACATCTTCGCCCATCTGCGCAGCGCCATGGCGCATGTCGGCGGCAGTCCGGACGACATCATCAAGGTCACCTTCTGGGTGCGCGACGTGGCCGCCGGCCGGGCCGCGCTGAACGGCGAATGGGTGGCGATGTTTCCCGACCCGGATTCCCGCCCGGCGCGTCACACCCTGCTGCTCGCCGGCAGCGGCCCCAACCTGGTGACCTGCGATTTCGTCGCCGTGCTCGGCGATCCGGCGCCGGGTGCGGGCGTCTGACGACCGGCCCCGGACCATCGCGATGGCGCAGTCCGATGCGGAGATGAAGTTCGGTATCGGCCAGCCCGTCCGCCGCCAGGAGGACATCCGCCTGGTGCAGGGCCGCGGCCACTTCCAGGACGACCGCGTGCTGCCCGGACAGGCCTGTTGCGTGTTCCTGCGCTCGCCGCACGCGCATGCGGAGATCCGCGCCATCGACACCGCCGCCGCCCGGGCGGCGCCCGGCGTGCTGGCGGTCTACACCGCCGCGGACTACGAGGCCGACGGCCTGGGCATGCCGCGGGCGACGCAGCCGCGCAAGCGGGCCGACGGCAGCCCCATGTTCGCCCCGCAGCGCCCCGCCCTGGTGGGCGACCGGGTGCGCCATGTCGGCGATCCCGTGGCGATGGTCGTCGCGGAGAGCCTGAACCAGGCGAAGGACGCCAGCGAGCTGATCGAGGTCGACTACGCGCCCCTGCCGGCCGTCACCGACACCGCCTTCGCGGCGGATCCGGCCTCGCCGCCGATCTGGCCCGGCAATCCGGACAACATCTCCCACATCCACGAGCGCGGCGACCGGGAGAAGACGGCGCAGGCCTTCGCGGCGGCCGCGCACGTGGTGCGCCGGCGCTACGTGATCAGCCGCGTGCACGCGCAATACATGGAGCCGCGCGGCGCGCTGGGCGTCTGGGACGCGGGCGACCGGCGCTACGTGCTCTATGCCGACGTCAACTATCCCCACCGGGTGCGCAGCATGCTGGCCAACCAGGTCTTCCGCGTGCCCGAGAGCGACGTGCGGGTGGTGGTGCAGGATGTCGGCGGCGGCTTCGGCGCCAAGGGCTGGCAGTATGTCGAGCATCGCCTGACCCTGTGGGCGGCGCGCAAGCTTGGCCGCCCGGTGCGCTGGACCTGCGAGCGCTCGGAAGTGATCCTGGCCGACGAGCACGGGCGCGACAATATCGGCGAGATCGCGCTGGCCTTCGATGCCGACGGCCGGATCCTGGGCCTGCATCTCGACATGATCGCCAACCTGGGCGCCTACGTCGCTTCCGACCGGCAGCTGCTGACGCCGTTCGGAATGATCCACACGGTGACCGGGGTCTACGACATCCCCGCCGCCTTCGTGCATATCGACGCGGTGCTGACCAACACCAACCCGACCGCGCCCTATCGCGGGGCCGGCCGGCCGGAAGCGATCTACCTGATCGAGCGGGTGCTGCAGGAGGCCGCCGGCGAACTGGGTCTCGATCCGCTGGAGCTGCGCCGTCGCAACATCATCGCGCCCGCGCGCTTGCCCTACGCGACCCCGCTGGGACCGGTCTACGACTGCGGCGACTTCGCGGCCAACATGGAGCGCGCGCTCGAACTGGCCGACCACGCGGGCTTCGAAGACCGGCGCGCGGCGGCGCGCGAACGCGGCCTGCTGCGCGGCTTCGGCCTCGCCAACGCCATCGAGCAGGCCGCCGGCCCGATGCCGGAATATGCCGAGATCCGCTTCAATCCCGGCGGCACGGCCCTGGTGATGATCGGCACCAAGGCCCACGGCCAGGGCCACGAAACGGTCTACAGGCAGATCCTGCACCAGCATCTGGGGCTCGATTTCGCCGACATGCAGGTGATCGACGGCGATACCGACCGCGTCGCCTTCGGCATGGGTTCGAACGGCTCGCGTTCTATGGCGGCGGGCGGCGGCGCCCTGGTGCTGGCCGCCGGCAAGGTGATCGAGAAGGGCCGACGCATCGCCGCGCACCTGCTGGAAGCGGCCGAGAGCGACATCGACTTTGCCGCCGGCACGTTCCGGGTCGCCGGCACCGACCGCGCGCTGTCCCTGAAGGAGGTGGCGAAGGCGGCCTTCCAGCCGGCCCGCCTGCCGGCCGGGCTGGAGCCCGGCTTCTACGAGAACGCCACCTACACGCCGCCGAAACCCACCTTCCCCAACGGCTGCCATGCCTGCGAGGTCGAGATCGATCCGGAGACCGGCCGGGTGCAGCTCGTCGCCTACCTGGTGATCGACGATGTCGGCACGGTGATCAATCCGCTGACCCTGAAGGGCCAGATCCACGGCGGCATCGCCCAGGGCGTGGGCCAGATCCTGATGGAGCGGGTGACCTACGAGACGGACGGCGGCCAGTTGCTCTCCGCCAGCTTCATGGACTACGCCATGCCGCGGGCCGACGACCTCTGCGACTATGTCATCGAGAGCCGGCCGATCCCCACCGATCGCAACCCGCTGGGCGCCAAGGGGGCGGGCGAGGCCGGCACGGTGGGCGCCATGCCCGCGGTCATGCTCGCCATTCTCGACGCCCTGGCGCCGCTGGGCGTGCGCGATGTCGCGATGCCGGCGACCGGCGAGGCGGTCTGGCGGGCGATCCAGGCTGCGGCCACGAAGGGCGGCTGATCGCCTAGCTCTTGCGCGCCGCCTTCCAGGCCTCGAAGTCGGGCCTGCGCTCGTCCGTCATCGGGAACAGCCCGACGGTGGATTCCCCGGCCTGGACCCGCTCCAGCGCGAAATCCTCGCGCTCTTCCTGTTCCAGCGCGTCGCGCACCACCTCCTCGACCAGCGCGGCGGGGATCACCACGGCGCCCTCGCCGTCGCCGACCACGACGTCGCCGGGCACGACGAAGACCCCGGCGCAGGTCACCGGCTCGTCGTGCGAGAACGGCATGTGCTGGCGGCCCAGCACGGCGCCGTGGGAGGCGAGGTTGTAGACCGGCTTGCCGATCGCGGCGATCGCGGGCGTGTCGCGCAGGGCGCCGTCGGTGACGATGCCCGCGGCGCCGAGACTGAAGGCCCGGGTGGCATAGATGTCCCCGATCGTCGCCGCGTCGGGCACGCCACGGGCCTCGATCACCAGCACGTCGCCCGGCCGCATCGCCTCGACCGCCCGGCGCTGGGCGTTGAGGCCGCTGCTCAGCCGCGCCCTCAGGTCCTCGCGCAGGGCGACATAGCGCAGCGTCCGGGCCCGGCCGACCATGCGCAGGCCGGCATGCAGCGGTCGCAGGCCGCTGAAGAAACTGCTGCGGATGCCCCGCATCTGCAACTGGTGGGTGATCGTCGCGGTGGCGAGCGTGTTCAGGGCGTCGATCAGCGACGGCGCCAGGGGCTCGGGGGCGGCGGCGGTTTCGGACATGACGGGCTCCGCTGGAGATGACGGCAGGGACGATGCCGCGACGACCGCGGGCCGGCGCGGCGGGACCGCACAGTGCGTCCGCAGGCCGGCCATTGCAAACCAGGCTGCCGGTCTTCCGCCGCAACCGGACGGGCCGCCCGGGCCGCAAGGCGGCCATTTGAAACAATTCCGGCGCTGTTTCGGAAACGGAAACTTAGGATTTGCAGATTAACGTGTCGTTCACAGTAGAGCCGGACCGACGGCCATTGCGTTCCGCGTTGATTGTCGGATTCGGCAACAGTCGAACGACATGTACACCGAGCCAGATTGGGCTCGCGCGAGGCGGCGGACATGACTGCGATCTGGGACTTCCTTTTCGACAACGGCTTCATGCCCCACGGCTATTGCCTGCTCTGGGACCCGGCCCTGTTCTGGACACACGCGATTTCCGACGCGGTCATCGCCGTGTCCTATTTCTCGATCCCGCTCGTCCTGGTGATGTTCGCGATCAAGCGCTACGACTTCGAGTATCGCTGGGTGCTCTATCTCTTCGGGACCTTCATCGTCTGCTGCGGCATCACCCATGTGATGGGAATCTGGACCCTCTGGGTGCCCAGCTACTATCTCGAGGGCGGCACCAAGGTCTTCACCGCCGTGGTTTCCGCCGTGACCGCCATCGGCCTGTGGCCGCTGCTGCCGAAGATCATCGCCCTGCCCGGCACCTCCGACCTGAAGGTCGCCAACGAGGCGCTGGCCGCGCAGATCCGCCGCCGCTACGAGGCCCAGGCGGAACTGCAGTCGCTGTATGACGAGCTGGAACAGCGGGTCGCCGAACGGACGCGCGACCTGGAGGCCAAGAACCGCGAACTTGCCGAGGCCACCCGTCTCGCCAACCAGGCGAACGAGGCCAAGGCCCGCTTCCTGTCGATGATGAGCCACGAAATCCGCACGCCGCTGCACGGCGTGCTGAGCATGGCCGAACTGCTGCTCGAATCCGGCCTCGACGACGACCAGCGCACCTATGCGGAATCCGCGGTGCGTTCCTCGCAGTCGCTGATCGCCATCGTCAACGACATCCTGGACTTCTCCAAGATCGAGTCGGGCCGGCTGGCGCTCAAGCCCGAGGAAACCGACCTGATCGCGCTGTGCGAGGATGTCGTCGGTTCCGTGGCGCCGATCGCCCAGGACCGCGGCCTGGAGATCGCCACCCTGATCGGCGACACGGTGCCGACCCGCGCCAAGGCCGATCCGGTCCGCCTGCGCCAGGTGCTGACCAACCTGGTCGGCAACGCCATCCGCTTCACAGATGTCGGCTCGGTCGTCCTGCATGTCGATTGCCGCGGCGTGGCGGACGACAAGCGGCTGGTGCTGACGGTGGAGGACACCGGGATCGGCATCGCTCTCGACAAGCAGGACGCCATCTTCGACCGCTTCACCCAGGTCGAGGACAGTTCACTCGACGTCGAGCGCGGCGGCACCGGGCTGGGCCTGCCGATCTGCAAGGGCCTGGTCGACCTGATGAACGGCCGGCTGACCGTGGACAGCGAACGCGGCAAGGGCAGCCGCTTCACGGTCGACATTCCCTTGAGCGGCGCGCGGCGCGAGCCCGTGCCGCAACCGCCGGTCGCCGACGCGATCGTCATCGGCAAGGCCGGCGCGACCTTGCGCGAACTTCGCGCCCTGCTCGACCGTCGCAATGTCCCGGTCGCCGCGCTGGATGCCGCGGAAGCCGCCGAACGGCTGGCCGGCCGCACCGATACCGCGGTCTTCGCCCTCACCGGCCTCGACGGACAGGCGCCTGACCTCGCCCCGCTCGCCGATTTCCCGGGCCGGCTGATCGTTCTCGAGCCGCTGTCCGCGCCCGCCGCCGGGGCCGCCGATCTCGGCCTGCCGGCGGACCGCAGAATCGAGCGGTTGCGCTATCCCCTCAGGCGCAACGACGTCTACGGCCTGCTGGACCTGGCGGTCACCACGCCGACCAGCGTGCCGGAATCGCCCCGCGCCGCCGCCGATCCCGAGCGGATCGCCGACGTCCTGGTGGTCGACGACAACCGCGAGAACCTGCTGGTGGCCACCGAGGTGCTGCGCAAGACCGGGCATCGGGCGGTGACCCGCCAGCACACCCCGGATGCGCTGACCCTGCTGCGCCACCAGAAGTTCGACCTGGTGCTGATGGACCTCAGAATGCCCGAGATCGACGGTTTCGAACTGACCCGGATCGTCCGCCGCGAGGATGGCCCGAACCGCGACGTGCCGATCGTCGCCGTCTCGGCCAACGTGATGCCCGAGACCGCGCTCCGGATCGACCGGGCGGGGATGAACGGCTATCTCTCCAAGCCCTATCGGCCCTCGCAGCTGCGCGACCTGGTTCAGGCCTACCTGGCGCCCGAGGAGGAGAGCGAGAGCGAGGCCGAGCGGGCGAGCGGCCTGCTGCTGGACGCCGACTACCTGAAGGAGCTGGCGGAATTCGGCAGCGAGGAATCGCTGATCTCGACCGTGCGCTCCTTCCTGGAACAGTTCGACGGCCGCATGCGCCGCCTCGACGAGGCCCGCGGCGCGCAGGCCCTGCGGGACGCGGTGCACGGCCTGGCCGGCGCGGCCGGCGTCGTCGGCCTGATGCGCCTGTCCGGCGTCTGCCACCGGGTGGAAAGCCTGATCGCCGACGGCGATCTCTCGCGGGCGCAGGCCGAGCTCGACAGCCTGGTCTCCCTCGCCCGGTCCTCGCGCGACGCGCTCGACCACGCGCTCGAACGGCGCCTGTCGATCTCGGCGTCCGCCTGAGCCGGCGCGACGCCGGGCCGCCGGGGTTCGGCGGTCAGGGCGTGTAGCCGAAATCCTCGCCGAGGCGCGCGCGCATGTACGGCGCGCAGGCCTCGAGCCAGGGCGTGTCCTCCGGCATCGTCACCGAGACCGCGCGCACCATGAAGGTCTCCGGCCGCATGACCCCTTCCGGCACCTCGTCCCGGCTCTCCAGGCCGTCGAGGACCTCGAGCAGCAGGCGCCGCGCCGCGGCCACGCCGGCGTCGCTGACGCACAGGTTTTCCAGGCTGCGATCCCAGATCGCCATCACGCCCGACTGGCAGGCCGCGTCCTGCACCCACAGGCCCGGGAGGCCGGAAAACCAGGTGCTCTGCTGCAGGCCGTAGTCGAAGCGGTAGCCGTTTTCCGGATTGAAGCGGGTCCAGAAGTCGCCATAGGGCGTCGCCGGCGGCCGCGCCTCGTAGCAGGTGCGGCTGGCATGGCCGCTTTCGCGTCCCTTGTGACCCTGCTCCATCAGTTCGCGCGAGCGCGGATGGAAGGGCGCCTTCGGGGTGTAGGAGAACATCAGGCACAGCGTGTGCGTATCGTCCATCGGCACCCAGGCATGGCCGCTCAGTTCCGGGAATTTCGATTGCGGCGGCACCAGGGTCCAGAACGGCAGCAGGAACTGGTTGACCCGCCAGTAGGCCTCGCCCGTGCCGGCCTGGCGGCGGGCGGCGATCGAGAGACCGAAGGGCTGGCGCTCGATCTTGAAGCGGGGCTTCAGGTCGCCGGCGGCGATCCAGTCGTTGATGCTGCCGCGGTTGTCGATCCGCGAGTGCAGGATGGGGGCGTGCGCGGAATCGATCTCGCCTTCCAGCGCCTGCAGCCAGTTGCATTCCTGCACCCGGAAGCTGACGACCAGGTTCGCTTCGGGCACCAGGTTCCATTCCAGATCGGGCAATGGCGGCGGCGCGTCCCGATCGGGGCCCATGTAGGTCCAGAGCACGCCGTTGCGCTCGACGCAGGGATAGGCCCGCGCGCGCACCCGCTCCTTCAGCCGGCTGCCTTCCGGTTCCGCCGGCAGGTCGAGAATCCGGCCCGTCACGTCGAACTTCCAGCCGTGATAGACGCATTCCTCGTTGCGCGCGAACATCAGCGGCGCGCCGCGATGCGGGCAGGCATTGGCGATCAGGCCGGGCCTGCCGTCGCTGTCGCGAAAGGCGACCAGGTCCTCGCCCAGCAGGCTGACCCGCTTCGGCTGGCCGTCCGGCGCCAGCGCCGCGCCGGGATAAAAGGGAATCCAGTAGAGCCGCATCAGCCGGCCCATCGGCGTATCCGGCCCCACCCGGGTGAGCCGTTCATTGTCCGCCCGCGACAGCATCGTCTCCTCCCGACTGCCGATCCGTCACCGGCCAAGTCTGCCATGCGGGCCGATCCGCCACAATGGTCCGACCATTAAAGCTTTATGGGAAACACCCCGCACCGCCGTTTGACCGGGCGTTGCGCGGGCCAGCTCACGGGCGGCTTCACCGCCTTGTGTCTGGCCTGCCCGCGCGCCGCTCCCAAGATGCGGAGCCTGTGATCACGTGGAGTGAAACCATGACCCCGATGTCCCGCCGCCGGGTGCTTGCCGGCCTGTCCTTCGCCCCCCTTGCCTTCGCCGCCCTGCTGGCGGGCGCGCCGCTTTCGCCGCTCGCCGCCGCTGATGTGGCGGTCAACGCGGATGCTTCGGGGCTCGCCCTGCAGGGCCACGATCCGGTGGCCTATTTCGCCGAGGGCCGGCCCGTCGCCGGCCGCGAGGACCTGACCGCCAGCCACGAGGGCGCGACCTACCGTTTCTCGAGCGCGGCCAACCGCGCGCGCTTTCTCGCCGACCCGGCCGCGCACGTGCCGGCCTATGGCGGCTACTGCGCCTTCGGCACGGCGATGGGCTACAAGGTCAAGATCGATCCGGCCGCCTTCTCGATCGTCGATGACCGGCTGTACCTGAACTATTCGAAGGGTGTGCAGAGCCGCTGGCAGGAGGATCCCGCCGGCTACATCGCCAAGGCGGACGAAAACTGGACGACGATCCGCGACAAGTCGCCGGAGGAGCTGCGGCCCTAGCACAATCCAGGAGGCGGCTGCGGACCTGTGACCGCAGCCGCGCGATGGCGTATTCTGTTCCTCCGGTATCCGGCAGGAGCGGAGCGCGCAGCATGAACGACGTCAGTCCCCCCGATCCCGCCCGGCTTGTTCCCGCCGAGGTGTCGGGAATTCCCACGGCCGGCCTGGCCTGGAAGCGGCTGACCGGCGGGCCGCGCTTCAGCTATCCGATCGACTATGCGATCGCCCTGCTGCGGGCGCACGAGGCGGAGGAGCGGGTCGAGTTCCTCGTCACCTGGCCGCCCGGCGCCTACTGCCATTTTCACCAGCATCTGGGACCGACCCGCAGCATCGTCATCGCCGGCAGCCTGCACGTGGACGAGAGCGGCCCCCTGCTCGACGTGCACAAGGTGCGGCGGACCGGCCACGAAACCGCGAACGACGGCGGCGACGTGCACATGGAACATGCCGGCCCCGAAGGCGCGGCGGTGTATTACGACATGCGCGCCAGGGACGGCCGGCTGTTCGACATCCTAGGCGACGACGGCGCCGTCCTGAACACGCTGACCTACCGGAACTTCCTGTCGGGCGACTACTGAGCGCCCGCTGGCCGGGCGCCGCGGGCGACCCGGCCGCTGCGCGCGGCCCGGCATACGGCAACCGGCAATCTGCAACCGCACACGAAAGGAACAGGCCGACGTGGCAACCGGGATCGCGGCAAGCGGGGGATCGTACCGGGACGGCGGAAGCAACCGGTTCTCCGCCTGGCTCAACCGCATGCCGCCGGGCATGCCGGCGGAATACCAGCGCTTCTACACCCTCGCCCGGATCGGGTATCCCCTGGCGCTGCTGGTGCACGTGGCCTTCCTCGTCTTCTTCTGGCACCTGGGGGTCGGCGTCCTCGTCGCGGCCAACATCGCGAGCATCGCGGTCTACGCGGCCGCCTGCTGGTGGACCGCGCGGGGCCGGCTGAAACTGGCGTTCGCGATCGCCCTGGTGGAAATCACCGCGCATGCGATCCTGGCGACGGTCTGTCTCGGCTTCGATTCCGCCTTCGGGGCGTTCCTGCTGGTCGCGCTCGCCGTCACCCTGCTGGCGCCCTTCCTGCCCCGGCCTGCGCGTTTCGCGCTGGCCACGGGCTTTGCCGTGCTGGCCGTCGCGCTGGGCGCCTACGGGTTCCGCAGCGAGCCGCTGGTGCGGGTGTCCGCGGACTGGCTGACCTTCTTCTTCGCCTCGAACGGGCTGATGCTCTGTCTCTGCCTCGCCATGCTGATCGCCGCCTACGAATGGGCCGCCGATGCCGCCGAGGCGGCGCTGCAGCGGGAATACGAGCGGGCCGAAACGCTGCTGGCGAACGTGCTGCCGGAGGAGATCGCGCTGCGGCTGAAGGACAGCCCGGACGCCATCGCCGAGGAATTCACCGAGGTCACGGTGCTGTTCGCCGACATCGTCGGTTTCACCCGGATGGCGGAGGATCTCGCGCCGGCCCGGATCATCGCGATGCTGAACGACGTGTTCAGCGACTTCGACGATCTCGTCGACCGCCACGGGCTGGAGAAGATCAAGACCATCGGGGATGCCTACATGGTGGTCGCCGGCCTGCCGCAACCGCGTCCCGACCATGCCGCGGCCATGGCCAGCCTGGCGCTGGACATGCAGCAGGCCGTGTCCCGTCGCCGCCGGCCCGACGGCGCGCCGCTGGCCATCCGCATCGGCATGAACAGCGGCCCCGTGGTGGCCGGCGTGATCGGTCACCGCAAGTTCGCCTACGACCTGTGGGGCGACGCCGTGAACGTCGCCGCAAGGATGGAATCCCAGGGCGAACCCGGCCGCATCCAGATCACCGAACAGTGCCGGCGCCTGCTGGAGGCGGACTTCGTCTGCAGCGAGGGCCAGCAGCTCGACGTGAAGGGCAAGGGCGCGATGCGGACCCATTTCCTCGAGAGCCGCCGGGCGGACGTCGCCTGAACGCGGGGAGAGAGCGATGAACGAGGCCGACCTGCATCCGCATTTCTTCGACCTCGTCGGCAACGTGCGCGCCATGCGCCGGCTGAAGCCGGATCCCGTGCCGATAGCGCTGATCCGCAAGGTGCTGGAAGCCGGCGTGCAGGCGCCCTCGGGCATGAACAGCCAGCCCTGGAAATTCCTGCTGCTCGGCGCCGCCGAGGAAAAGCGCTGGTTCGCCGAGCGCTATCGCGAGGCCATCGCGACGCGCATGAAGATCCCGGCGGACCCGGCGCGGCGCAGGCCGGCGCGGGGCACGCTGGCGGCGCTGTATTACCAGATGGACCACATGCACGAGGCGCCGTGGATCCTGCTGGTCTGCGGCCTGCGGGACTGGCCCTTCAAGGTGCCGCCGGAGGAGCGGACCGGCCTCGCCCCGCCCAATTACGGCGCGATCTATCCCTGCGTGCAGAACATCCTGCTGGCCTGCCGCGCCGTCGGCCTGGGGGCGACCCAGACGACGATGCACCAGGTCTTCGAGGAGGCGCTGCACGCGCGTTTCGGCATTCCATGGGACTACGGCGTGGTCTCGACCATCCCGATCGGCTGGCCGATGGGCCGCTTCGGCCCGGTCTCGCGGCGGCCGGCGCGCGACGTGACCTTCCTCGATTCCTGGGACGCGCTGGCGCCAGACTGATCCCCGGCCGCAACGGGGGCTTGATGCGGGGACTTGGCCCGCGGGCGGAAGAAAGGCAGGGTGTCGATCAAATGTGGCGATTGTCGATTGTCTGGATGGTGGCGATGCTGGTCTCGTCCATGGCCGTTTCGCAGGACCTCTCGCAGGTGCGCAGCTGGACCTACTGGCTCTCGGGGCCGAAGCCGGCGCTGATCTCGGCCAGCGGCTTCGACATGGCCGTGGTCGACCGCTCGCGCGACGGCACCCGCGCGGGCGCGTTCACCCCGGACGAGGTCCGCCTGATGCAGACCCGGCCGGACGGCGGACGGCGGATCGTGCTCGCCTACATGTCGATCGGCGAGGCGGAGGACTATCGCGGCTACTGGCGGAAGGAATGGCGGCGCAATCCGCCGGACTGGCTGGAAGCGGAGAACCCCGACTGGCAGGGCAACTTCAAGGTGCGCTACTGGCATCCCGACTGGCAGCAGGTGATCTACGGCAGCCCGGGTTCCTACCTGGACCGCATCATCGATCAGGGCTTCGACGGGGTCTATCTCGATATCGTCGATGCCTACTGGTACTTCCAGGAGAAGGGCCGGAAAAGCGCCGCGGCGGAGATGATCCGCTTCGTCGCCGACATCGCGGCCCATGCCCGGACCCGCCGGCCGGGCTTCCTGATCGTGCCCCAGAACGCCGAGGACCTGCTGGCCGACACGCGCTACCGCGCGGTGATCGACGCCCAGGCCAAGGAGGACCTGCTGTTCGGTCTCGACGGCGACGATACGGCGAACGGGGCGGAGGCGGTCGACTGGCCGCTGAAACACCTGAAACTGGCGCTGGAGGACGGCAAGCAGGTGCTCCTGGTCGAGTATCCGACGGAACGGCGCCTGGTCGAGATCACCTACCGGCGCGGCCGCGCGCTCGGCGTCGTGCCCTATGCCGCGGTGCGCGCGCTCGACCGCATGGTGGTCAACCGCGGCCTCGACCCCGCCACGCCGGGCCTCCACCGGCGCGAATGAAGGCGTGAGCCGGGCCGCGCCGGGGCGTAGACTTCGAGGCCGGGCACGCGCCCGGAACGGAACGGGAGGAGCGGGGATGGCCGATCAGGGCTGGCGGTTGCGCGGCGAATACATGGAAAGCTGCGACTGCGACTATCTCTGTCCGTGCATCTACACCAACCCCCAGGAGGCGGCGACCGGCGATCACTGCCACGCCATGATGACCTTCCGGATCGACGAGGGGTATTGCAGCGAGGGCGGGGGCGACGAGGGCGGAGGCGACGGCGTGCGGCTCGACGGCCTGTGCTTCGCGCTGGTGATCCGCAGCGGCAGGGTGATGGCCGACGACGGCTGGGTCTTCGCCTGCGTCGTCGACGAACGCGCGGATCCGGCCCAGCGCGCGGCGCTGGCGGCGATCGCCAGCGGTGAGCGCGGCGGCGTCACCGGGATGATCCGCGCCAACCTGGTGAGCGATTTCCGCGGCGTCGAATACGCCCCGATCCGCTTCGAGATGGATGGCCTGAAGCGCGAGAGCGCCATTCCCGGCATCTTCGAGTTCGCCATCGCGGGCGTCGGCCCGCGCACCAACAACGGCGAGCCGATGTATGTCGACAATACCGCCCATCCCGCGAACGCCCGCCTGGCGCTGGCCCGCGCCGCGAAGCTGATCGTCCGGGGTTTCGGCCTCGACGTCGCGCTCGAGGGCCGGGGCAACAACGGCCACTTCGCGCCGTTCTCCTGGGCGGGATGAGCCGCGCGGCGCGGCCCGCCTGCATGCCGGCCCGCCGCCCGTGATGTCCGCGCCGCGGGAATCCGAACATCCGGCCGCTATCGCCGCGCCGGCCTCCACCGCAGCACCGGCCGCCCTGCCCCGCGCCGACCGGGCGGCGGTGCTGCTCGCGGTCGCGCTCGTCTGCGGGCTCTGCTGGGCCTATCTCGCCGCCGGCGCCGGCATGGAGATGATGGCCCGCGCCGTCTGGACGCCGGCCTATGCCGGCCTGATGTTCGCGATGTGGTGGATCATGATGATCGCCATGATGCTGCCCTCCGCCCTGCCGATGCTGCTGCTCTTCGCCCGCCTGTACCGCGGGGCCGGAAACAGGGCCGGAAACGCCGACGGAAGCGGCGTCGCAAGCGGGCCGCACGGCTGGGGCGCCCCGACCTTCGTGTTCGCCGCGGCCTACGCCGTCGCCTGGGCCGGCTTCAGCCTGGTTGCCGTGGCCGCGCAGTGGGGCCTGGAAGCCGCCGACCTGATCTCGCCGATGCTGCAGAGCACCAGCCCGCTGCTCGGCGGCCTGATCCTGATCGCCGCCGGCCTCTACCAGCTCACGCCGCTGAAGCAGATGTGCCTGCGGCACTGCCGCAACCCGCTGCAGTTCCTGCTGGGCCGCTGGCGCGACGGCGCCGCCGGCGCCTTCCGCATGGGCCTCGCCCATGGCGCCTTCTGCGTCGGCTGCTGCTGGTTCCTGATGGCCCTGCTGTTCTTCGGCGGCGTCATGAACCTGATGTGGATCGCCGGCCTGACGCTGCTGGTGCTGCTGGAGAAGACCCTGCCGGCAGGACGATGGCTCGGCGCCGGATTGGGCGTGGCGCTGCTGGGCTGGGGCGGGGCGGTGCTGGCGGGAACCGTCTAGTGCCGAACGGCGCAGGGAACGGACCCGATCCGAGGCCTAACATACCTATTTCGCAATTAAAGAATGAAGGCGTGCAAGCCGATAGGGTACAGCCGTCAGCAGTTCTACGAGATCCGCCGGAACTTCCAAACCTATAGCGCCGAAGGCTTTATCAACTGGTTGCCGGGCATGCGCGGCCCGCATCCGATCCGGGTTGCGGAAGAGATCGAGCGGGCGATCTTGGTCTACGCGCTGGAGCATCTCTGTCATGGCCTGTAGCAGCTGGCGCTGCGGGGCATCCAGGTGTCCTCGGGCGTGGTTCACGGAGTCTGGAACCGCCATTCACTGCTGACGAAATTCGAGCTCCTGCTGCGTCTGGAGAAAACGAGGTCGGATCGCAAGTTGGAACTGAGCGATTAATAGGTGCGCCAGCTGAAACGCTTCAGCCCAGAGTTGTGCGAATGTCACGTCGAGGTGCCGCACATGGACTCGCTGATGGCGGCGGCTACGTTCTTCGTCGACGGCCTGAAGGTCGTGGGCTAGGTCTATCTGCAGACCATAATCGACTGCCACAGCCGCTACGTCTGGGCGCGGTATTATCCGAATTAGTTGCCGGGAACAGCGGTACAAGTGATGAACAGCAACGTCTTACCGACCTTCGGGGAACACTAAACGAGGATTGAACAGTGTCGAGGCACGAACGGGCGAACCCGATGTAGACCTCCCTGATCGGAATTCCGAGAACCGAAACCGGAAAGGAGGAACTCTCCCTGATGCCTGACCTAGTTAACGCGAACTATACGAACAGCCGACTACCGTTTTTTACCGCTTAAAGTGCGCGCGCCACCAGAAATATTTTATATTGCCCAATTCTTGGACCACGGCTAAATTTGTAAATAATAATCTTTCAATTCCCAAATAATTCTCTCCAGTTCCTTCTAAATAAAGTGAAAACTATTTCGTTCTACTTCTGAGAAATATTCTTCTTCTATCAATTTTGAATTTGCACGACCTCGCTCCAATATACCATCAATCGAATTCTCATGATCTCCAATTTTTATTGCATCAAGCAATTTCCAATAATTTCCAAAATAAAATTTTGCTATCAAAAGTCCAAATACTTCGGGAGGATAAATTCTACCACAAGGCCACCTGTTGTCGCTATGAAATCCTATATGGAAATGGGCAGAAGGATGCCGTAATTCAACATATGATCTGGGGTCATATTCATAACGAATAGGAGGTGGTTGAATAGGGTTTCGAAATTCTGCTATCTCTTGTAAATATTCTTCAATATTTAATACACCTTCTTCTACATATTCCCGCATCTCAATTAACTCTCTTAACGCTGACTCCGAGCTTCCAAGTAATGGATTTGGGTAATATGCATATCTCAAACCATGATTTGTTTTGTAAAACTGAAAATATGAAAATCCATTAAGAAGGATATTGAAATCTCTGTTCCGTAGCCCACAAAGATAAAGCTCTTCAAACGTTGTATTTTCCTCCATAGCCAAACCGAGAAATTCATCAGACGGAACAAGAGAAACTGGATTAGAAAATTCTTCACCAAAACCAAGCCAGTCAACCCTCCTCCAGAGTTCCCGTAAGCTTCTAGAAAAATCACCGTCAGTGAATATCATCGCCAGAACTCAACTCCTCTTCTATTTCCTCTTCCGAAAATCCCGCCTCTCGAAGACTATCCAAATACTTCTTTCTAGCAGCCTGTGCGGCTTGTTGTTTTTTGCTAAATCCCCTCTGAATTGTGTCAATTTGATCAGGATCTGGCATTTCAAATAAAATATACGGAGAATTCTGTTTAGCTTCCTTAAGTTCTCCGACGAGATCTGTTGCACCCTTTCCCAAGCCAGATATCCGAAGCCATGCCTTGGTTCTCGTAAAAGCTGTAAACAATTTGTTCCGGCCACTTCGAGTGTGCGTTGACACCGACTCAACCCCCACAGCAAATACAACCGCTGCTTCGTTTCCTTTCGCGCGATAAACAGTCGACAGAGTCACTCTATTTTGAATCAGAAACGGTGGTTCATTGTAAGGATCTGCGATTACATTATTTGATGAAATTCCTTTTCCGCTAAGTGCGCTAGAAATTTTTCTAAAATATGATTTAGCATAACGATCATCGAGAGAGATGACAACTATATCTTCCGCGTTCAATCCTGCCTCAATAAATTTTTCGATCTCGTTCGTTATCCATTCTATTTCTTCATTAACATTCGCACACACAGCACTATCTATCAAGCGAAATCCGTCTATGTCTTGAATAGAAATTGGACTATTTGAATCAGGTCTTATGACTCTAACAGGTTCACCAATTGCAAGAGGTCCACTTAGCACCTGATACCCAACGTCTTCCCAATGTTCTGCACTCTCAAGCATTTGCACAATCTGACCGTAGACCCCAAACCCCAATGCATGCGCAGAGATTAATACATCTCGTTGATTTCGATAAGCACGGCTAAGCACAGCATCATTTCGTGCTCCTGGAGGGACAAAAGCTGAAGAATAGTCTAAATCCACATATGGATTTCCCGCATCATCAACTCCAAATAATTCTCTTGGTTGACGAATTTTTACATTCATAATATCCTGTAATTCGTCATATGCCCACACAAGACTTTTTCTACCACGCTCTCCTTTTGTCAATTGATACGCAAGCTTGTAAAAGCTATCTGGAAAATCCTGACCTTCATCGATTAAAACGTGATCATAGTAGGGCTTTATTGATCCGCCCTGAAGTAAATTCCTGCAAACGGCAGCAAATGGACTTTCATTAAAATTCGCAATCTGTCGCGCTTCAGAAAGATTTAATGGCATTCCCCCATCTCTACGGCAAGCATCTGAATAAACACCAGGAACAGTTCTACCGCCCCATCCGTGTCGGATTTGCACCATTTTCCAATCAGGGTCACTATCTGAGTATATTCTGAAGAATTTGGTAATAAGCGTTTTAATTGTTGCTCTAAGACTTTTTGTATAGAATGTAAAAAGTATTTTTTCGTCAGGATTATTTAGATGTAAATGCGCTGCCTTCATAGCCAATATTACGGTTTTACCACTTCCCGCAAGTCCGCGTATTCTAGCGGGCCCACCCACATCGACTAGAGCTATATGTCTTTGTTTTTCATCAAAATTCGCAATTTGACTTTCTACGGAGCTCAGTATTTTGGCCAAAGGCTGCTTCTTTTCATCATCAACCTTTCGCCTTGAAATCCGAGATAACGCTTTTGCACCTTCAACAACTGACCTTACTTCATCAATCACTTCCTGAGATAGCGTATCGCATCGCATACTTCTCAGAAGTTCTGAAAAATTTGACAATGAAACACAATAAAAACTCTCTATATTATCATTTTCAATCTTATCGGATTGTTCAAAATTTAAAATCATTGAATGAATATCTACAACAGTTTTTGTTCTTCCATCCCTCAATATTCTACTTTTAACTAAACGAGAATGCAAATTTCCGACAAAATCACCTAGAGCGTTATCTAAATCTTGCAAATTCTCGTTAGATCTTTGAAAAAGTGTAGAATCAAAAAAAACGTACTGCAATGAATCCATGATTTGGGGAGAATATCAAAATATCAGGACGAAATGTAGAGGCATCATAATCAGCATAGGCGGGAAAATCATAATACACAATTGAATCATCTAGGCCAAGCGAAGGCGCATTTTTCTGTAAAAAATCTACAAGACTCCTCGAATTCGGATCGCTTTTCCACCGATTTGTTGTGATGATTATTTCCATTTCGCGCCTTTACACCCAAGATTAAAATGTTCGTACTTTCTGTAGAAGTCTAATAAGTTTAAAAATCTGAGATGTTCTGTGTTGTTATTCCCATAGGCTGGCTTTGTGCTAGCATCCAGCATGTTGGCGTTCTTCTCTTTGGCCAAGCGTTGACCATGAGCTCCATTGGCGCTCATGAGAAACGCATAGATTTGAAAATATCAAATCCATACGACAGCGGGAACATACTTCACTATTTGACCAACGGACAAAATCAAATTTACCAACCACACGCCGAAAAATGGTAGCGGGGGAGGGACTCGAACCCCCGACACGCGGATTATGATTCCGTACACGGCGTTGATCATTCACTCCCTCACGACATCAGGGCATTGATTTTTTGGCTGTTTTCTGGGAATATTCTGTGCATACTAACACATACGCATCCAGCCCAACGCACGCTAGTCATGTGACTATAGAGAGTCTAAGATGAGACTAACGGATGTGAGCGTTCGCGCACTCAAGCCTCCCGAGAAGGGGCAGAGGAGCTACTGGGACGACACGGTTTCAGGGTTCGGAGTTAGGGTCTCCCAAGGTGGGACGAAGTCCTTTGTCGTCATGCATGGCAAAGACCGATCTCTCACTACGATTGGTCGCTATCCTGTCCTCTCGCTGTCGGAGGCCCGAAGCGAAGCCAAACGCCTCCTCGCTGAGGTTACGCTTGGAAAACGCCGTCCAAAATCGATCAGCCCAACGGACGCGGTAGCTCGTTTTCTTGAGGCTTGTGCAACGAAGAACAAGCCCCGAACCGTCTCTGACTACACCCGGCTCCTCAATCGGCATTTCAAACCCAGGCACCACAACCTTGGTGAGATCATCCGATCAGACTTGCTGCGCTCGATCCAGAAACTTGCCGGCACACCATCTGAGCAACACCACGCATTTGTTGCAATCAGGACATTTTTGAACTGGTGCGTCGATCAGGGGTACTTAGAAGTCAGTCCACTTGCAGGCGTTAAGCCTCCGAGCACCCCCAGAGCTCGAGAACACGTCCTCTCCATCGAGGAACTCAAGGCGGTGTGGAACGCGTCCGACAATGGAACATACAGTACGATCGTCCGCCTTCTCATCCTCACCGGTCAGCGCAAGGGAGAGATCGCAGCTTTGGAATGGGAGTGGATCGATACCGACCAGATCACACTCCCCTCTTCGTTGACCAAGAACAAGCGCAGCCACATCTTTCCTGTCGGACTGACAGCGCAAAACATCATCAAGAGCGTCCCTCGGATTGATGATAGTCCCTACCTGTTTCCTGCTTCCCGCCGAATGAATGACCGCACATCGGTCTTCAATGGATGGGGCAAAGCCAAGAACGATCTCGACGAGCGATCTGGCGTCACCGGGTGGACGCTGCATGACCTACGACGCACGTACAGCACGCTCATGGCGCAGATCGGAGTGTCTCAAATCGTTGTCGAGAAGCTCCTCAACCACATCTCAGGTGGTTCCCAGTCTCCCATTGCCCGCGTGTACAACGTCTATGAGTACCAACCCGAGATGCGCGAGGCCGTTGAGCGATATGAAGAGCATTTGATACGCTCTCTTTCGCCTATGGGTTAGTCATCCATCGGGCATCGCGATGCTCCTCATCAATGGAGAATCGTGATGCGGTTACTGTCCAAACGCGCCGTGCGTGAGCTGGTCCTGTACTCACCTCAGCACATCGACCGGCTCGAGAAGGCCGGAGGGTTCCCTAAGCGGGTGCGCCTCGGCAACAATCGAGTTGGCTGGATCGAAGAGGAAGTGCTCGATTGGCTGCAACAGCGTATCGACGCGCGCGACATGCCCACTGAAACTCCTTGACCGGAGTGAGGGACGGTTCGGGATGCCGGACCGTCCCTTTTCATTGGACTGAGGTGCTCCCTCTAAGGCCACACCGATAGCAACAGTCCACGCTTGTCAATTGCCAGGCCGGTGGGTGTCTCAACGCGACGAGAATCAGATTGTAGATTTGTCGAGAAGAATGGCTGGCGGGTGATTATGAATGCCCGATTGTAGATAGTCCTGCTGCATTGAAGGAGGCATTGATAATGAAACGACTGATTGCGACGCTCACGCTTGTCATTGTTCCGTCGATCGCGAACGCACTGTCCACGAAGGACGTTGACGTTGAGGACATGCGGCTGCTGTTCAGGGGCGAGAATTTCGGCTTGTCCCTGGCGAAAGCGCAGGTCGGAAACAACGACAACTACACGGTCGGGTACGACTATCAGGGGTGGGTCGCCGAGCGGCGATACGCTACCGTCATGCTCATCCGGCGGATTGATGACAGGTCCTGGGGAGGGTTGTGGGACATCGAGCAGACCCTGGGGTCCACCTTCAAGAGCTTCCAGAACAAGTCGCTTCGGTGGGGAAACAAGGGGGACAGGCAAGGCCCGCTGGGTACGACCCGGTATCAGCGATTCGAGATGGCTGACTTCCACTGCTTCGCCTGGCAGTCGGTGTTTGTGGGTCCGAACGCGGCACGAGAAGACTCCATCACCTACGGCGCCATCTGCGACAAGGACGGAATGACGGCAGAGCTTGAGGATGCGGCGGTCTCCGCAACCGGTTACCGCGGGCTCTACAAGCCGCCGTTATCAAAGGCCAACGCAACTCCGAAGATCGCAAAAGCTGCAGCTCCACAGGCAACCGCCAAGCAATCGATGACCTCAGTGCCGTTCGCGGCGAGCTGGGAAGGCTGGCAAGCGCTCTTGTCAGGAACGCTGTCGTTCGATGGTCGAAGCGATACGGGCCCGCTCAAGGTCAGCGGCGATGGCGTCGAGTGCCGAGGTACGTGGAAATGGAACAGGGGCGAGTACGGGACCGACGAGTTGCCGACCGGCACCTGGTCGCTTGCCTGCGACAACGGCAAGGCAGCGTCGGGCACCTACACCAGTGAGAATTTCGGAAGCGGGAACGGTGAAGGGATCGACGCGAGCGGCAATACCGTGAAGGTGAGGTACGGCGGATAGGATCTGGCGCAGGCAACGCGGTCACTCTCGGGAGATCCACGCGTCCTGGTATCACGGGAACCCATCGGCGCCTGATCGGCAGGCGATCGACTCCGTCCAACAAGCTTGATCAGACCGGCGCAACCAGTGGTATTGTTCGGCGTTTTCAAACAATCCATTGGAGGTTGCCGTGAGACACATTGTGATCGTTGCTTTTTCGCTGTTACTAGGCTTCGCGGCCGCGCCGGTTTCCGCTGAACGGGCGGTCCTTGCGGGGTTCCAGAACCCGACCATCCACCACGGAGATGGCTGCCGGAAGAGTTCCCCGACCGGCCAGTGCTGCCATGCGGACCGAAAGCGTGGCGGCGTGCATTGCCACTGAGTACGTCCGTCACCCAACTCGCCAAAAAGCTCTACTCCGGCCGCGCCGGCAATCGGCTGACCGACTTCGCACGCGATAATATCGAAACGCTGCTCGAAGTAATCGTGCAGTGCGACCTCGCGATCAAGGAGATTTCATCCGAGAAGCCTTGGTTCGACAGCATCGAAGCGAACGCCGAGAAGCTGGCGGAGCAGAAACTGAAGGAGGCGGCGGCGTCAGCCAACGCATGAACTTGCGGATGCTGCCGTACACTGGTCACGAACCAGAGATCAGATCAAGTAGTGTGGTTGGTCGTAATCGGTCTACTGATCTGCAGGTTCAACCGCATACCCTTTGGATTTCATACAAATAGTAAATTCTTGGTCTGGAGCGATCAGATTCTTTGTAAGAACCTTGAGAGGATCAGATTGTTTATTGACCTGTTGTAGTTCATTCGAACATTGAGCGGCTGCTTCTTCCGCAGATACTTTTGCATATGAGAGAGGCGTCGCTCGATAGGATCGACCCTTATCGTTCAAACAGGCCGCCAAAAAAAATGGTAGCGAGAGAGCGACAACAGCTACTTTGGCACTCATTTTATTATCCCCAATGTGTTTTGTTGTAAGTTAAGAGAAAATACTACCATGTTCTGCCTACAGTGCAAGAGTGGAGACCAAATGTCCTGGCGTAGTTCGGTGCAAGGATTTTTATCTTCGGTCAGTTAAAAGCTGCAACCACTTGAAATTTCACGAATATCACCAAACTCTCTTTGGCTCTGCGCATATGAGAATCGACCCAGAATCCTTCTATCGGAAGGGGTGTCAGGCTAGCAGAGCAAGAACTCCAGCTCACCGGCCGTCAATATTAGGAGTCTTCACTTCCCCCCCCCAATTGCGGCGAAATACCTGTCGGTTGTCCGATCCAAGCGCAACCGGTTATGCCACGACGTGTCGTAAAATTGATATCGTGCAGGCGTTACGCGCACGTCCGCCCAATCTCGGGCTAAACGGGGCGAAGGCACTGCCTGCGGACGCACCGGTCCCATGATCGCCGGCCTCTCCAGTCAACACGGACACGATCAAGTCGTAAGCGGTGTTCTGACCCTAAGTAGCGGACAGTAGGCTGTGAGCGGTAACTGGCGATCCTTTTGGGGATCGCTGCATGCAAGGTTTAGCAACGATTGAGGTAACGAGCGCACTGGACGTGCGCCGGCTGGAGGTCCTGACCGGGCCCGGAGCGGCGGTGCTCGTACACTGCCGCGCAGAAGGCACGGATTGTCGCCGAAACGCTGCTGCCCGGCGTGTCAGACCTGGCTCACCGGCACCAAGTGCATCCGCAGCTGCTCTAAACTTGGCGGCGCCAGGTTCGGCGCGGGGAGCTTCCGCTTGCCGTAGAGTACGTGCCGATCTTCGCGGCGGTGATAGCGGAGCCTACCTCTGCCGACACACCCGCTGCTCCATCGTGCAGTGGCGCAGATGCCAATAAGGTCGTCAAGCGGGGCGATGTCTGGCTACAGATCGGCACCGGGGTGCCGGTGGAGCGGGCAATGGCGTTGATCGCAGTCCTATGGGCCGTGTGAGCGAAGTAGACCTTACTTTCTATATGCACGGCATTCTCGAACGCAGAAGCGAAAGTGCAACTTTTGCACGTTCGCTGAATTGCAAACCATTCTGCAAATCGAAAGCCGCAGTCTTCGAATGCGGTTCACTGAACGTTGCTCAAATGCCCCTACGCCTGCCCCTTCCGTGGGGGCATCTCGTGGCGGCATACAACACCCGCCATAGCTACTCATAGCGGTACAGTTTCTTCCAGGCTGAAATACGACTTCCCGATCTTTCAGATCGAAATCTTCATCAGGCGCTCGGCAACCACGCCAATCTCTGCCTTCACCAAACGATAGAAAAATTATCTCGACACTATCTCTTAGATTGACTCAAGCTATTCGTACACCGGAACATCGTGACCGTACCTGAAGGGGAGAACGACGGTCATGCAACTGAAGCTCAAGCGATCCCAGAAGTCCGGTGGCATTGTCTCGAAGAGCGTGATCTTCGCGCTCGACGCCCGCGCAGAGCTCAGCAACGAAGAGAGCGACGCGGTCCAGAAATACAAGCTCGGAAGCCAGGTCATATACAACAGCGAGGCATCAAAGCAGCATCTCGACGCGGCTCAAGAGAGGCTTCGCGACGGAACAGCAGGCGGTCTCGCAAAAGGCATCGCCAGCCTCGCCCTGGCGAAAATGAAGCTCAACATCACCATCGACGGGCTCACCAAGGGGCAGCACATCGAATGCAAGGATCTCGACGAGCTCCTGGGCGCCGAGGTGGCGATCCGCGATGCCTGCGAGATGCTGACCCAGTACCTTGCTGTCGCAAAGCGTTTCGACGGCTCCGAGGAAGTCATTGAGTTCGCATAACGACAGCTTCAAGCCGTCGACGTACATCCCCCTTCTCAGGCGCTTCACCGACGAACGCGCGCGCGACTGGAGCGAGTTGAAAACGCTCTACGAGCGCGTGCGGGAGAGATCGGAGCAATCGGCTGCCTGTGGACCAGAGGGCCGAAACGCCGTCTTCAGACGTCTGATGGACGAGGTAGGATCGATACCGGACCAGCTCTTCGAGCCGATCCTGGGCCTCATGGTCGGTCTGTTCCGCAACGAGGAACAACTGTTCGCTCCGGTTCCCGACACACTCGATATGACGATGTCGCTCAAGGAGCAGGTCGAGTTCGCACAGTTCCTCCGGGCGCGGGAGCATTTCCTCGATCACGAAGAAGCGGTCATCGATACCCTGGTCGACGCGCTCGTCACCATAACCGAGGGATTCATCGGGGATATCGAGGGTGTCGAAGACGACGTGTCAGAGAGCCTCTTTCGGGTCCCCCTCCACGACCTCCTCGGCGCGCCGTACGACGACATCGATGCCACGATCCAGCTCCTCGCGAATGACCGGTTTGTCGAGAAAGGCCTCTTCGTTCGCACCTTCGGGTCGATGTACGCGAACA
>JBGTSP010000024.1:0-27206 GCA_041940205.1 Alphaproteobacteria bacterium
ACTGCCGACCGCGCCACCCGAGCCGCCGCGGCTCGATCCCCTGCCGGCGTCGCTGGCCGAAGCCAGGGCCGCGGCGCGCTGGCTGGGCGTGGAGAGCCGCACCTTCACCGGCTTCGAAGCGCGCCGCGAGCTGCTGGCGCGCGGCGCGCTCGGCAGCCTCCGCGTGCTCCACCTGGCCACCCACACCCTGCTCGACGTGCCGGACGTCGCCACCGGCGACGGCCGGGACGCGCTGCCGGTGATCGAGGCCGCGGACCAGGCGGCGCTGGTCTTCTCCCGCTACGACTCGGGCGGCCGGCCGGTCGACGGCTACCTGCGCGCCTACGAGATCCGGCGGCTGACTCTCGACGCCGACCTGGTCGTGCTCAGCGCCTGCCGCAGTGTGCTCGGCGAAGACGTCCGGGGCGAAGGGCTGATCGGCCTCACCCACGCCTTCCTCGCCGCCGGCGCGCGGCGGGTGGTCGCTTCGCTGTGGGACGTCGACGATCGCGCCACCGCCGCGTTGATGGAGCACTTCTATCGCGGGTTCGGCCAGGGACTGGCTCCGAGCCTCGCCTTGAGTCATGCCCAGACCGCCATGCGGCGGCAGGAGGCGTGGCAAGCGCCGCATTTCTGGGCCGGCTTCGCGTGCTACGGCGACCCCTCGCGGCGTTCCAAAAAAGGTCCCCATCGAGCCGCCCTCGACCCCGGCGCGCCGGCCGAGCCCCGGCTCGACTAACCATTTCTTCGACCCCGGTTTCTTCTCCCGGCATAACCCCGAGACGCCGCTCCGGCGTCTCGACAACCGGGAGGAAGAAACCATGGTCTCCGAGAACGAAGCCGACGTCCGCAGCGAAGACTCCGGGGGCGACTGGGACGGATATCTCGACGACGACATCGAGCCCGATCCCAACGCCACCGAGACCGAAGACCCGGCCAACGACGGCCAGCCGTCGGGCGGCTGAGCCACCGCGCCGATCGCCATGAGCAGACCTCGAATGACGGCTCGCGCGCGATACGGTGTCTGGGCTCTCGCCTTGCTGGCAGGTTGCTGGCAAGGCGCGCGCTCGGACAAGTCGTTCGACGAGATCCACCGTCTGATCGCCGATCGTGACGCCTCCGAGGTCGTCCGCCTGCTCGGCGAGCCCGACAGCCGCCAGCCGATTTACGGCTCCGACGAGAGATGGGTGTGGTGGAACTACACCTTCTTGGACGGCAGCGACTATCCGCCCGAGCTGCGCGGCCGCGTCGTGGAGGTCCGTCGCGAGACCGTCGACTCGGCCACCCTGGTCATCAAGCCGGGCTGGGGATTCTCCTTCGACTACGAGCCCGGCCAGTTCATCGGCATCGGACTGCTCGTCGACGGTCGCTGGCGGTGGCGGTCGTACTCGTTGACCTCGGCCCCGGTCCGGGGTGGCCACGACAAGCGCGGTAGCCGGACCATCACCATCACCGTGAAGGCGATGCCGGAGGGTTTCCTGTCGACCCACCTGGTCGGCGGGGTCGCGCCGGGCACGATCGTCCGGCTGGCCGCCCCGCAGGGCAACTTCGTGCTACCCGACCCGGCGCCGCCGGCGGTGTTGTTCCTGACCGCGGGGTCCGGGATCACGCCGGTCATGTCGATGCTGCGCACGCTGCAGCGCCACGATCAGATCACCGACATCGTGCACGTCCATTCGGCGCCGACCGCGGACGACGTCATGTTCGCCGCCGAACTGCAGGCGCTGCACGACGCTCATCCCGGGTATCGGATGCACGTGCGCACCACCCGGACCGAGGGGCGCCTGGACCTGTCCCGGCTCGCCGACGTGGTGCCCGACTGGCAGGACCGGCAGGCCTGGGCGTGCGGCCCGGAGCTGATGCTCAACGATGCCGAGCGGGTGTGGGCCGAGGCCGGGATTGCGTCGAACCTGCATCTGGAGCGGTTCGCCGTCAGTCGGGCGGCCCCGCACGGCACCGGTGGCACGGTGACCTTCGAGCGCAGCGGGAAGACCGTCACCGCCGACGCGGCGACGTCGTTGATGGAGGCCGGTGAGGGTGCCGGCATCACGATGCCGTTCGGCTGCCGGATGGGCATCTGCCAGTCGTGTGTGGTCGGGCTGGTCGCCGGGCACGTCCGCGATCTGCGCACCGGCGACGAACACGAACCCGGCACCCGGGTGCAGACCTGTATTTCGGCAGCGTCCGGCGACTGCACACTGGACGCGTAGCTTTTACTGACAAGTAACCTACGTTGCCGTAGGTTACGGTACCGTAGTCGACGGAAGGAGGGCCGAACGAAGATGGCTGTTACCGACGTACCCGCCTTTGCGCATCTGACAGAGGCGGACATCGAGAACCTGGGCGCCGAACTGGACGCGATCCGCCAGGACATCGAGGATTCCCGCGGCGCCGACGACGCGCGCTACATCCGCCGGACCATCGCCTTCCAGCGTGCGTTGGAACTCACCGGGCGGGCGCTGCTGGCCGGCAGCTCCAAGCGCAGCTTCTGGTGGGCGAGCGCCTCCACCCTGGGCGTGGCCAAGATCATCGAGAACATGGAGATCGGCCACAACGTCATGCACGGCCAGTGGGACTGGATGAACGATCCCGAGATCCACTCCTCGTCGTGGGAGTGGGACATGGCCGGCGCATCCAAGCACTGGCGGTTCACCCACAACTTCATGCATCACAAGTACACCAACATCCTGGGCATGGACGACGATGTGGGCTACGGCCTGATCCGGGTCACCCGCGATGCCAGGTGGAAGCCGATGAACGCGTTCAACGTCGTGTTCAACACCGTGCTCATGTCGCTGTTCGAGTGGGGGGTCGGTCTGCAGCACCTGGAGATCGGCAAGATCTTCAAGGGGCGCGACGACCGCAAGGCCACCGTCGTGCGGATGAAGGAATTCGGTGTCAAGGCCGGCCACCAGGTCGCCAAGGACTACGTGCTGTGGCCCGCGCTGACCTCGCTGTCCCCGGGGGCCACCTACCGGTCCACCGCGCGAGCGAACTTCGTGGCCAACATCATCCGCAATGTGTGGTCCAACGCGGTGATCTTCTGCGGACACTTCCCCGACGGCGCCGAGAAGTTCACCAAGACCGACATGGTGGGCGAGACCCGCGGGCAGTGGTACCTGCGGCAGATGCTGGGCAGTGCGAACTTCGAGAACGGTCCGGTGCTGCGTTTCATGAGCGGCAACCTGTGCCATCAGATCGAGCACCACCTGTTCCCGGATCTGCCGAGCAACCGGTACTACGACATCTCGATCAAGGTGCGCGCGTTGTGCGAGAAGTACGACCTGCCCTACACCACCGGGTCCTTCCTGGTGCAGTACGGCAAGGCCTGGCGCACGATCGCCAAGTTGTCGTTGCCGGACAAGTTCCTGTCCGACACCCGCGACAATGCGCCCGAGACCCGCAGCGAGCGGATGTTCGACGACCTCGACGGGTTCGGTGGCACCGATCCGGCGACCGGCAGGCGCCGTGGTCTGAAGACCGCCATCGCCACCGTGCGCGGCGGCTGGCGTCGCCAGAAGGCCGCCGCCTGACCGATCCCCGTTTTCCCCGCAATCAGACGTGAACGGCCGCAGAACCGAGAGGTTTTGCGGCCGTTCACGTCTGCTCGGCAGGGGTCAGTAGGTCGGCTCGTTGAGAATCACCAGCAGTCGCCGCGCCGCCGCGACCCGGGCCGCGCGCAGCGGATCGGGATGCGGGCCGCCCCGGGCGTTCCGGATGGTGGCGACATGGTCGATGTTGACGCCGAGACGCAGATAGTCGGGCATGGGAGCGCTCCCCCGGTTCTGCCGATTGCCGTTTCTGCTTAGCAGATATGACCGCGGGCGGACAAAACAAAGCTGGCCGCCGGAAAACCGGCGGCCAGGGTCTGCGGCTCCGGCCGCGGGGGCCGGGGATGCGGTGGCGCGATCAGTCGGGATATTGCGCGCGCTGCTGGAAGAAGGCGAGCACGCCGGTGGCGACGACGGTGGCCAGCAGCATCGCCGTGCCGATCCCGCTCAGGCGGTCGGCGAAGACCAGCGCCGCGCCCAGCGCCAGCGGCACGTAGATCCAGTTGGCGATCAGGAACACCGGCCGGAAACGCCGCAGCGCGCCGCGCGAACGGGCGACGATCGCCATGTCGACGCCGTAGACGGCGAGCGCGACGCCCGCGGCCTGCAGCCAGATCGGATCGATCGGCGCGACCAGCGCCAGCTCCATGATCGGACCGGCGAGGAACAGCAGGTCGAGGCCGAGCAGCACGTCCATGGCGGCGGCGGCCAGGAACGGCCAGGCGGCGAGCGCCGGCGCCGGGGCCGTGGTGGGGGCGGTGCGTTCGAAGGTCATGGTCATGGCAGGTCTCCATGGGTCGGTGGGTGACACCCGGAACCTGGGGCGCGAACGCCGCGCTCTCAATTACGCGACCGGTAATTGTCCCGTTGTTTCCCGCGCGGCATGCTCGCGGCCATGCAACAGAGAACAGACCACGCCGCCACCACCGGGGCCTCCGGTTTCGGCGCCCTGCTGAAGGAGTGGCGCCGCACCCGCGGCGTCAGCCAGCTCGACCTCGCCGTGGAGTGCGACGTCTCGCAACGGCATGTGAGCTTCATCGAGTCCGGCCGCTCGACCCCCAGCCGGGGCATGATCCTGCATCTCGCCGCCGCGCTCGCCATCCCCCTGAGAGAACAGAACGCCATGCTTCTGGCCGCCGGCTATGCCCCCGCCTTCGGCGAACGCGAACTCGGAGAGCCGGACATGGAGCCGGTCTCGCGCGCCCTCGACCAGGCCCTTCGCCAGCAGGAACCCTTCCCCGCCGTGGTGGTGGACGCCACCTACACGGTGCTGCACGCCAACCGCGCGGCCTCCACGCTGATGGCCTTCCTGTTCGACGGACCGCCACCGCAGGACGGCGAAGGCGCGGGCAACCTGATGGACATGCTGATCCGCCCGGACGGCCTGCGGCCGATGCTCGAGGACTGGGAGCGGACCCTGACCTGGATGCTGCGGCGGGTGCGCTCGGAATACCTGATGGAGGGCCAGCCGGAGGAGATCGGCACGCTGTTCGAGCGCCTGCGCCGCTATCCCGACGGCGAGCGCCTGCTGTCGGCACCGCGCGACGACCGGGAGATGCCCGTCACGCTGAACGTGGTGTTCCGCAAGGGCGAGACCCGGCTGTCGCTGTTCACCATGATCGCCACCATGGGCACGCCGATGGATGTCAGCCTGCAGAATATCCGGCTGGAATATTTCTTCCCCACCGACGCCGCCACCGAGGCCTGGTTCCGCGCACACGCCGAGAGCTGATCCCCGCCCCGCCGGTGGACGGCAGGCCGGCCAGGGGCGTCAGCCGATGGCGGAGACTTCCACCAGTTCGAAGGCGCCCTTGCCCTTCAGGTCGACCTGGCCGCGGCTGCGGCCACTGGCCTGCCGGCGGACCTGCATCCAGGCTTCGGAGGAGACGAACACGCTGTCGGGCTCGGCGGCATCGACGATGCGCGAGGCCACGTTCACCGTGTCTCCCCAGAGATCGAACATGAACTGCCGGCGTCCGACGATGCCGGCGACCACCGGGCCGAAATGGATGCCGACACGGACCTGCCAGCCGGGATCGACCTCGCCGGCGATGCGCACCATGTCGAGACCGCAGCGCACCGCGGACTCCACCGGTGAGGGCAGCTTGCGCAGCAGGCCGGCGGTGCCGACGAAGGCGTCGCCGACGGTCTTGATCTTCTCCATGCCCAGCGCCTGGGCCGCGTCCTCGTAGGCCTGCACCAGCCCCTGCAGTTCCGCGACCACGCGCTCGGCCGGATTGGCGTCGCAATAGCGGGTGAAGCCGACGATGTCGCAGAACAGCACGGCGACATCCTCGTAGCGCCGGGGCTGGACGGTGTTGGTCGCCTTCAGCTCGCTGACGGCGCCCTCGGGCAGGATCGCGTGCAGCAGTTCGTCCGAGCGCTTCTGCTCGGCCTCCAGGCGGTCGAGATAGACCGCCTCCTGGTCGCGCAGCTTCTTCTTCTCCAGCGAGGCGCCGACCCGGGCGCGCAGCAGCGTGCCGTTGAACGGCTTGGGCAGATAGTCCTCGGCGCCGAGCTGGATGCACTTGACGATCGAGTCCATCTCGTCGAGCGCGGAGATCATGATCACCGGGATGTCGCGCAGGCGCATGTCCGACTTCACCCGCTCGAGCACCTCGTAGCCGTTGATCTCGGGCATCATGATGTCGAGCAGGACGAGGTCGAAATCGCCGTTTTCCAGCGCCGACAGCGCGTCGCGCCCGTCCACCGCCTCATGCAGGTTTTCATAGCCCTGCCGGCGCAGGCGCCGGGTCAGGGTGTAGCGGTTGTCCTCGTTGTCGTCGACGACGAGGATCGCCGGGCCCTCCGCACCGGAATTCCCGGCCTCCGCCGCGCCGCCGTCGCCGGCCTCGCTCACGTCTCCGGCTCCCGCCCCAGTTGCGCCTCGATCTTCTCGAGCAGGCGGGCGAACTCCACCGGCTTGGTGTCGTAGTCGTCGCAGCCGGCGGCCAGCGCCTTCTCGCGATCGCCCTGCATGGCATGCGCAGAAAGGGCGATCACCGGGATGTCCGCGGTCTGCGGATCGCCCTTGAGGCGCCGGGTCGCCTCCCAGCCGTCGATCACCGGCAGCGAGAGGTCCATCAGGATCAGCGCCGGCCGCTCGCTCAGGGCCAGCGCCAGTCCCTTCTCGCCGTCCTCGGCGACGACGACCTCGAAGTCGCGGCGCTTCAGCCGGCGGGTGAGCATGAAGACATTGTCCTCGTTGTCTTCGACATACAGGATCTTGGTCATGGGTCCGTGTCCGTTGCCGCCCCGGCGAAGCCGTCGACGAGGCGGCGCACCTCGGCGATCAGGCTGTCGCGGTCGAGCGCGGATTTCTGCAGGATGTGTTCGACACCGCCGTTGAGGCGGGCATGGTCCTCGGCGGTCAGGTCGGCGGCGGTGACCACCACCACGGGAATGTCGGCATGCGCCGGGTCGGCGCGCAACGCGCCCAGGAACTCGAAGCCGTCCATCTCCGGCATCATCAGGTCGAGCAGGATCAGGTCCGGCAGCCCCTCGGCCATGCGTTCGAGCGCGTGCCGGCCGTTGCCCGCCTCGGTCACCAGGCAGCCCTCGCTGACCAGCAGGCGGCGCAGCATCGACCGGGTGGCCTCGTCGTCCTCCACCACGAGCACCCGGGCGCCGGCGGCCTGGGCCACGAAACGCGCGACCACGGCGCGGATCTGCTCGCGATTGATCGGCTTGTTGAGATAGTCCGCCGCCCCCAGCGCATAGCCCCGGTTGCGGTCGTCCAGGATGGTGACCATCACCACCGGGATGCCGGCGAGATCCGGATCGGCCTTGAGCTGCTGCAGCACGGCCCAGCCGTCGAGCCCCGGCATCAGCACGTCGAGCGTGATCACGCCGGGCCGGCGCTCGCGGGCCAGGGCCAGCCCCTCCTCGCCCGAGGCGGCGGTCAGCACCTCGATATCGTCATGCGCCAGGTGGCGGCACATCAGGTCGCGCACCGTGGCGTCGTCGTCGATCACCAGGACCAGGTTGCGGTTGCCGGCGGTGCCGGGACCGCCCCCGCCGCGCTCGCCGGCCGGCGTCGCCTCTTCGCCGTCCTCGACGATGTCGGGCACCGATACCGGGATGATCGCCTCGAAGGTGGTGCCCTCGCCCAGCACGCTGTCGACCGTGATGGTCCCGCCCATCATCTCGCAGAGCTTCAGGCTGATCGCCAGCCCGAGCCCGGTGCCGCCGTAGCGGCGCGTGGTCGAGGCGTCGGCCTGGCTGAACTCCTGGAACAGCCGTCCCATCTGGTCCTCGGAAATGCCGATGCCGGTATCGCTGACCCGGAAACGCAGCCGCTCCGGGCCCGATGCGTCGGCGGCGAGACGCGTCACCCGCAGCGCGATCTCGCCCTGCTCGGTGAACTTGCAGGCGTTGGAGACCAGGTTGAAGACGATCTGGCGGACGCGGGTCGGATCGGCCCGCATGCTGGAAACCCCGTCGGCGAGAGAGACCTTGAGGTCATTGCCGTTCTTCTCGGCCAGCGGCCGGCTCACCGTGGTGATCTCCTCGATCAGGCCCGCGACGTCGAACTCCTCGGAAAGCATCTCGATGCGGCCGGCCTCGATCTTGGAGAGATCGAGAATCTCGTTGATCAGGTTGAGAAGATGCTTGCCCGCGCGGTTGATCCGGGTGAGCGGCTCGATGAAGTCGTCCTGGCCCAGGTCCTCGGCGTCCTCGTGCAGCATCTCGGCGATGCCGATGACGGCGTTCAGCGGGGTGCGCAGCTCGTGGCTCATGTTGGCCAGGAACTGCGACTTGGTCCGCGTCGCCTCCATCGCCTGGTCGCGCGCCTGGGCGAGGGAATCCACCAGTTCGCCGAGCTGCAGCTCGCGCTGCTTCAGTTCGGTGACGTCGGAATAGACCCCGACGATGCCGCCGTCCGCCGTCGGCCGCTCGGTGATGCGTACCCAGCGGCCGTTGTTCAGCCGCATCTCCAGGGGGTCGCGCGGCTGGCGGTGGGTGGCCACGCGGTTGGCGATCCATTCCTCCCGGGTCAGATCGCCGAACGGCACGATGCCGCTTTCGGCCAGCGCCGCGATCAGGTCGGGGAAGGCGATCCCCTGCTTGACGCGCGCGCCGGCGGGACCGAAGAAATCGACGAACCGGTCGTTGCACAGCACCAGCCGGTCGTCGGAATCGTACAGCACGAAGCCCTCTGAAATCGCCGCGATCGCCTCGGAGAGCTGGGTGCGGGCGGCCTCGGCCGACGATTCCGCGCGCTCGCGCTCCTCGATTTCCCGGCGCAGGGCCTCGTTCTGCTGGTAGCGGTCGATGGCGAGACCCAGATGGGTGCTGAACTGGGTCGCCACCTTGATGTCCTCTTCCGAAAACACGCCGGCACGCCGGGCGCAGAAGACGATGGCGCCCAGGCAGCGCCCGTAGGCGGATATCGGCAGGGCCAGCAGCGAGCCGGTCTCGACTTCCGTGATCGCCGGATCGTCGAGCTCCGGCATGTCGGCCAGCCGGCCTGCGACATCGTTGATCGCGCGCATCTGCCCGCTTTTCATCACCGCGCCGGGAAGGCCCGTTCCGTTCGGCCGCTCGGGATCGTCCAGCCGCACCGGCGCGCGACGGGTCTCGATCAGGGTGCGCAGGGCATAGGTCCGATCGTTGCGGTTGCACAACGCCAGCAGGCAGCGATCGAAGTCGAGCACCCACTTGATCTTGTTGGCCGCGCCGACCAGCAGCTTCTCGAGATCGGTCGACTGCGCGATCAGCAGCACGACATCCGAGATCAGCGCGAAACGCGCCGCCTGCGCCTGCCAGCTCTCCTGTTCCGCCGAGATGGCGGAACGCCCGTCACTCATCCGCCGGAGGCCTCGAGGCCCTGGGTGATGAACTCGTCGACATCGACCTTCAGCGCATCGGAGAGAATGTCGAGATAGACGCCGAGCGCGGCGATCACGGTGATCTCGACGATCTCCGCGTCACTGATGCCGAGGTCGCGCAGTTCGTCGTAATCCGTCTGTCCGACGGTAGCGGGATATTTCGCGGCCTTCATGGCGAAGCGGACGATGGCCTGCACCCGTTCCGGCGTGACTTCGTTCATGTTCTCAGACAGCGCCGTCAGCGTGGCCTCGTCGACCCCGATCGTGCGGCAGGACAGCTTGTGCCAGGAGCCGCAATAGTCGCAGTCCGACGCCGAGGCGATGGCGTAGAGCACCATCGAGACCACCGGACCGGGAATGGTGGCATTGGCGAGCACCTGGTTGATCAGACCCATCGTGCCGACGAGCGCGTGCGGCGCATTCGCAAGCACCTTGTCGATGTTCGGCACCGTGGGCACCTGCATGTCCTGCTTGATCGACTCGTACAGGTCCTTGAGGTCGCCTTCGACCTGGTCTTCCTCGATCAGCGGAATCGGATCGGTCGGCTTCGGCGCGTGCTGCACTTTGGAGGCCGCCGGCGCTGCGGCAACGGGCGCCGGCGCCGCGGGGGCGGGAGCATCGCCGCCGCCGAAGAGCTTCTGCAGGAATCCCATGGCACGTCTCCCCTCTTCCGTTTGCGCGCAGTGTAGTCCGAGAGGACACCGAATCCGAGCGCGAAGCGGCGTCCCTTTCCCGCCGGGTTCCGCGATTACCCCGGACGGAATTGCCGCCGGAGATGCTGAATGCTCCGCTGGTCGGCGAACAGGAGCCCGCCATGACCCGTCCCGCCACCGCTCTCATGCCCGAAACGGACCGCCGCCGGTCCGTCGCGACACCGGACCCGCACACGCGCCGCCTGCTCGAAGGCCCGGTGATCCCGACGCTGCTGCGCCTCGCGGTGCCGAATGTCGGCGAGGCCGGGGCGCGCATCGCCTTCATCGCCTGCGATGCCGTCTTCGTCGGCTGGCTGGGCACCGAGGCCCTGGCGGCCGTCGCCCTGGTGTTCCCGATCTTCCTGGTGACGCAGATGATCTCGGCCGGCGGCCTGGGCTCGGGCGTCGCCGCGGCGATCGCCCGGGCGCTCGGGGCGGGCGATCGCGAGGCGGCCTGCCGGATCGCGATGCAGGGCCTGATCATGGCGGCGATCGCCGGGCTGGGGATCGCAGCCGTCATGGCCTTCGCCGGGCCGCCCTTGTTCGCGGCGCTGGGCGCCGACGGCGAAACCCTGGCCCAGGCGCTGACCTATGCCGGCCTGGTGTTCGGCGGCGGCCTGCTGGTCTGGCTGATGAACATCGCCGCCAACATCCTGCGCGGCACCGGCAACATGCTGGTGCCGGCCGGCGCCATCGTCATCGGCGAGGTGGCGCACCTGGCGCTCTCGCCGGCCCTGATCCTGGGCCTGGGCCCCTTCCCGGCGCTCGGCGTCGTCGGCGCCGGCATCGGCGTGCTGGCGGCCTACGGAATCGGCGCGGCGCTGATCCTGGGCTACCTGCTGGCGGGCCGCTCGGTGATCGTCCTCTCGCCGCGCTTTCTCAGGCCCGCGCCGGGCGATCGCGCGGCGATCCTGAAGGTCGGCCTGTTCAGCGGCCTCAACATCCTGCAGTTCCAGCTCACCACCGTGGTGCTGACCGGTTTCGTCGGCCTGTTCGGCCCGGTCACGCTGGCCGGGTTCGGCGCCGCCCTGCGCCTGGAGCTTCTGCAGATCCCGCTGATCTTCGCCTTCGGCTCGGCGATCATCACCATGACCGCCGCCAATCTCGGCGCCGGGCAGCGCGAGCGGGTCGGCGCCATCGCCCGCGCCGGCCTCGGCCTGGCGACCGCGATCGGCCTCCTGTTCGCCGCGATCGCCGGCTTCGCGGGCGCGACCTGGATGGACCTGTTCACCGACGACGGCGCGGTGGTGGCGGAAGGGGTTCGCTATCTCGTGATCGTCGCCGTGGCGCTGCCGCTGTCCGGCCTGGGGATCGGCGGCTTCTTCGTCTGCATGGGAGTGGGCCGGGTCGCCGCCGCCTTCTTCATGGGTACCGCCCGCCTGGCCCTGCTTTCCGGCCTCGGCGGCGCGGTGCTCGCCTGGTCTGACGGCACGCCCGACCTGCTCTATATCGCCACCACTTCGGCGCTGGTGCTCTACGGCCTTGCCATGGGCGTGCTCACCCGGCGGGTCGTCGCCCTGACCTGAGCCCGGCCGGCCCGGCGTCCCGCCCGTCGCTCTTCAGACGGCGACGGCATGCCGGAACGCCCGGTCGGCTTCCGCGGGCAGGTGGGCATCGAAGGCCGAGGCCACGAGACGGACCAGCGGCCGGCGGTTCTCGGGCACCGAAACGACGGGGCCGCGGCGCTGCGCGACGCCCTCGGCGACGAGACCGTCGATCCGGTCGAGCGCCGCCGCCAGGTCGTCGCGGCCGCGACCGTGCCGGCGGCAGACGGCATCCAGGTCGACGCGCATGTCGCACATCAGCCGTTCGATGATCTCGCCGCGGAAACGGTCGTCCGCGTCGACCGCGAGCCAGCGCCGGCCGGGCAGCGCGCCCTCGTCGATCCGGGCGCGGTAGGCGCGGATATCGGTGACGTTCTGCACGAAACCCCGGGGCAGGCTGCTGATCGCCGAAGCGCCGAATCCGAGAATGCCGGCGCTTTGGTCGGCGACATAGCCCTGGAAGTTGCGGCGCAGGCGGCCCGCCTCGAGGGCGCGCGCCAGCGCATCGTCCGGCAGGGCGAAATGATCCAGGCCGATCCGCCGATAGCCCGCCGCGACGATCCGCGCGGCCGCGCTCTCGGCCTGCCGCCAGCGGGCCTCGGCGTCCGGCAGGCGGCTCTCGTCGATCAGCTTCTGGTTGGCGCGGAACCAGGGCACGTGGGCGTAGCCGAACAGCGCCAGGCGCGGCACCCCGAGCCCGGCGGCAAAGTCGACGCTGCGCGCGACATCCGCCTCCGTCTGGTTCGGCAGGCCGTACATCAGGTCGAAGGAAATCCGCGTGATGCCGGCCTCGCGGCAGGCCGCGACCGCCTGGCGCACCATGCCCTCGGGCTGCCAGCGGTTGACCGCCAGTTGCACCGACGGCGACAGGCTCTGCACCCCGAAACTGACGCGGTTCACGCCCAGGCCGGCGAGACCCCCGACCAGATCCGGGTTGACGGTGCGGGGGTCGAGTTCGATGGCGATCTCGGCGTCGGGCGCGATCGCGAAACGGGCGCGAAGCCGGTCCATCACGTCGGCGAGATGGGCGATGCCGAGCTGGCTCGGCGTGCCCCCGCCCCAGTGTACCGATGCCACCGGTGGCGGCGCGGCAAGCTGCCAGGAGACCAGGTCGATCTCGCGGGCCAGCGCCCCGGCATAGCGCGCGATCGGCCCCGGCCGGTTGTTCACCTTCGCATGGCAGCCGCAATACCAGCACAGCGAGCGGCAATAGGGCACGTGCAGGTACGCCGCGAGGGGTGCGCCGGTTCCGGCCTCCGCCAGCCAGGCACGCAGCCGCGCCGGGTCGATGTCGTCGCGGAAACGCGTGGCCGGCGGATAGGAGGTGTAGCGCGGCAGGTTCGCCGAGAGCTGCCGAAGGTCGATTTCGCTCATGCCTCTTCTTGCCGGAAGTCGCCCGATCCGGCCTTGATCAGGATCAATGGCAAGTCCAGGGCATCGCCGCGGCAGGAAACCGCCGGACGAGGCAGAGCGGATCGGCTATCATCGCCGCCGTCTCGAGCACAGGGAGTTCGCGCGCACGATGACCCATCGCTTCACGCCCCGCCTCGTCCTCGCCGCCGGCCTGGCCCTCTTCTGCCTGTCGCCGGCCGCGGCCCAGCAACAGCCGGCGGGCGCTCTCCCGAAAGCCCTCGCCCAGGTCGACCTGAACAATGACGGCAAGATCTCCCGGGCCGAATATCTGAGCGCGGCGCAGCGCCGCTTCCTGGGCCTCGATCTCAACTCGGACGGTTTCGTCGACGCGGCGGAGTTCGCCGAAGCCCGCAAGCGCCTGCGCCAGCGCAGCCAGGCGCAGTAGCCCGCGGCACGCGGGGGGACGCGCGTCGTCCCTCACCGTTCGACGGCAGGAACGCCGGCGCCCGCCCCGCTTTCGTTGCCGATCAGGCGCAGCAGGCGCCGCCGGTCGCGGAAGCCGGCGTTTTCCCGGTTTCCTTCGGTGCTGGAAGCGCGTCCTCGCCGCAGCCCGCCTCGGGACAGCAGTCCCCGGCCGCGGCACCCTCTTCCCCCGCGCCCTCGGGCGCGGGATGCGCCGTCTCCGGCACCGCGTCGCTGCCATAGGTGGTGACGCTGTCGAGCGTGTGGAACGTCTCCCAGGACACCCCGTCGGGATCCCGGCTCCAGGCCTTGTCGCTCAGCGCGTAGCAGCAGACCGCCTTGTCCTGATCCACGACCATCTCGCCGGCGGCGCGCAGCCGCTCGGCGATCTCCTCGAGTTCCCCGGCTTCCTCGACCTGGATGCCGAGATGGTCGACACCCGCCGGTCGGTCGCGCACGGCGATGGCGAAATTGACCCGCGGGTCTTCCAGCATCCACTTCGCATAGTCGGGCTTGGCGACGTCCGGATCGCGGCCGAACAGGTGGGCATAGAAGGCGGTCGAACGCGTGAGGTCGCTGACCGCAAGATTGACATGCAGGCGCTTCATTCGGTGTTCTCCTTGCACGCTGCGGGCGCGCGGTCGGACCCTGCCGGTCCGCAGCCGCTTCCGCCGCAGCATTCCTCGGTGAGAAATCCCAGCAGCGCCGTCATCGCCTCGAAGTCCGGGGCATAGATCACCGACCGGCCGACCCGGTTGCGCCGCGCCAGACCGGCGTGCACCAGCTGGTTCAGGTGGAACGACAGGTTGGATGCAGGCAGGGCCAGCCGTTCGGCGATCTCGCCGGCAGGCAGTCCTGCCGGTCCGGCGCGAACGAGCAGACGGAAGATGTCGAGCCGGCTTTCCTGGGCCAGGGCATCGAGAGCGACGACGGCGTTTGCTGTTTCCATGATTCAATAGTTATTGAACTATTGAATCAATTCAAGAGGCCGGATTCGATTTTTCCAGGATCGCCCGCGCCCGCGACAGAACCGCGTCGTCCCCCGCGAGACGGTGCCAGTCCGCCGGGACCTGCAGTTGCCGCCATTGCAGCGCCACCACCGCCTCGCCGGCATCCGAGGGATCGCCGCGACGTTCCCGCACCCTTCGCTCCAGTTCGTGGCGCTCGTGTTCAAGCCAGAAACCGCAAAAGGAGGCCCCGGCCGCCTCGGCCAGGTCCGCCGCGTCCGCCTGTTCGCGATGGCGGCCGAACACCGCGTCCAGGACGACGTCCACGCCGGCATCCAGCGCCTCGCCCGCCTCGGCGAACATGGTGGCGTAGACCGCGTCGGACGCCGCCTTCGTGTAGTGCGCCTGCGGCAGGCGGATCTCCGGTTCGACGCCCTCGAGCCGCTTGCGGATCAGGTCGCTGCGCAGCCAAGCCGCCCCCAGCGGGCCCGGCCGTTCCGGCGCCAGGGCCGCCGCCAGGGTGGACTTGCCGCCGCCGCTGGGTCCGCCGATGGCGATCAGGTGCGCCGGCGGCGCCGGTTCGAGCACCGCAGCGGCGAGATCGAGATAGGCGCCGGCCTCCCGCGCCTCGCCGAGGCCGGCATGAATCTTCGCGCGCACGCAGGCGCGCACCGCAAGGAACAGGGGCAGCACGGCCAGCAGGCCGACATCGCCGCTGCGCCCGAGATAGCGGTTGAGCACGATGTTGGCCGGCCGGCGCAGGCCGCGATGCAGCAGGTCCATCAGCAGGAAGGCGAGATCGTAGCCGGTATCGGTGGTCGCGAGCGCCTCGTCGAACTCGAGCGCGTCGAACAGCACGGGCGCGCCGTCGATCCGCACGATGTTGCGCAGGTGCAGGTCGCCGTGGCCGTGGCGGACGCGGCCCGCGAGGCCGCGCTGTTCCAGGCGGTCCCGGTGACGCCCGGTTGACGCCGCGATGGCCGCCAGCACGTCCCGCACCCGCTCCCCACCCAGCGCCTTCGCGAAGCCGCGCAGTTCCGCGGCATTCTCCTCCGCCACCGCATGCAGTGCCGCCGCCGCGCCGGGCCCCGCCCTAACCGGCGCCGCGGCATGCAGGCGCCAGATCGCGTCCGCCGTCCGGGTGGCGAGCCCATCATCGATCCCGCCGGCGCAGGCGAGCCGGTCCAGCAGGCCGGCATCGTCGAACCGCCGCATGCGCACCAGCCATTCGACCACCGCTGCGCCGCGGGCGTCGGCCTCGGGCAGTACGGGTCCGGGCGTTTCCAGCGCCGCGCCCAGGCTCAGGCTGCCGTCCGTTGTCCGGAGCACCGGCACCAGCCCCTCGTACAGCGCGGGCGCCGTCGCCCGGTTGATCTCCAGTTCCCGCCGGCAGGCCGCCGAGCGGGCCGCGGGAGTGCGAAAATCGAGAAAGGGCAGGCGGACCGCCTTCTTCAGCTTGTAGGCATGTCGGGTGGTCAGGAAGAGTTCCGAGACATGGGTGCTCCTGCGCTCCACGTCCCCGGTATCGGGGCCATGGGTCGCGGGATCGGACAGCAGCGCGACGATCGCGGCCTGGCTCTCGGGCACGGATCGCCCTTCGGATCGCTCAACCATGTCCCCACCCTGCCCGCCGCGCCGCGCCGGCGCCTTGCGCTGAATCAAGGAAGGGCGGCAAGGGGGCGAACGCTAGCCGTTCTTGCGCGCGGTCTCCATCGCCCGGGCGCCCTCGGCGAACCAGCCCGAGGCGGCCAGCATCTGGTTCAGGTGCTTGCCCATGTCGAGGGCATTGTCGATCGGCATGTTCTCGGCCGCCCTGAAGGTCTCGCGGGTAAGCGCCACGGCGTCGGGATCGAGCCCCAGCAGATGCTCGATGAAGGCGTCGGCCTCCCGCTCCAGCGCCTCGACGCCGTCGGCCAGCCGGTTCACCAGGCCGATCTCGTAGAGCCGCGTGGCCGGCACCATGGCGCCGAACAGCGCCAGTTCCAGGCCGAGGCGGGGCCCGAGCAGGCGGGCCAGCAGCGGGGTGCAGACGGAAGCGGGAAAGCCGTTGCGCATCTCCAGCGCGCCGAAGCGGGCTGTGCGCTCGGCAACGACGAAGTCGCAGCCCATCGCCAGGGTGAAGCCGCCGGCCACGGCGAAGCTCTCGACCACGGCCACGGACGGCTGGCGGGCGCGGTGCATCACCTGGAACAGCCGGACCCAGGTTTCGTCCTGCCGCAGGATCGCCGCGCGGCCCTCGCTGACCACCTCCTTCAGGTCGCGGCCGGCGCTGAATCCGCCCCCGGCGCCACGGATCGCGATCACCTTGCAATCGGCCGCAGCCACGGCTACCTCAAGGGCTGCCAGCAGGGCTTCCGTGGTCGCCGGATCGAAGGCGTTCTTGCGCTCCGGCCGGTCGATCGTCAGCCAGTGCACACCGTTTCGCGCCTCGGTGCGGATCATTCCCTTCCTCCCTTCCGGTTCTGCGACTCCATGAACGATAGCCCGAAGCGGGCCGCCCCGGCCCCCTCCCCGTCCGCAGCCGGCGACGGGGGCGCCGCGCGCGGATCCGGCGGCGCCGGCGGGCCGGGTCCGGCGCACGGCCTGTTCGCCGCCACGGCCTTCATGGTGGCGCTGCTCACCGGCCTGAGCGCACTGGGGCAGTTCGCCACCAACATCTACCTGCCCTCGCTGCCGGACATCATGAGCCAGTTCGCCAGCACCGAGGCGCAGGTCCAGGTCACCCTGTCGGGCTATCTCGTCGCCTTCGGCCTGTTCCAGGTGCTGCTGGGCCCGGTCTCCGACCGCGTCGGCCGGCGGCCCGTCGTGCTCGGCGGCCTCGCGGTCTACCTGCTGGGCAGCTTCCTGTGCACGATCGCCGGCAGCGTCGACACGCTGATCGCCGGCCGCCTCGTCCAGGGCGCCGGCGCGGCCGCGGCCACCGTGGTTGCCCGCTCGGTGATCCGCGACGTCTTCGACGGCGCCGAGATGGCGCGGGTGATGGCGCTGATCTCGGTGGTGTTCGCCCTGGTGCCCGGCCTGGTGCCGCTGCTTGGCGGCGTCATCCAGGACCTCGCCGGCTGGCGGGTGACCTTCGCCGTCACCTTCGCGACCGGTTTCGCGATCCTGCTGCTGACGGCGCTGCGCCTGCCGGAGACCAACCTGCGGCCGCTGCCGCGACTGCATCCCGCGGCGATCGCCGGCGGCTACCGCATCGTCCTCGGCAATCCGCAATTCCTGGGCTACGCCCTGTCCGGCGGCTTCGTGATGGGCGGCGTGTTCGCCTTCTTCGGCGGTTCGCCGGCGGTCTATATCGAGATCTTCGGGGTTTCCGCGACCGAGTACGGCTTCTACCCGCCCTCGGCGGCGATCGGCTTCGTGGTCGGCGGCACCATCGTCCGCCGCCTCGCGGGCGCCGTGCCGGCGGTGCGGATCTGCATGATCGGCCTCGCCATGGTGATGACCGCGGCGGTGCTCATGGCGGCGCTGCCCTTCACGCCCGCCTTCCACAAGCTCACCGTCGCCGCCACCATGGTGCTGTTCGTCAGCGGCCTCGGGGTCTATTTCCCCACCGCCATGGCCGCCGCCCTGCAGCCCTTCCCCGAGCGCGCCGGCACGGCGGCCGCGGCGCTGGGCTTCTTCCAGATGGTCTTCGCCGGCATCGCCGCCTACGCCACCGGGCGCTGGCAGGAAATCAGCCTGGCCCATTCCTTCCCCTCGGTGATGGCGGTCTGCGCCGTGCTGGCGTTGGCGGCCTTCGTGCTGCTGGCCAGACGGGAGCCCGGCGGGCAGGATTGACGCGGGCGGCAGGCCAGCGCGCCCGGCAATCGAGGACGCCGCCCATGCCGCTGCAGCCCCAGGTCATCGCCCATACCCACATGGTGGTCGCGGGCCACTATCTCGCCGCCCAGGCCGGTTTCGAGATCCTGGAGGCCGGCGGCAACGCCATCGACGCCGGCATCGCGGCCGGGCTGGCGCTCGGTGTCGTGCACAGCGACCAGGTCAGTATCGCCGGCGTCGCGCCGATGATCATTCACATGCCGTCGCGCGACGTGCTGGTCTCGATCGCCGGACTGGGCCCCTGGCCCGCGGCGGCCGATCCTGCGGTGTTCCGCGAGCGGCACGGGGGCGTCGTGCCGCCGGGCATCCTCTGCGCCGTCGTGCCGGCGGCGCCGGACGCCTGGATCAAGGCCCTGCGGCTCTACGGCACGATGTCCTTCGCGGAGGTCGCCCGGGCGGCGATCCGCTATGCCGCCGAGGGCTTCACCGTGCATCCCGTGATGCACGACTTCATCGCCCGCTACCAGGACCGCTACCGGTTGTGGCCGCAGAACGCGGCGATCTACCTGCCGGACGACGCGGTGCCGGAGGTCGGCCAGCGCTTCGTGCAGCGCGACCTCGCCGCCAGCCTGCAATACATGGCCGACGAAGAGGCCGCGGTGGGCCATCGCGGCCGCGAGGCCGGTCTCGCGGCCGCGCGCGACGCCTTCTACCGCGGCGACATCGCCGCCAGGATCGCCGCGTTCCACGCCGAGAACGGCGGCTGGCTCACCCGCGAGGACCTCGCCGCCTACGACAGCCCGGTCGAGCCGCCGCTGTCGCGCCGTTTCGGCGACAGGACCGTGCATGCCTGCGGGCCCTGGTGCCAGGGGCCGACGCTGCTGCAGATGCTGGCGGTGCTGGAGGGCAGCGGCTTCGAGCGGCTGGCGCACAACAGCGCGGAGAGCCTGCACCTGGTGGCCGAGAGCATCAAGCTCGCTTTCGCCGACCGCGAACGCTTCTATACCGATCCCGCGTTCGCCGATGTGCCGATGGCGCGGCTGCTGTCGGACACCTATGCCGCCGAGCGGCGGGCGCTGATCGACCCCGCGCGGGCTTTTCCGGGCCTGCCGCCGGCCGGCGACGGCGGCGTCGCGGATGCCGCGGCCGGACCCGCGGACGCCGGGCCGAAGGGCGAACTGCCGCCCGCCGCCGATACCTCCTATTGCTGCGCCGTGGATCGCGACGGCAACGTCTTCTCCGCCACGCCGTCCGACGTCTCGTTCGATTCCCCGATCGTGCCCGGCCTCGGTTTTCCGCCCTCCGCCCGGGGCTCGCAGTCCCGCGTCACCGCCGGCCATCCCGCCTGCCTGGCGCCGGGCAAGCGCCCCCGGCTGACGCCGAACCCGGCGCTGGCGCTCGACGGCAAGGGCTGGGTCATGCCCTTCGGCGCGCCCGGCGGCGACGCGCAGCCGCAGGGCATGCTGCAGGTGCTGCTCAACCACCTGGTGCACGGCATGGAAATCCAGGAGGCGATCGAGGCGCCGCGCATCGCCACCTTCAGCCAGCCCGACAGTTTCTCGCCGCACGAGGCCCATCCCGGCCGGCTGGATGCCGAGGGACGGATTCCCGAAGCCGTGACCGACGGCCTCGCGAAACGCGGCCATGACGTCCGCCGGGGTGCGGATTTCGCCCGCAACGTCGCCGGCGTGTGCGCGATCAGCGCCGATCTGCGCCGCGGCCGGATCGCCGGCGGGGCCGACCCGCGCCGTTCCGGGCGCGCCGTCGGCTGGTAGCGGAAATTACCTAGGACGCCGCGGTGCGGGCGGCGGCGCGGCGGCGCCGGCGGCGCCCCCACCAGACCTCGAGCTGGCGTCGCCAGAGACGGATGCGCGGCAGGTCGATCGACAATACCAGCAGACCCGCCGGCACCATCCAGATCCCGATCACCGGCAGGATCGAGAACGCGCCGACCAGCACGAGCAGCAGCCCGACGCCGATCCGGATCGCCTTGGGCCAGGCGAGCAGGCGCTGGCGCAGCCGGGCGCCGGAGCGGGATGGGGCGGTCATTCTCGCGATTTGCCCGAGGCGGCGCGGCATGGCAAGCAGGAAGGTGTCGCAGGCGGGAGGAGACGGCGATGAAGATCGGACTGCAGCTCTATCTCGGCGGGGATTCCGCCCGGCCGGAGTTCCTGGCGCCGGCGACCCGCGCCATCGAGGAGCGCGGTTTCCACCAGGTCTGGCTGGCCGAACACATCGTGCTGTTTCCCGAGATCCGCTCCGCCTATCCCTATTCCGAAGACGGCGGCTTCCCGTTCGATCCGCGCCTGCTGCCGCTGGAACCCTTCACCGCGCTCGCCTTCATCGCAGCGCACAGCACGGCGTTGCGGCTGGCCACCGGGGTCACGGTGCTGCCGCAGCGCAACCCGGTGTTCGCGGCCAAGCAGATTGCCGATGTCGACGTGCTGTCCGGGGGCCGGCTCGACGTCGGCCTCGGCGCGGGCTGGTGCCTGGAGGAGATCGAGGCCCTGGGGGTCGATCCGGCCCGCCGCGGCGCCCGCATGGATGCCTATCTCGACCTGATGAAGGCGATCTGGCGCGAGGAGACGATCCGCTTCGACAGCCCGTTCTACAGCCTGCCCGACAGCCATTCCGGGCCCAAGCCGGTACAGGATCCGCACCCGCCGCTGTTCATCGGCGGCAACTCCCGCTTCGCTCACCGCCGGGTGGCGCAACACGGCGACGGCTGGTTCGCCGCCGCGCTCGATCCCGAGGGATTTGCCGGCGCGGTCGCGGCATTGCACGAGGCCTGCGCGAAACAGGAGCGCGCCCCCGACAGCGTCCGCCTCGTCATCGGCCCGCCCGGCGGCAAGGCCGATCTCGACGATGTGCGGCGCTATCGCGACGCCGGCGCGGAACAGGTGGTGCTGGCGCTTGCCGGGCGCGACCTCGAACGCTTCCTCGCCCGGCTCGACCGGCTGGCGGAAACCGTGGTGGTGCCGGCGCAGGCGCTCTAGACGAAAGTTCGGTTTTGCTTTCACGGCGGATTTCCCCGACGGTACCGCCCACGGATCAATCCAGCGGACCGGCCTGACGCCCGGACCGCTTCTCGGAAGCGCTCGGCGTGGAAATACGTTTCCCGATGTGGCTCAGGGTCGTCGACCGGCCCGGGGCCCGGATCTTCGGCGGCCTCAACGCCATCGAGGCCTTCTCCCGCGCCCTGATCGCAGGCATCCTGCCCTTCGAGGCCGAGCGGCTGATCGAGGACGCCCAGACGATCAGCATCGTCTATTCCCTGGTCGGCATCGTCGCCTTCCTGGTGAGCTTCCTGGTGCCGCTGGTCCTGCGCCGGTTGCGGCGCAAGTGGGTGTTCTCGATCGGTGTCGCCTGCATGATCGTCGCGCCGCTGCTGCTGGCGGCGGCGAACGAGGCCTCCTTCGTGGCGGCCCTGCAGTTCCGCGCCTTCGCCGTGGTCGCGGTCAACATCTCGCTGAACCTCTACATCATCGACTATATCGAGAAGAAGGAGTTCGTGACCTCCGAGCCGATCCGCCTGGCCTTTCTCGGCACCGCCTGGTTCGTCGGCCCGGCGGCGGGGATCTGGCTCTACAAGACCTGGGGCCTGCCGGCGGTCTGCCTGCCGAGCGCCGGCTTCGCCGTCGCCGCGCTCGCCTTCTTCTGGATCCTGCGCATCCAGGAGCATGCGGCGGTGGCGCCCGCCCGGCGGCGGCCGCCGATGCCCTGGCAGTTCATCGGCCGCTATCTCGCACAGCCGCGGCTGCGGCTGGCCTGGATCATCCCGTTCGGGCGCAGCGCCTTCTGGACCACCTTCTTCATCTATCCGCCGCTCTACATCATCCGCACCGGCGGCGACGACGCGACCGTGGCGGTGATGCTGTCGGCCGGCCAGGGCCTGCTGTTCGCCGCCCCCTGGTTCGGCCGGCTCGGCAAGCGCCACGGCATCCGGCGCATCATCATCGCCGCGGCGGCGGCATCGGGCGCGCTTTCGATCCTCGCCGGCCTCGCCGGGGCCGGACCGATGGCGACGGCGATCCTGTTCTTCCTGGCCGCGATCGGCGCCGTCGCGCTCGACGCGCTGGGCAACATCCCCTTCCTGCGCTCGGTGCACTATTACGAGCGCTCGGAGATGACCTCGGTCTTCCGGACCTATATCGAGGCCTCGCAGCTCATCCCGGCGCTGCTCTACACCGCGATCCTCACGGTGGCGCCGCTGCAGACGGTGTTCGTCGTGCTGGGCGGCCTGCTGCTGGTCTCGGCCTGGTACGCACGCTACCTCCCGCGCAGCCTGTAGGCGCGACCTCCCGCGCAGCCTGTAGGCGCGACCTCCCGCGCAGCCTGTAGGTGCGACCTGCCGCGCAGCCTCTAGGCGCGACCTATTCTCCGAAGCGGCCGTGCCGGCCGGCGCCCGCGGCGAAGCGGGCGGCGCCGTCGACCGCCTCGGCGGCCAGCGCCCCGGCGCCGCGCAATACTTCGGCCTTGAGGGCATCCTCGAGCGACAGCGACCACTGGCGGTGCGCGGTATAGCGGTCGGCGTTGAGGCAGATCTGCGGAAAGGCCGCCAGTTCCCGGCCCAACGCCACCGCCGCCTCCAGCGCGGTGCCGTCGGGCACCACCCGGTTGGCAAGGCCCATCCCCAGTGCCTCCGCGGCATCGACCCGGCGGCCGGTGAGGATCATGTCCATGGCATGCCCGGCGCCAACGATGCGCGGCAGGCGCACGGTGCCGCCGTCGACAAGCGGCACGCCCCAGCGCCGGCAGTAGACGCCGAAATAGGCGCTTTCCTCGGCGATGCGCATGTCGCACCACAGCGCCAGTTCCAGCCCGCCGGCGACCGCCGGGCCGGCGACGGCCGCCAGTACCGGCTTGGCGGTGAGCAGCCGGGTGGGGCCCATCGGTCCGCGCGCGGTGTCGGTGGCGAGCCGCGGCCGCTTGCCGGCACCGACCTCCTTGAGGTCCGCCCCGGCGCAGAACGCATCGCCGACACCGTGCAGGACCGCGACCGCGGCCTCTTCATCCGCATCGAACGCCACGAAGGCCTCGTACAGCGCCTTCGCGGTGACCGCGTCGACCGCATTGCGCGCCCGCGGCCGGTTGATGCCCACCGTCAGCACCGGACCGTCGCGTCCGATGATCACCGTCGCCTCGCTCATGTCGCATTCTCCCCTGTCGTCGTTTCCGTGCCTGCCAGGACCTCGTGCGCCGCATGGCCCAGTCCCGCCCAGCCGGTTTCGAGAAAGCGGGCAAAGAGGTCGTCGCCCGACTGCTGCATCCGCTTCAGCCGGCCGGTCTGCGCCAGCACCAGCAGACCGATGGACTGGGCCACCGCGGCGGTGACCCGGGCGCGCGGATCCCCTTCGCCCGCCTGCGCCAGCGCCGTCTCGATGCGCGCGAAGATCGCCTGCAGCTTGCGGTTCAGGGCGGCGTCGAGTTCCCGGGTCAGGCCCGCCGACCGCAGGCCGCCGAACAGGTAAAGCCCGAGCGACAGGTCGTCGGGGCGCTCGCGGTAGAAGGCGTGAAAGGCGGCAAGTCCGCGGCTGGCCGCGCGGGCGGTACCGCCCGTACCCACGGCACGGTCGACCCGCGCCGCCAGGTCGTCGAGCGCGCGGTCGAGCACGGCGGCATAGAGCGCCTCCTTGCCGGAAAACAGCGGATAGATCGCGCCGGTGGTGCAGCCCGCCTCGGTCGCGATGGCGCGCATCGAGGCGTCTTCGAGGCCGTCGCGGGCGAACACCCGCCTGGCCGCGTCGACGATCAGGTCGCGACGCAGGGCGTTCAGCCGCGCGGCGCGGCGCGCGCGCGGGCCGTCGGTCGCGGCCGGCGCCTGGGCCTTCGTCGCGGCTCCCGTGGTCATCGCGGGCCCCCTCAGGTCGGGGCGTTGATCGGACGGTCGAGGGTCCAGTCGTAGGTGCCCAGGTCGCGCTCGCGCACCGCCTGCTTCCAGCCCCGTTCTTCGGCCCGGCGCTTGAAATTGAGCCCTTCCGGCGAATGCCGGGTGATGCCGTCGAACAGGGTGGCGAACATCTGCGTGGTGTGCAGGCCCTGGGCCTCGATCGCCTGGTTGATCATCAGCTTCTGCATCATCAACTGGTTGACCGGCACGCCGCAGAGCCGTTCGGCCAGCGCCTCGACGGCCTCGTCCAGTTCGGCCTCGGGCACCGCCCTGTGCACCAGGCCGATGCGCTCGGCCTCGCGTCCGTCGATCTTGTCGCCGGTGAACAGCATCCGCTTGGCGCCCTCCGCGCCCAGCCGGTAAACCCACATGGCGGTGGTCGGACAGCCCCAGACCCGCGCCGGCATGTAGCCGATGCGGGCCTCCTCGCCCATCACCACGAGGTCGGCGCACAGCGCGATGTCGCTGCCGCCGGCGACGGCGTAGCCGTGGACCTTGCAGATCACCGGCCGATGGCTGCGCCAGAGCGACATGAAGCATTCCGTGTTCCGCATCATGAAGGCGTAGTCCTTCATCGGATCCCACGGCATCGCCTGGGTGACGTCGTTGCCACCCGCCTGCTGGGCATAGGCGGTCAGGTCGTAGCCCGCGCAGAAGGCCGCGCCGGCGCCCGACAGCACGATGACATGGACCCCGTCCTCGGCATTCGCCCGGGCCACCGCATCGGCAAGCGCGCCGGGCAACGCGCCATCGATGGCGTTCATCACCTCCGGACGGTTCAGCGTGATGCGGGCGATCCGCCCGTCCCGTTCGTACAGCACCACCGTCATCGCCACCTCCCTCTCCGTCGGCAATGGCCTGATTGATAACGATGTTATTTTTATGTGTCGAATCTATTTTTGGCAACGGTCCCGAACACGGCGCCCCGGCGCCTCGCCGCCTCCCCGCCATCGGTTAGAGTGCCCGGCATGGCAGAATCGACGAATATCGACCGTCTCGTCGCGGTCATGGCGAAGCTGCGGGATCCCGACGGCGGCTGTCCCTGGGACCTGGAGCAGGATTTCGCGACCATCGCCCCCTACACGATCGAGGAGGCCTACGAGGTCGCCGACGCGATCGCCCGCGGCTCGATGCCGGGCCTGCGGGACGAACTGGGCGACCTGCTGCTGCAGGTGGTCTTCCATGCCCGGATGGCGCAGGAGGACGGCCATTTCGACTTCGAGGACGTTGCCGGCGCCATCGCCGACAAGATGATCGCGCGCCATCCCCACGTCTTCGGCTCCGGCGACGTCGACAGCGCCGCCGCCCAGACCCGGGCCTGGGAGGAACAGAAGGCCCACGAACGCGCAACGGCGGCGGCCGCCGAGGGCCGGCGGCCCGGCGCGCTGGACGGCGTCGCGCTCGGCCTGCCGGCGTTGCTGCGGGCGCTGAAGCTGCAGAAACGCGCCGCCCGGGTCGGCTTCGACTGGAAGACCGCGCCGCCGATCCTGGACAAGATCGCCGAGGAATGCGCCGAACTGGCCGCGGAGTGCGAGGCCGGCGGGCCGCCGGAACGGCTGGAGCACGAACTGGGCGACCTGCTGTTCGCGGTCACCAACCTCGCCCGGCATCTCGATATCGAGCCCGAGGGCGCGCTGCGGGCCGCCAACGGCCGCTTCGAGCGCCGCTTCCGCTTTATCGAGGAACGCCTCGCCGCGCGGGGAAGCAGCGCGGAAGAGGCCAGCCTGGAAGAGATGGACGCGCTGTGGGACGCGGCCAAGCGCGAAGGGCTCTAGGCGGGGTTCGAAACCGGGATCACGCGGCCTCGAACAGGCGCTCGCGCGTCGTTTCGAACACCGTCCGCGAGGCCGCCGCGACCAGCGGCGAGGGATGGTTGATGTCGGCCAGACGGTAGGGCGTGTCGTCGAGCCGGGCGACATGGCCGCCCGCTTCCGCGATCAGGAAGGCGCCGGCGGCATGGTCCCAGGGATTGGTGTGGACATATTGCGCCATCTGGATGCGGCCCGAGAGCATCGCCAGATATTCCAGGCCGGCGCAATGCAGCGCCAGCAGCGGGCCGAAGCGGATCATGTTGCGCACCGCCGCCGCGCCCATCGCCGCCGGCAGGGTGCGCGGATGCAGGCAAAGCGACCAGCGCAGCGGATCCTCCGCCGGCGCCATCCGGACGGACGCGCCGTCGCGGAGGACCCCGGCCCCCTTCTCGCCCACGCCGGACTGCGCATGCACCGGATCGTGGATCCAAGCGGCCACGGTCTCGCCGCCGCGCACCAGCGCCACCATGGTGGCGAAGACCGGCAGGCCGTGGGCGAAATTGATCGTGCCGTCGATCGGGTCGATCACCCAGCAGGGCGCATCCTCGCCGAGATGCGCCAGCAGCTCCCGGTTGGCGCCGACGGCCTCCTCGCCGACCGCGATCGAGCCCGGCAGCAGCGCCGTCAGCCGCGCCGAGAGCACCTTCTCGGCCTCCTCGTCCGCCCGGGTCACGAAGTCCAGCGGCGTGCCCTTCTCGACCACGTCGCCCGCCTCCAGCCGCCGGAAGCGGGGCATGATCTCTTCCCGGCCGACCGTTTCGATGATGTCGGCCACCGCCGCGATATCGACGCCCATCCGCCCTGTTCTCCTCCGTTCCGCGACCGGCAAAAAGGAAACGGGGCCGCCCGAAGGCGACCCCGTCTGAAGCATACGCCCGGCAAGGGGCGCGGGACAGGCCCGGATCAGAAATCCATGCCGCCCATGCCGCCCATGCCGCCCATGTCCGGCATGCCGCCGCCCGCGGGCCCGGCATCCTTCTTCTGCGGCTTCTCGGCGATCATCGCCTCGGTGGTGATCAGCAGACCCGCGACCGAGGAAGCGTCCTGCAGCGCGGCACGGACGACCTTCTTCGGGTCGACGATGCCGGCCTTGAACATGTCGACATAGGTCTCGTTCTGGGCGTCGAAACCGGTCGACTGGTTCTTGCTCTCCAGCAGCTTGCCGGCGACCACGGCACCGTCGACGCCGGAGTTCTCGGCGATCTGCCGCACCGGGGCCTGCAGGGCCCGGCGGACGATCTCGATGCCGGCCTGCTGGTCGGCATTGACGCCCTTGACCTTGTCGAGCACCCGGCTGGCGTAGAGCAGCGCGGCGCCGCCGCCGGCGACGATGCCTTCCTCCACCGCGGCGCGGGTGGCGTTCAGCGCGTCGTCGACACGGTCCTTC
>JBGTSP010000025.1:0-26809 GCA_041940205.1 Alphaproteobacteria bacterium
GGCAGTTGCGCATCGCCGCCGGCGAACCGTTGCCGCTCGAACAGGACGCGATCACCTTGTCCGGCCACGCCATCGAGGCCCGGCTCTACGCCGAGGATCCCGCCGGCGGGTTCCTGCCCCAAACCGGGCCGGTCCTGTGCTGGCGGCCGCCGGAGGGTGAGGGCGTGCGGGTCGATCACGGCATCGCTGCGGGCAGCGAGGTCACGCCGCACTACGATCCCATGCTGGCCAAGGTGATCGCCTCGGGCCGGACCCGCGAGGAGGCCCGCAGGCGCCTCGACCGCGCCCTGGCGAAGACCTGCCTGCTGGGTCCGGCGAGCAACCGCAATTTCCTGCGCCAGTTGCTCAACGATCCCCGCTTCGTCGCCGGCGCGGCGACCACCGCGATGATCGATGCCGACACCCTCGAACGGGCGGGTACGGCCGCGGTTCCCTCGTTGCGCTTCCTGGCGCTCGCCGCGCTGCTGATCGCGCAGCGTCCGCGGGACGCCGGCCCGGCGGGCTGGCGCTGGAGCAACACGGCGCGCATGCCGGTGCGGCTCCGCCTGGCGCTGGGCGAACGCGAATGGAACCCCGAAGTACTGCCTGTGGATGACGGCTTCGCCGTCACGCTCGAAGGCGAAACGCTGACCCTGTCGCTGGACGATCTGGCGGCGCCGGACTGCGCCTACGTGATCGACGGCGTCCGGCGCCGGGCCTGCTTCGCTTTCGCCGGCGACGTCCTGCATCTGGACACGGGCGAACTCTGTCTCGCGATCGCGGATGTGACCTATCGGCAGGAACGCGGCGAGGACGATGCCGCCAGCGGTCGCCTCGTCGCCAGCACCGAGGGCCTCGTGGTGGCGATCGCCGTCGCCGAGGGCGATCGGGTCGTGCGCGGCCAGACCCTGGTGACGGTCGAGGCGATGAAGATGGAACATCGCCACACGGCCGGCGGCGACGGCGTGGTCCGTTCGATCGCGGCCCTTCTCAACACGCAGGTCCGCAAGGGGCAGATCCTTGCCGAACTGGACCTCGATCACGCAGCCGGGGAATAGCGGTGCAGCCCATCCAGTCGAAACTCGATCCGGCCAGCGAGGAGTTCGCGGCCAATGTCCGCTTCATGCGCGACTATGTGGCGAAGATCCGGGGCATCGAGCAGCAGATCCGCAACAGCGAGGAACGCTACCGCGAGCGCGCCGACAAGGCGGGCAAGCTGTTGCCGCGCGAGCGGCTGACCCACCTGCTCGATCCCGGCGCGCCCTTCGTCGAGTTGTGGTCGATCGCCGGTTACCGGATGTTCGGCGACGAGGATGGTTCGACCGCCGGCGGCAATCTCATCACCGGTATCGGCTTCGTCGCCGGCCGGCGCTGCCTGGTGATGGTCTGGAACTACGCGATCAAGGGCGGCACGATCAATTCGGTGACGACGCGCAAGAACCTGCGCCTGCAGGAAATCGCCTTCGAGACCCGCATGCCGGTGATCTCGCTCAGTGAGAGCGGTGGTGGCAACCTGGCGCGCAGCGTGGAGATGCCGGATCCCTGGGGGGCGCACGGTTTTCTCGACGGCGGCCGGGTCTACTGCCAGCAGGCCCAGCTTTCGGCCGCGGGAATTCCGCAGATCACCGTCGCCCACGGCAACGCCACGGCCGGAGGCGCCTACCAGGTCGCGCTGTCGGACTATATCGTGCTGGTGCGCGAGCAGACCCACATGTTCCTCGCCGGGCCGCCGCTGCTGAAGGCCGCGACGGGCGAGGAGGCCGATCACGAAACCCTGGGCGGCGCCGACATGCACGCCACGGTTTCCGGCACGGGCGAATACATCGCCGAGAACGATCCCGACGGCATCCGCATCGCCCGCGAGATCGTCGCCCACCTGCCGCCGCCCGCCGGCCGTCATCTGGAACGTGACCGCGCGCCCGAGCCGCCGCTCTATCCGGCCGAGGAACTGCTGGGCATCGTTCCTTCCGACAAGCGCATTCCCTACGACATGCGCGAGATCGTCGCCCGCATCGCCGACGGTTCGCGTTTCCTCGAATTCAAGCCCGAGTTCGGCTCCGACACGGTGTGCGGCCACATTCACCTGGAAGGCTGGCGCTGCGGCCTGATCACCAACAACGGGCCGATCACCCCGCAGGGGGCGATCAAGGCGGCGCAGTTCCTGCAGCTCTGCGACCAGGCGGGAACGCCGATGCTGTTCCTGCACAACACCACCGGCTTCCTGGTCGGCGTGGAGGCCGAGCAGGGCGGGCAGGTCAAGCACGGCTCCAAGATGATCCAGGCGGTGGCCAATTTCCGCCCGCCCAAGATCGGCATCGTGATCGGCAATTCCTACGGTGCGGGCAACTACGCCATGTGTTCGAAGGCGCTGATGCCGCAGTTCAGCTTCTCCTGGCCGACCGCGCGCACGGCGGTGATGGGCGGCGAACAGGCCGCCAAGGTGCTCGCCATCGTCGCCGAGGCCCGATTCCGGGCCCGCGGCGAGGAACCCGGCGCGGACGTGCAGGCGCAGCTGGCGAAGCAGAGCGCGGACATCGTGGAATCCATGGAAGAGAGTTCCGAGGCGATCTACACCTCGGCGCACATGATGGACGACGGTCTGATCGATCCGCGCGACACGCGCGCGGTCATCGCCTTCTGCCTGGAGACCTGTTTCGAGACGCCCTGGCGGGGCACCCGGGCGAACACGTTCGGGGTCGCCCGCCTCTGACCGCCGGGCCCGGGACTATTCGTCGGTCGGCAGCACCACGACCTGCAGCCAGAAACCTTCAACGGCCTCCAGCACCTTCATGAAGCCCGCGAGTTCGATCGGCTTGCGGATGAACGAATTGGCATGCGCGGCGTAGCTCATCTCGACGTCTTCGCGCGAACGTGACGTGGTCATCACGATCACCGGGATGTGCTTGGTCAGGGGATCGTTCTTCAGCGTCTCCAGCACCGTTCGGCCGTCGACAACGGGCAGGTTGAGATCGAGCAGGATCAGGTCGGGCGGGACCGCGTCCTCGTGCTGGCCGCGCCGGTAGATGTGATCGAGCGCCGCCCGGCCGTCCATCGCCACATGCAGGCGATTGGCGATGCGCAGGCTGCGGAACGCCTCCTGGGTCAGGACGATGTCGGCCTGGCTGTCTTCCACGAGAAGGATCTCGATGGGGCGGGTGCGGGCGGAACCCGGGGATTGGGCCAAGTCGATTTCCTTTACCTTCGCAGCACACATATTAGGTCTGTTCGGCCCGACGCAACAGCAGGCAGAACCGGGTCCCGTCGCGGTTGTCGGTATCGATCCAGATGCGACCGCCCATGCGCTCCATGGCCCGACGGCAGATCGCCAGTCCGATGCCGTTGCCGGCGAATTCGCTGCGGCCATGCAGCCGCTTGAAGGCCTCGAACACCCGCTCTGCATGTTCCTCGGGGATGCCGATGCCGTTGTCCTTCACGTAGAGCAATATTCCTTCGGGATGGTGTTCGGTAGCGATGTCGACCTGCGGCGCGTCGTCGCCCCGGAACTTGATCGCGTTCGCGACAAGGTTCTGCAGGACCTGGGCGAGCAGGCGGGGTTCCGCCAGGACCGTCTCCAGCGCGCCTCTGCGCAGCGTCGCGCCGGCGTCCGCGATAGCCAGCGACAGGTCGTTCTCGATCTGGTCGAGCAGTCTTGCCGGGTCGACGGGTTCGAGTTCGAGTTCGCCCCGTCCGACCCTCGAGAGCAGCAGAAGGTCGTCGATCAGGCTGCGCATCCGCCCGGCGCCGTCGACCACGAAGGCGAGAAATTCCAGGCCGCGCTCGTCGAGCCGGTCGGCATAGTCGCGACGCAGCAGGTCGCAGAAGCCCGAGATCACCCGCAGCGGCTCCTGCAGGTCGTGCGAGGCGACATAGGCGAACCGTTCGAGTTCTTCGTTCGAGGCGTTCAGCGCCTTCCGGAACGTGTATTCCACCGTAATGTCGCTCGAGACGCAGCGGTAGCCGAGCCAGTTTCCGTTGCCGTCCAGAAGCGGCCGTGCCGCCGACTGCAGGTAGACCGGTTCCCGTCCGGGCCGGCGCAGGACGAGAACGTTGTTCAGTCGTTTGCGTTCCTGCAGCTGCTGCAGGATGTCTACTTCTTCCTCTTCTTCCGCAAGCAGGCCGATCTCGTAGCGAGTCTTGCCGATGACATCGGCCATGGACAGACCGTGGCGGTCGAGGAACTCGGGCGAGGAATAGTGGATCTTGCGATTGCTGTCGGTCTCCCAGAACCAATCGCTGCCGAGTTCGGCAAAATCGCGAAACCGCTCCTCGCTCTGCTGCAACGCCCGTTCCGCCCGGCGTATCGCCGTGACGTCGGCGACAACCCCCAACCATCCGCCGCTGTCGAGGGGAATGCGCTCGACCGACAGGATGCGGCCGTCGGACAGGCCGCGTTCCACGATCTGGTGCCGGATCGCACCGCCCGGGTCGGCGCTCGGCGGATTGATGTCGCGCGGCTCGTTTTCGGCGGCGAGCAAGCCGCGCTCCTGGAGGAAGGCAAGCTGGTCGAGATAATGGGCGCCGTTCGCCACCAGCGCCTCGGGGAACCCGTAGATCTCGCGAAACCGCGTGTTGTGGGCCTGCATCCGCTGCTCGCCGTCATACACGGTGAGGCCGACCTGCATGCTCTCGAACACGGTGGTCAGCAGGCCGGCCTGTTCCCCGAGCGCCTGCTGGCTTGCCAGCAATCGCTCGGAGCGCCGGGTGAGCTCGGAAATCGCCGCGAGGATCTCGTTGGCGCTCTGGCGTTTCCGGTCTTCCGCCGGTTCCTCGAGGTCCGGGAGCTGGCCGACGGTCTCGTCCAGGCGCGCGACGGGCAGCAGGACGCTGCGTCGGAAGAGCAGGAAAATCACGACCGCCAGTCCGACCGCCACGAGAAAGGTCGCTGCGAAGGCGATCCGCGACAGCCGCAGCACGCGATCCTGCGCGGCCTGCGTGCGCTGGCCCAACTGGCCGTTGAGGGACGAGAGCTGGTGGGCCGCCGAGCGGAACTGCAGCAGCAGGACCGTGCGCCGCCTTCGGTCGGCTTCATCGAGGCGTTCGTCGGCGAGCGACAGGTGGAACAGGCTCTCGAAGGCCTGGTCGGCGCTTTCGAGCGCGCGCCGCATCCGGAGCAGAACCGGGGCATCGCCGGGATCGAGCGAGGTGACGCCATCAAGATTGCGGCGCAGTGCCGTCGAGCGGTCCCGCCATTGCGACAGCAGGCGGTCGCGGCGGTGGATCTGCAATTCGCCGGCCAGCGCCGAGAGCTCGTTGGTGTGCTGCAGCATCTCGACCAGCGTCCGGCTCCTGCGGTCGAGAGACTCGAACTGCGTCAGCGAGTAGTAGGCTTCCAGCAACATGAGCAGGAGCAGGACCGCCGACAGGCCGCCGATCAGCGGAAAGATCCGGCGCAGGCTCATCGGGCGGGGTGGCTCCTTTCCCCGGTGACGGCCCGCGAGGTCGACTGGCGACCGGGCGGAAGCCCCCGGTGCTTCGCGGTCAACGCGCCAGGGTCACGTTGTTCGGCGCTGCCCGCAGCAAGGGTGCCGGGTCGATGCGTTTCAGCAGGTCGGGTTGCGGCGCCGGGTTCAGACCCTGCCGCAGTCGCCAGTCGGCTTCCTCTTCCATGAGGAACAGCAGGTCCTGGGGCAGGGTGACATCCATGATGTTGCGTTCCCAGGTTGCCGCGACGACGGCGGGATCGATATCGAGGATTCGCGCGATCTCCGCTCGGGCCTCCTCCTCGTTGGCATACACCCAGGCCGTGGTCTTCACCAGAGCGTCCAGCAGTCGGGCGACCTCGTCCAGACGAGACTCGAGCAGACCGGACCGGGTTGCCAGCACGAAATAGTAGAGCTGTCCTCCCTGCAGCGTGAAGTCATTGACGGCGCCGTCCATCGCCTTGCGGGCGCGATCGGCATAGGGCTCCCAGCTCACGATTCCGTCGACCGAACCGTCGGCGAGGGCGGCGGGCAGGTCGGGCGGGCTGAAGTCGCGGACCGTGACCGAATCCTCGGCGACGTTCGACAGGGCCAGCAGCCGGTTGAGGAAGAACTCGCTGATCGCCGACTTGCGCAGGCCGATGGTCCTGCCGGCAAGATCGGCGGGGCTGGCGATCGCCCGGTCCCGACGCGTCACCAGGTGGATATTGTCGATGGCCGCGACCGTGGCGATCAGGCGCAGATCCGCATGCTCGAAACTGCGGGCGACGAAGGCGAACTCGGACATCGTGGCGAGGTCGTAACGGCCCTCGATCAGGCCCGCGGAAGCGGCAACGCCGGACGCCGCCGCCTCCACGGTGACGGCAACACCGGCGTCCTCGAACGCGCCGCGCTCCTGCGCCAGCCAGATCAGCCAGCCCGACTTCGACGTCGCCAGGCGAAGCGGCTCGGCCGCGCAGGCCGACGACAGCAGGAAGGCGGAGAGAATGGAAATAAGGGTGAACCGGATCGTTCTCGTCATGCGGGTGCCGTCCTGTCTCGTGTCCGGGTGCGTTCTCGCATCCTGCCTGCGGTATCCCGGGTCTCGCGCGAAACACGCGAGTGTCGTGCCGGGTGCCGCGTTCAATGTTGCCGCGCGGCATGATAGTATCGAACGGCGGGTAATCAGGAGTTAACCTCCGATCCGAAAGATCCGGTACTTCGTATCTGGTCTTGAAACGGGTGATCGAAGAGAAGATGAACGCGCACGCAGTTCGGGTCCTCATTGTGGAAGACAATCCCGCCGATGCGCGCCTGATCGTGGAATCGCTCCGCGGCAGCAGCGGGCGGAGCTTTGAGGCCAGGATCGCAACGAGCCTCGCGGAAGCGTTTTCCGAAGCTCGGGCCGTCCCCTGCGACGTGGCCTTGCTGGATCTCTCGCTCCCCGACGCGGACGGTCTGCAGACCGTGGAAACCTTCATGGCGCAGCTGCCCGACCTGCCGTTCGTGGTCTCGACGGGCAACAATGACGAGCAACTGGGCCTGCAGGCCGTCGGCCTGGGCGCCAGCGATTTCCTGCCGAAGAACGAGGCGTCGGCGCACGCCCTGAGCCGCTGCCTGGCCTATGCGATCGAGCGGCGGAGACTGATCGTCGAACGCGAGGCCGCGCGCCGGATGGCGCTGGAAAGCCAGGAACTGGCGCAGCTCTCGGGCTTGGCCACGGATACGGGCGATATCGACGCAGCCGGCGGTTCCCGCTCGGGTTTTCGCGAACGCCATCCCGAACAGTTCGAGCGGGTTCGCGACATCTATACCGGCATCGCCCGCGCCGCCCTGGCAGAACAGCGCCACCAGATCGACAGCGATGTCTCCGGCCGGCTGCGCCAGGTCGCCGAACTGCTGGGGGGCTGGCAATGCGGACCCGGCGATGTGGTCGACGTACATGTCGCCGCCATCGAGCAGGGCGAACAGACGAGAACAGACCGCCTGCGGGCGGCCGAGGTCCGGTTTCTCCTGATCGAACTCCTCGGCTATCTCGTCAGCTATTACCGCGATCTGGCGATCTACCGGCAGAACGGCAGTTCGCCGGAGCGCTCGTCGGGTCGGGCCTGACGCCGGGATGGCTTCCCCCTTCACGCGACCGGCGGGCGGGCGAAAGAGAGTGTTAACTTCCCGATCGCAGGATGATGCTCACACCTTACTCCAGCCGCGATCCGGAGGGCGGAATGTTTGGCAGAGCGGCCAGGACCGATGACTGACGGCAGCTTGCGCATTCTTATCGTCGACGATCAACAGGATCGCGCCGACTGGAAGAAATTCCGGCTGCAGGCGGCGGGCGACGATTCGGTCGAGGTCGATGTCGTCGCGACGATAGCGGCCTGTCTCGATCGCCTGCAGGCGGCCACCTACCCCGTGATCCTGCTCGATCTTTCCGTTTCCGACAGTTCCGGCATCCAGTCCCTCATCGAGATCTCCAGCGTGGCGCCGGACACCGCGATCGTGGTCGTCACCTCGTCCATTGATTCGAGGATCGCCAAGGACGTGATCCGTCATGGCGCCCAGGACTATGTCGAACGGGGCTCCGTCGACGGCCGCGTGCTGCTGCGCATCGTGCGCCACGCCATCGACCGGCAGGTTTACCGCAACCGGACCCGCGATCGCCTGGGCCGGACGGCCGCCCTGCACCGGCAATATTACGACCTGTTCCACGACAATGCCGACGCGATGGTCGTGCTCGACCAGTTCGGCAACGCGAAATACATGAACCGGGCTGCCGAACTGCTGTTCGACGGCAATCCGCGCGGCCTGCTGGAAACCCTGATCGAGGCGCCGGTCCGTCATGTCGGCGCGCAGCGTCATCTCGAGATGTCCCGGGCCGACGGCAGCACGACGCATGTCGACATCCGCATCTCGCCGACCCGCTGGGACGGCAAGTCGGCATTTCTGGCGACGCTGCGCGACATCAGCCAGCTCAAGGAGAACGAGCGCGAGCTGAGGGAGACCGCGGATTCCGCGATGCAGGCGGTGCGTTCCAAGTCGGCGTTTCTCGCCAACATGAGCCACGAGTTGCGCACGCCCCTGAATGCGATCATCGGCTTCTCCGAACTGATAGAGCAGGAAACCTTCGGACCCATCGAGAACGAGCGCTATCGCGACTACCTGTCGATCATCACCCAGTCGGGTCAGCATCTGCTGTCCCTGATCGGCGATCTGCTCGACCTGTCCAAGGCCGAGGCGGAGAAGATCGAACTGCAGGAGGCCGAGTTCACGGTCGATGCCGTGGTGCGCGATTGTATCGTCATCCTGTCCTCCAAGGCGGAGGCGGGTGGCGTCACGCTGCGCAACGAGGTGCCCCGCATCCACTGGGTCGCGGACGAGCGACGGATCAAGCAGGTGCTGCTGAACCTGCTGTCGAACGCCGTCAAGTTCACGCCCGAAGGCGGTTCGGTCACCGTGACCTGCGCCGGAAACGATTCCGAGGAATGCCGGATCGCCGTCTCCGATACCGGGGTCGGCATCTCCTCCGAGGATCTGCCGCATGTCTTCGATCAGTATGCCCAGGCCGGACCTGATTTTCTGCGCAAGCAGGAGGGTACCGGCCTTGGCCTGGCGATCTCCAGGGCCCTCATCGAGGCGCATGGAGGTTCGATCGAGATCGACAGCGTGTCCGGAGAAGGCACAACGGTGACCTTCGCCCTGCCGGCTTCGAGGGTGGTCCCCGAAGAACCCGCGGAACATGCAAACCGCGAGGCGGGACGTTTGCGGCGGATGTGGCGCTGACGCCACGCCGGCGCCACTGATCCCGCGATGCGGGGCTTGCCCGACGCCCGGGCGGCCCCGAGACTGCGGACCTCGACACAATCGTCCGGGGAGGTCCGCGTCATGTCCGACATTCACCAGAGCGCCGAGGAACGCGACCTGATCGAGCGGGCCGCCCGGGTCCTGCCCGCGGGCGGTTTCGGCAACTTTCCCCCCGACATCGTCATCGCGGAAGGGCGCGCGGGCCGCGTGCGCGACGTCAGCGGCAACGAGTATGTCGACTACCTGATCGGCTCCGGTCCGATGTTCGTCGGCCATGCCCATCCCGAGGTACAGCTTGCGGTCGAGACGCAACTGGCGCGCGGCACCACCTTCTTCGCCAGCAATCCGGCCGGCATCATGCTGGCGGAGGCGATCTGCGAGGCTGTCGCCTGTGCCGACAGGGTGCGGTTCGTCAGCTCCGGCTCCGAGGCCGACGCCTATGCCATGCGGCTGGCCCGGGCGCATCGCGGCCGCGAACTGATCCTCAAGTTCGAGGGCGGCTATCACGGCATGAGCGATACCGCTCTGATGAGCCTGGCGCCCCGGCAGCTTGCCAACTTTCCCCAGGCCGTGCCGGACTCGGCGGGCATCCCGCAAGGCGTGCGGGACGCCGTCCTGGTCGCGCCCTTCAACGATATCGAGACGGCCCGCGCGCTGATCGCCGAACACGCCGACGATCTCGCCGGCGTCATCGTCGAGCCGCTGCAGCGCCAGATCCCGCCGATCGACGGCTTCCTGCAGGCGCTGCGCGAGGAGACGGCGGCGCGCGAGATTCCACTGATCTTCGATGAAGTGGTGACCGGGTTCCGCTTCGCCTATGGCGGCGCGCAGGAAGCCTATGGCGTGGTGCCCGACCTGTGCACCCTGGGCAAGATCATCGGCGGCGGCTTTCCGCTGGCGGCGATCGCCGGGCGCGAGGACATCATGGCGCATTTCGACCTGGATGCCGTCGGGGTCGACGGCTTCACCCTGCAGATCGGCACGTTGAGCGGCAATCCCGTCGCCGCCGTCGCCGGCCTGGCGACCCTCGAGATCCTGCGCCGACCGGGCATGTACGAGCGGGTCCGCGAAACCGGCGAGGCCCTGATGCAGGCGCTATCCGAAACCTTCGCCCGGGTCGGCATTCCCGCCAGTGTCGTCGGTCATCCGACCATGTTCGACGTGGTCTTCGCGGACGGTCCGGTACGCGATTATCGCGACGTGTTGCGCGGCGACGCGGCGCGCTCCCGGCGCTTCACCCGGTTGCTGCGCGAACGCGGCGTGCTGAAGTCGGACAGCAAGTTCTATGTCTCCTGCGCGCACGATGCCGACGACCTGCGGCTGACGGCCGAGGCGATCGAGGGCGCGGCGACCGTCCTGGCGGCGGAAGGCGGAGCGGGATCATGAGCGACGATGTCTCGATCAGCGGACACTATTCCAGCGGCGATCTGCTTGCCCGACTGGAGGCCGCCCTTCGCGACGACGGGATCGATCCCGCCGCGGCCGGCCTCGAGGCGCTCGCCCCCTACGACCATTTCCACGGACGCGGCATCGAGGCCACGCGGGAACTGGCCGACCGGCTGGACATCGCCGCCGGCGATTGCCTGCTCGATGTCGGCTGCGGCCTTGGCGGCCCGGCCCGCTATTTCGCTGACCGTTTCGGCTGCCGGGTGCACGGGATCGACCTGACCGAGGAATTCTGCGCGCTTGCCGCCCATCTCAACCGGCTGACGGGCCTCGAGGACCGGGTGGTCGTCGACTGCGGCAGCGCGCTCGACCTGCCCTATGCGGATGCCGCCTTCGACGGCGCCTACTCGATGAACGTGTCGATGAACATCGCCGACAAGGCCGGCCTCTATGCCGGCCTGCACCGCGTCCTGCGGCCGGGCGGCTGGCTCGTGCTTTCGGAGATCGCCCGCGGCGCCGGCGGCGAGGTGGTCTATCCCACGCCCTGGGCTTCGCGGGCGGAAGACAGTTTTCTCGCCACCCCGTCGGAAACCCGCGCCGGGCTGGAAGCCGCCGGCTTCGAGGTGCTCGAGATCACGGACCACCGCGCGGCCTCGCTCGCCTATGCGGCGCGACAGCGCGAGGCGGTCGAGCGCGGCGAGAAACCCGAGCACCGCGCCATCGCCTGGATCCACGGTGCGCTGGCCCGGGAGGTCGGCGCCAACACCACCCGCAACACCGCGGCTGGATCGATCCTGCCGATCGAGGTGCGGTCCCGACGGCGCGACTGACGGCGGACCTGTCCGCGCGCGCCGGATTCAGCGCATCTGCACCACGAGGTAGCGGCAGTCGGCGTCGCTGTCGTTGATGTAGCTGCAGTCGGCGGGCGGGCCCAGATGGAGGCAGTCGCCGGGGCCCAGTTCGTGGCGCTCGGATCCCTCGAGGAAACTCAGATGCCCTTCCTGCACCCAGATCAGGTGCCGGCTGAAGGTGTAGGAGGCGGCCGGATAGTCGATCCGCGCGCCCGGCGGCAGCACCACGGTGACGAGATCGGTGTCCCGGCAGGAGGCCGGCGAGACGTGCCGCCGCCGGTAGCCGGTCTCGGGGTCCTGCCAGCTTGCCTGTTCGTCCGCGCGGCTGATCCGCGCCGCCTGCTCCTCGCTGCGCGCCAGCAGGGTCGAGAGGCTGAGGCCGAAGGCCGCCGACAGGCGGCCCAGCAAGACTGCGGTCGGGCTGCTGGTCGCCCGCTCGATCTTCGAGATCATCGCCACCGAGACGCCCGAGCGCTGCGCCAGTTCGGCAAGCGTCCAGCTTCGCGTCAGGCGTTCCCGTCGCACCCGATCGGCAATGGCCCTGGTCTGCGCCGCGTCGCGGGCTTCTCCGGTCCGCGCTTCAGTCATGCCGGCGCCTCGCCTTGATCTCGGCGATCCGCTCCGCGTCCTGCTCGGGATAGAGATGGCGACCGCGCTCCAGGATCTCCAGCGTGTATTCCCGGTAGGTGAGGCCGGCCTCGCTCGCCAGCTTCAGGCGGCGCATCATCACGGGATAGGGAATGTTGCGCCAGCTTCGCGCCGCCGCCCGCTTCCAGGCATAGGCCCGGAACGTGCCGACGCTGTCGAGCGGCGGCCCGCCATTGTGGCCGATCCCGGGCGGGACGTACTCGGACAGCGGAGAAGGGGGCATGGGCGGGCAGCAACACGGATCGATACGATAGTTGAAAAATTATCGTATCGGAAAATCGCCCGCAAGTCGCCGACGATCTGCCCGGGACCGTTGTCAGCCCCGCATGCGCTGCCCGTCGGGGTCGAACGGCGGGGCGGCGAGCAACGTGGCCTGCCGGCGTTCGCCCAGGATCTCGATCTCGACCGTCCTGTCCGCTTCGATCAAGTCGACGGGCAGGAAACCGAGGGCGATCGACATCCCCGAATGGTGCGCATAGCCGCCCGAGGTGACGAAGCCGCGCACGTCGTCGCCGATCCAGATCGGCTCGTCCGCCCAGGCGTCGGCATCGTCGGCATCGACCCGGAAGCCGCAGAGCCTGCGGGCGGGGCCGGCGGCCTTCTCCTCGGCGGCCGCCGCCTTGCCGATGAAGGGCGCGGGCTTGTTGTAGGCGACGAAACGGTCGAGGCCGGTTTCCGCCGGCATGTAGTCGGGCTTGTATTCGCGCAGCCAGGAGCCGAACAGCTTGTCCAGCCGCAGGCTCATCATCGCCCGCATGCCGAAGGGTTTCAGGCCCAGGTCCGCGCCGGCCTCGGCCAGGGTGTGGTAGAGCGCGAGCTGGTCGGCGGCATCGACATAGATCTCGTAGCCCAGGTCCCCGGTATAGGAGACCCGCTGCACCAGCGCCCGGCAGAGGCCGACATCGATCGTCCGCACGTCCATGAAGCGGAAGGCTTCGCCCGAGACGTCCGCCCGCGTCGTCCGGGCCAGCAGGTCGCGCGCGTTCGGCCCGGCGATCTGGAAGCCGATACGTCGGGTCGAGACATTCTCGATGGCCACCCCTTCGGGCGGCAGGTGCCGTTCGAACCAGCGCATGTGGAAGGCCTGCGCCGCGAAGGACGCGGTGAGCTGGAAGCGCTCGTCGGCGAGCGCGGAGACGGTGAAGTCGCCGATCAGCCGGCCCCGCGGGCTGAGCATCGGCGTCAGGCTCATCCGCCCGGTCTTCGGGATCCGTCCGGCCATGACGGTATCGAGCCAGTCGCGCGCGCCGGAACCGGTGACGAGATACTTGCCGAAATTGTGGATCTCGTTGATGCCGACGGCGCTGCGCACCGCCTCGCATTCCGCCGCGGTCGCGGCGAAGGCGTTCGAGCGGCGGAAGCTCGGCGTCTCGAACAGCGGTTCGCCCTCGGGCGCGAAATAGTTGACCGCCTCCATGCCGTAGGCCGCGCCGAACACCGCCCGCTGTTGCTGCCAGATGCCGTAGGCCGGCGTGGTCCGGAAGGGCCGGGCGACCGGCAGTTCCTCGTTGGGATAGCTGATCGAGAAGCGCCGCTGGTAGTTCTCCCGCACCTTCGGGCGGGTGTAGCCGGGCGTGATCCAGTCGCCGAAGCGGGCGACGTCCATGGCGAAGATGTCGCGCGAGGGTTCGCCCTCGACCATCCATTCGGCCAGCGACAGGCCGACCCCGCCGCCCTGGCTGAAGCCCGCCATCACCGCGCAGGCGGACCAGTAGTTGCGCAGGCCCGGTACCGGTCCCACCAGCGGGTTGCCGTCTGGCGCGAAGGTGAAGGGGCCGTTGATCACGGTCTTGATGCCGGCTTCCTGCAGCACCGGGAAGCGGCGGCAGGCGAACTCCACCGAATCCGAGATCCGGTCGAGCTTGTTCTCCAGCAGTTCGTGGCCGAAATCCCGCGGCGTGCCGTCGACGGCCCAGGATTCGCATTTCTGCTCGTAGAAGCCGATGCAGATGCCGCGGCCTTCCTGGCGCAGGTAGCTCTCGCCCTCGGGATCCATCACGTGGGGCAGTTCGCTGTCGCGCTCGTAGACCGCCGGCGTGTCCTCGGTCACCAGGTACTGGTGCTCCATCGGATGCAGCGGCAGGTAGAGGCCGGCCAGCGCCCCCACTTCCCGCGCCCACAGGCCGCCGGCGTTGACCAGGTGCTCGACCGTCAGCGTGCCGCCTTCGGTCACCACCTCCCAGCCGCCGTCGGGCCGCGGATTGGTTTCCAGCACCGGGGTGCGCAGGCGGATTTCCGCACCGGCCATGCGCGCGGCCCGCGCGTAGGCATGGGTGGTGCCGGAGGGATCGAGATGGCCGTCCAGCGGGTCGTAGAGCGCACCCAGCACGCCCTCGACATTGGTGATCGGCGACAGTTTGCGGACCTCGTCCGGTCCGATCAGCTCGGTCTCCAGGCCCATGTAGCGATGCTTTGCCCGCTCGGCCTTGAGATAATCCAGCCGGTCCGGCGTGCCGGCCAGCGTCAGGCCGCCGACATGGTGCAGGCCGCAGCTCTGGCCGGTCAGCTCTTCCAGTTCGCGGTAGAGCCGGATCGTGTAGCCCTGCAGCGCCGCCATGTTGGTATCGGCGTTCAGGGTGTGGAACCCGCCGGCCGCGTGCCAGGTCGAGCCGGAGGTCAGTTCCGAGCGCTCGATCAGGACGATGTCGTTCCAGCCCAGCTTGGTCAGGTGGTAGAGCACGCTGCAGCCAACGACGCCGCCGCCGATTACCGCCACCCGGTAGTGCGTCTTGGTCATGCCGCCTCCCGACGCCCGAGTCCGCCCGTAGCGACGGACAGGCAAAGTGTGCGTGATCGGGCGCGGCGGCGAAAGCGGATTCCGTCATCCCCGCTGGCCCGCTAAGGTCGCCCGATGTCCCGTACTCCCGAACCCTGCCGCCTGGCCGTCGATATTGGCGGCACCTTCACCGACGTGGCCCTCGATCATGCCGGAAGGCTCGTTACCGCAAAGGTCCTGACCACGGCCTCGGCGCCCGAACAGGGCGTGCTCGCCGGCATCGACGCCGTGCTGGAAGACGCCGGCGTGCCGCCCGGGGATGTCGGCCTGATCGTGCACGGCACCACGCTGGCCACCAACACGGTGATCGAGCGCAAGGGCGCGCGGACGGCGCTGATCGTCACCGAAGGTTTTCGCGACTCGGTGGAGATGGGCTACGAGCACCGTTTCGAGCAGTACGACATCAACATCGACAAGCCCCGCCCGCTGGTTCCGCGATACCTGCGCCTGCCGGTGCGCGAGCGGGTGAACGCGGCCGGCGAGGTGTTGTGGCCGCTCGAGGACGACAGTCTCGAGGCGCTGCTGCCGGTGCTCCGGGCCGAACGCGTAGAAAGCATCGCCGTCGCCCTGATCCACGGCTACGCCAACCCGGCGCACGAGCAGGCGATCGCCCGGCGCCTCGGCGAGGCCCTGCCGGATGTGCCGGTCACGCTGGCGAGCGAGGTCTGCCCGGAGATCCGCGAATACGAACGGATGTCGACGGCCTCGGCGAACGCCTACGTGCAGCCGCTGATGGCCCGTTACCTGATGCGCCTGGAGCGGGACCTGCAGGCCCGCGGTCTCGGCGGTCCGCTGTTCCTGATGACCTCGGGCGGCGGTCTCACCACCATCGAGACGGCGATCCGCTTTCCCATCCGTCTGGTCGAGTCCGGTCCTGCAGGCGGCGCCATCCTGGCCTGCCGCCTGGCCCGCGAATGCGGTCTCGACCAGGTCCTGTCCTACGACATGGGCGGGACCACGGCGAAGGTCTGCCTGATCGACGACGGCCGGCCGCAGACCTCGCGCGCCTTCGAGGTCGACCGGCAATACCGCTTCACCAAGGGCTCCGGCCTGCCGCTCAGGATTCCGGTGATCGAGATGGTGGAGATCGGCGCCGGCGGCGGTTCGATCGCCCGCGTCGACGCCCTGCGCCGCATCCAGGTCGGACCCGACAGCGCCGGCTCCGAGCCCGGCCCGGCCTGCTATGGCCGCGGCGGCACGGCGGCGACGGTGAGCGACGCCGACCTCGTGCTCGGCCGGCTGTCGCCCGACGGTTTCGCGGGCGGCCGCGTGCAGCTTTCGCCCGAGGCGGCCGATGCGGCGCTCCTCGCCGATATCGGCGGCCCGCTCGACATGGGAGCGGGGATGGCCGCGCTGGCGGTCAGCGAGGTTGTGGACGAGAACATGGCGAACGCCGCCCGGGTGCATGCGGTCGAACAGGGTAAGGACGTCGCCGCCCGGGCCATGGTCGCCTTCGGTGGCGCCGCGCCGCTGCATGCCTGCCGGATCGCCGACAAGCTGGCGATCGACCGGATCATCGTGCCCTCGGGCGCCGGCGTCGGCTCCGCCATCGGTTTCCTCGACGCGCCGGTGAGCTACGAGATCGTGCGCAGCCGCTATGCCCGCCTCGACGCGTTCGAGCCCGGGGCGCTCAATGCGCTGCTCGATGCGATGCAGGCCGAAGCGACGGCGATCGTGCGGGCCGGGGTGCCGGACACGCCGCTGGAGGAAACCCGGTTGGCGGCCATGCGCTATGTCGGCCAGGGTCACGAGATCACGGTCGACGTGCCGGTCCGTCCGCTCGTCGCCGGCGACGCCGGGGCGTTGCAGGCGGCCTTCGATGCGGCCTATGCGGCGCTGTACGGCCGCACCATTCCCGGCATGACGGTGGAGATCCTGACCTGGTCGCTCACCGTGTCCGGACCGGAACCGCCGCTGGCGCCGCTTCCCGCCGCCGCCGAGATCCCGGCTCCCGAACCCGTGGGAAGCCGCGCGGTCACCGACCCGGCGAGGGCGGAGCGCGAGGATCTGCCGGTCTATCGCCGCCGCGATCTGACGGCGGGCATGGTGCTCGACGGCCCGGCGCTGGTGGTCGAGGATCAGACCACCACCCTGGTCGGAGCCGGATTCACCCTGACCTGCAACGCCCATGGCCATCTCGACCTGCGCCGTCGCTCCGGCCGCAAGGAGGCTTCGTCATGACGCCCAACTCGCCGCTCTCCGACCTGCACCGGCAGATCATGTGGAACCGGCTGATCGCCATCGTCGAGGAACAGGCCCAGACCCTGATCCGCACGGCCTTCTCCACCTCGGCGCGCGAGGCGGGAGACCTGTCCGCGGGCGTGTTCGACACCGCCGGCCGGATGCTGGCCCAGGCGGTCACCGGCACGCCGGGCCATGTCAACGCCATGGCCGCCTCGGTCGGCTTCTTTCTCGAGAAGTTTCCGCTCGCGGCGATGAAACCCGGCGACGTCTATGTCACCAACGATCCCTGGATGGGCACCGGCCACCTGCACGACTTCACCGTGGTGACGCCGGCCTTTCACGATGGACGCCCGGTCGGGCTGTTCGCCTCGACCACCCATGTCGTCGATGTCGGCGGTATCGGCTTCGGCGCCGACGGCCGGCAGGTCTACGAGGAGGGCATCCAGCTCCCGATCCTGCCGCTCGCCCGCGAGGGGGTGATGAACGAGACCATTCTCGAGATCGTGCGCGCCAACGTGCGCGAACCGGTCCAGGTCGAGGGCGATCTCTACTCGCTCACCGCCTGCAACGAGATCGGCGTGCGCCGGCTGGGCGAGATGATGGACGAATTCGATCTCGTCGAGCTCGATGCGCTGGGCGCGCACATGCTGGCGCAGTCGCGCGCGGCGATGCTGGCGGAGATCGCCGAACTGCCCCGGGGGACCTGGCACAACGAGATGCGCATCGACGGCTACGACCGGCCGATCGACCTGGTCGCCACCCTCGAAATCGACGACGAAGGCATCGCGGTCGATTTCACCGGCACCTCGCCGGTCTCCAACTACGGCATCAACGTGCCGCTCACCTACACCCAGGCCTATGCCTCGTTCGGCGTGCGCTGCCTTGTCGGCGCGGCGATTCCGAACAATGCCGGCTCGCTGTCCGCCGTGCGGGTGAGTGCGCCCGAGGGCTGCGTGCTGAACGCTCCGCCGCCCTGCGCGGTGGCCGCCCGGCATGCCATCGGCCAGATGCTGCCCGACGTCGTCATGGGCTGTCTCGACCAGGTGCTGGAACGGGCGGCGCCGGCGGAGGGCACGTCCTGCCTGTGGAACCCGATGCTGCTGGGCGGGCACGGCCTGACCGGCGACGAGGATTTCGGCGACGCCACGCCCTTCTCGGTCAACCTGTTCCACACCGGCGGGGCCGGTGCGCGGCCCGGCAAGGACGGCCTGTCGGCCACCGCCTTTCCCTCCGGCGTGCGCAACACACCGGTCGAGATCACCGAGGCAATCGCGCCGGTGCTGATCTGGCGCAAGGAATACCGCACCGATTCCGGTGGCGCCGGCCGGCATCGCGGCGGCCTGGGACAGGTGATGGAGATCAGCAATGCCGAGGGCGCGCCCTTCGCCATCTCCAGCATGTTCGACCGGGTGCATCATCCCGCCCGCGGCCGCGACGGCGGCGGACCGGGGGCCACGGGCCGGCTCTATATCGAGGGCGGCGCGACCCTGCGCCCCAAGGGCCAGCAGCCGGTTCCCGCCGGTGGCCGCCTGGTCCTCGAGATGCCCGGCGGCGGGGGATACGGCGATCCCCGTTCGCGGCGACCCGAGCAGGTGGCCGAGGACGTGCGCAATGGCCTGGTCTCGGGCGATGCCGCGCGCGCGACCTACGGCGTCGCCCTGGACGCCGACGGCAGCGTGGATGCGGCCGACACCGCATCGCTGCGGCCCTAGGGACGCAGGCGCGGCATGAGCGACAAGAGGGAAGACCGCGTGGCGGAAGCCCGCAGCCTGCTGCGCGCCCGGGGCTTCGAACGCCTGGCCGACGAGTTCCCCGACCAGGCCGGCGCCGCGCTCGCCGCTGCGCGGGCGATGCATGCGGCCCTGCCGCAGCCGCCGCCGCCCGAGGCCGAGCCGGCTCCGGTCTTCCGGGCCGGGCCGGACGAAGCGGATGGCTGACGCGGCGCTCTGCCGCGCAGGTGCCGGCGAACTGGCGCGCCTGGTCCGCACCCGCGCGGTTTCGCCGGTCGAGGTCGTCGACGCTCATCTCGAGCAGATCGCCGCGCAGGACGCGAGGCTGCATGCCTTTGTCCGCCTGGAGACCGGGGCCGCCCGGGAGGCGGCGCGCAAAGCCGAACAGGCGGTGATGGCGGGCGCGAAGCTGGGCCCGTTGCACGGCGTTCCCTACGGCCTGAAGGACATCGTCGATGTCGAGGGCCTGCCGACGACCTGCCAGTCCCGCTTGTACCAGGATCATGTCGCCTCGCGGGACGCCGCGGTGGCGGCGAGCCTGCGGGCGGCCGGCGGCATCCTGCTGGGCAAGCTCACGACGCATGAATTCGCCATCGGCGGTCCCTGTTTCGACCTGCCGCTGCCGCCGGCGCGCAATCCCTGGAACCCGGAGAAGTTCACCGGCGGGTCCTCCAGCGGGTCCGGGGCGGCCGTGGCCGCCGGCCTGCTGCCGCTCGCCATCGGCACCGACACCGGCGGCTCGGTGCGCAATCCCGCAACCTGCTGCGGTCTCGCCGGCATGAAGCCGACCTACGGGCGGGTCAGCCGGCGCGGCGTCTTCCCGCTGTCCTTCAGCCTCGATCATGTCGGCCCGCTGACCCGCTCGGTCGCCGACAACGCGCTGGCGCTCGCCGTCATCGCCGGGCATGACCCCGGGGATCCCGGCAGCGCCGCGCAACCGGTCCCCGATTTCGCCGCCGGTCTCGATGCGGGCGTGTCGGGACTGCGGCTGGGCGTGATCCGGCATTTCCATCGCCGCGACATGCAGGCCGATCCGGCCGTCGATGAGGGTCTGGAAACCGCCGTCGCCCGGCTGGCGGCGGCCGGCGCGACGGTGACCGAGGTCGAGACCGCGCCGCTGGCGGCATTCGCCGCCTGCAACCGGGTGATCCTGCTGGCGGAAGCCGTCGCGGTGCACGAACGGCATCTGCGCGAACGGCCCGACGCCTTCGGCGATCTGACCCGCCGCCGCCTGCTGCCGGGCCTGTTCCTCGACGCCGCGACCTACGTGCAGGCGCAGCGCGAACGCCGGCGCCTGACGCGAGCGGTCGATGCCGCGCTCGAAAACCTCGATGCGCTGATCTGCGTCTCCGCCATGGACCCGCCCTGCGACGTCGAGGACGCCGATGCGATCGAGCGTACCTATGCGCGCCAGGCCCGCACCCCCTTCAACGTCAGCGGCCATCCCGCCCTGTCGGTCCCGGTCGGGTTCACCGCCGACGGCCTGCCGCTGGCCGTGCAGGTCGTCACCCGCGCCTGGCGCGAGGATCTGGGCTACCGCATCGGTGCGGCGCTGGAGGCGGCGTCCGGCACGCTGGCGCGCTGGCCGGCGCCCGTCGGGGTCAGGGCTGCGTCTGCGTGAAGCTCTCGCGTGCGGCGACCTTGTCGAAATAGGCCGCCAGCCGCGGTGCGCCGGCGACCGCCTCCCTGCCTTCGGGAAAGAGCTGCGTCGCCGACAGGATCGGCATCAGGAAACAGTCGGCCAGGCTGAATTCGGCGCCGCCGAGATGGCCCGGGGCGACGGCCTCGTCCAGCATGGCGAACATCCGCGGGAAGCGGCGGATCGCGCGGTCGATCTTGTCGCGCACCACGTTGCCGTCGTCGTCCTTGTGGAAGATGTACTCGACTACGTAGTTGCGCATCAGCAGCTGGTCGACCGAGACCGCGACCGTGCCGATCCAGCGGTTGACCGGGGCGGCGGCCAGCGGATCGACGGGCACGAGGGCGGGGCCCTCGAACGCGGTGTCGATGTAACGGGTGATGGCGATGGATTCCGGGATCGCCAGGTCGCCGTGGCGCATTACCGGGATCAGCCCCAGCGGGTTGATCGCCTTGACCTCGTCCGAGTGCGGCAGCGCCTCCACGTTCTCGTGCGGCACGCCCTTTTCGATTGCCGCCATGCGGCAGGTGCGCACGAAGTTCGAGCGCGGAAACCCGATGATCTGCAACGTCATGTATCCCTCCCTGTCGCCGGCGCCGGCCGGCCGCCGTCAGGATGCCAGACCTTCGCCGTTCCGGGCAAAGCGCCCGTTTGTCCGCCGCGCGCCTTCAGGCGGCCGCGCGCTCGGCGCGGATGCCGCCGCGCACCGCGCCGGGGCGAATGTCGTGGAACAGCACCGCGAAACTCTCCGGCAGGGCCCGGCTGTTGGGCATGGCGAGCCAGAGCCGGTGCAGCAGGCGGCGGCGCGCCGGCGCGCGATGGTCTTCATAGGCGGTGCGCGAATGGAAGGTCAGGTGGTTGTTCAGCAACTGGATCTCGCCCGGCTGCTGGCTGGTCTCGAAGGCCAGCCGGTCGGCGGTCTCGGCCATCGCCTCGATCGCCGCCCACTGCGCGGGCCGCATCGCCGGCACCTCGGGATGTTTCTGCGCGGCCTCGATATAGGTCCGTGAGTAATGCGTCGTGAAGCCGGCGGTCCCGCGGTCTTCGCCGGCGAAGGCGAAGATCGGCAGGGCGTAGCAGCCCGCATTGTCGGTGAATTCCTCGCCCAGCCGGCTGCGATGGTAGGGCCTGAACAGTTCCGCCAGCAGGTCGGGCCGCTCGGCCAGCATGGCGTTGTGCACCGCCGGCACGCTGGCGATCCGGCTCAGGCCGCCGGACTTCGCCTGGGCGACGCAGAACAGGGCGACCACGTCGGCGCGATCGTTGTGGTAGCGCAGCGGCCCGGTGGAATGCACCCGGGCCCGCGACGACAGGAAACGGCCGCCCCTGTCCTCCTCGATCGCGCCGTAGCGGTCCGCGGCCGCCGCGCCCTCGTCGGTGACGTCGGACATCATCATGCCCTCGCGGCTCATCGACACCGGTGTGCCGAGGTGTCCGCCGATCAGGTAGAACAGCCGGCGCCTGTCCTCGGCGTCGTAGCGTTCGGGATCCAGGCCGCGGATGCGGGCCACGCCCGTGCCGGTTTCCAGTTCCTCGGCGACCGCGGCCAGCAGCGGGCCGGTGGCGGGCAGCGGATGATCCGCAGCGCGCACCTGGCGCCAGCCGGTGCCGGCGCGCCGGATCGCCGCCAGGGCCTCTTCCAGTTCGGCGACCTGTTCGGGATCGAGGTCGAAACGCCAGCGCTTCTCGGCAGCCAGCTCGGATCCGCTCCAGACGGCGGGGCCGGAGAGGGGGTGCAGGGTCGGCAGGGTGCCGGGGCTCGCGGGAGGCTCGTTCATGGCGCTAGGATTGTAGACTATTCGATCGCCGGCCGCCGCTGTCGCGTGGCGGCCCGGGACCTGGGAGAACGAACGATGGCGATGACGGTCGAGGCGCTGACCCCGGTGCTTGCCGCCCGGGTGACCGGGATCGACCTGCGCGCGCCCCTGCAGCCGGCGCAGGTGGCCGCGATCCGCGCGGCCTTCGACGCGCACGGCGTGCTGGTCTTTCCCGACCAGCCGATGGACGACAAGGGGCAGATCGCCTTCAGCCGGCTGTTCGGGCCGCTGGAGCAGACCGCCGGCACCAATCCGGCCGCCGGCACGGTGTTCGCCCGCCAGTCCAATCTCGACATCCGCACCGGCGAGACCATCCCGCAGGACGACCGGCGCATGCACTACCAGAAGGCCAACATGCTCTGGCATTCGGACAGCACCTTCAAGGCGATCCCCTCGCTGTGCTCGGTGCTGACCGCGCGGGTGGTGCCGCCCGAAGGCGGAGCGACGGAGTTCGCCTCCACCCGGGCCGCCTGGGACAGCCTGGACGCGGACCGCCAGGCGGCGCTGGAGGACCTCGTGGTCGAGCACGACTTCGTCTATTCCCGCGGCCTTACCGGCTTCGCCTTCGATTCCGGGGAGACGCCGCTCTACCCGCCGGTGCGCCACCGGCTGGTGCGGCGCAACGCCAATACCGGCCGCAAGTCGGTGATGATCGGGGCGCATGCGAAGACCATTGTCGGCTGGGACGGGGACGAGGCCCGGGCCCTGCTGGACGACCTGCTGGCCCGGGCGACCCGGCCGGAACATTGCTACCGCCATCTCTGGCGCCAGGGCGATCTCGTCATGTGGGACAACCAGGCCGTCCTGCACCGGGCCACGCCCTACGATGCGACCCGGCACCGCCGGCTGATGCAGCGCACCACGATTTCCGCCGGCCCGGTCGCCAACCGGCCGGAGGAAGCGGGTGCGGCGGGCGCGGCATGAGCAAGGCCTTCACCCGCGAGGACGACGGCGGCGACGGCGATGACGACGACCTGCCGGAAATCGCCGACAGCCTGCCGCGCGGCCAGCCGAACTACATGACGCCCGACGGCCGGGACCGGCTGGCGGCCGAGCTGCGCACGCTGAACGAGATCGAGCGGCCGAAACTGGTGGAAATCGTCTCCTGGGCCGCCGGCAACGGCGACCGCTCGGAAAACGCCGAGTACACCTACGGCAAGAAGATGCTGCGCGAAATCGACAGCCGCGTACGCTTTCTCACCAAGCGCCTGGAAAAGCTCAAGGTCGTCAGCGAAAAACCGTCCGATCCGAACAAGGTGTACTTCGGCGCCTGGGTCACCATCGAGGACGAGGACGGCGAGCAGTCGCGCTACCGCATCGTCGGCCCGGATGAAACCGATGCGACCGCCGGCTGGATCTACCAGAACTCGGACCACCGGATCTACGCCAACGTCGCCGCGGGCGTCGACGACCAGAACGGCGTGGACTACCGGGATTATTGATCGGGGCAGGACCCGAGCGGACATGAACTCTCGCGCGGCCCCGCTCCGCTCGGCGACGAACATCGCCGGGCCAGAGCGGGGCCGTTCTCGGTTGACGGGGGAGGCGATGACGCGGACGGCACGGGCATCGCGGGCGGGGCGGGGCTTCTCGCTGTTCGAGCTGGTGCTCGTCCTCGTGATCATGGCGCTGATGGCGGGGATCGCGATCCCGCGGTTCGCCGGCGCGAACACGCGGTACCGGCTGGAGGCGGCCGAGCGGCGCCTGCTGGCCGATGTCGACTTCCTGGGCCAGCGGGCCCGGGCCCGCGGCGTGGCGCACGAGATCGATTTCGACGCGGCCAACGCCACGTACACGACGTACGCCGGCACGGGCGCGGGGCGCGAGGCCATCGGCAGCGTCGACCTGGGCGCGTCGCCCTACCGCGTGAGCATGGACCCGCCCGTGATCGACGGCGGGGGCGCGACGCTGACCTACTCCGGGCGCGGCCGACCGGGCGCCGCGGCGTCGGTCACCCTCTGGGCGGGCGAGACCTCGCGCGTCGTGGTGCTCGCGGCCGCGGACAAGGTCGAGCCGGATGCCGGGGACGACGACGGCGTCGACGTGCTCGACATCTTGGACCTGCCGGGCGACATCATCGGCGGGCTCTTGGGGGGGCTGCGATGAGGCGCCACGCGCGAGCCGGGTACACGCTGATGGAGATGGTCGTGGCGCTGGGCGTCTCGGCGTTGCTGCTGGGCTCGCTGGCGTCGGCGGTCGTCGTCGCGGCGAACGCGCTGCCCGGCGCCGAGGGCAGCGCGACCGAGTCCGTCCTGGAGACCTCCGGCGCGCTGGACGAGGTCATCTCGGACCTGGAGCGGGCGGTCTACGCGCCCGAGCGGGCGGCGACGGCGGCGACGGTGGTCCTGCCCGACTCGGGGAGCGACGGGGCGCCGGAGCTGCTCCGGTACGCCTGGGCCGGGTCAGGCGGCGACCCGGTGACCCGCGTCGAGAACGGCGGGGACGCCGAGAGCGTGCTCGGGTCGGCCGACGGGTTCGCGCTCGGCTACGACACCGTCGCCCGCATCGATACCTACGCGGGCGCCACGATCACGAACACGGCGCAGGTCGATGCGAGGGAGTCGGCGTCCGATCCCGGGACGATCGCGCTCGATAAGGGCAAGGCGTTCTCGCTGCTGATCTCGCCGGCGCTGCCGGTGGGGGTCGGCTCCTGGCGTGCGACCAGCGTCGAGGTGTACGCGAGGCAGCAGGGGCTGATCCTGGTGGGTGTGGGTGGGCAGACCACGCTCCAAATCCGCGGCTCCTCGGGCGGCGAGCCGACGGGCTCGATCCTGGCGACCGTGACCCGCAACGAGGCGTCGCTGCCCCTGGTCGCGGGCTGGACCGAGTTCGAGTTCGCCGATCCGCCGACGCTGGACGCGGGGTCGGTGTACATGCTCGTGTTCGGCAACTCGTCGGACGACGCGACTTCGGCCGTGCTCACCTCGGAGCAATCAACGGGGCGGGGGCTCCTGGAGGCGAGCGTGGACAGCGCGTCGTTCTGGTCCGGGGGGGGCACGCCGCCTTCCTGGTCTCAGCGGTCCGGGAGGGAGGTCCTGTTCCGCCTGCACGGCGAGTACGAGACCCAGAACCCGGACATCGAGGTCACCAGGCGCCACGTCACCCGCTTCACGGTGGACGTGACCTCGGGCGGCGCGTCCAAGACCACGCTCGTCGGCGAGGCCCGGGCGCTCAACTCGCCCGAGGTGCTCGGCGCACTGTGGGACGTGGACTTCTCCTCCGACCCGACCGCCCTGGACCTCAACGCGGACGGCACGCCCGACTGGGCCCTCTCCGACGCCTCGGCGTTCTCCGAGGCCACGCTGGACAGCGGCGTGTGGAAGGCGAACAAGGAGCTGGTCGCCAAGCCCGACACTGACCTGACGCGGCCGACGATCGTGGACGTCGAGTGGCGGTGCGTGACGACGGGCTCGCCCGGCGTGTACTTCTTCGTCGCCGCGGACCAGGGCGGGGGGAGCCAGGCCGTGCTCGCGATGGCGCTGCGGCGGCGGGACGCGACGCACCAGCGGCTGATGCTCCACTCGGTGGACGGCGACGACGTCCTGCAGACGCTCGCCGACGTCTCGTTCGCGACCGATGACTTCCTGGACACCAGGCTGGTGATCGACCCGGCGTCCGACTCGGTCGTGCTGGAGATCGATGGCGCGTGGATCGGGACGTACGAGTACCACCGGCGCGGGTACCGGGCCTCGGAGCGGGAGGTTCGCATCGCGCCCCTTGGCGCCGGCGTCGAGGTGGACCGTGTCCGGGTGCGGATGGGGGTGGCGCCGTGAGTCGTGCCGCGCGCGGGTTCTCGATGATGGAGGTGGTGCTGTCGGTCGCGCTGGTGGGCGTCGTGCTGGTCGCGGCGCTGAACAGCGTGGCGGGCGCCAAGGCGGCCGAGGCGCAGATCAACGAGCGGGCGGTGGGCGCGGTGCTGTGCGAGGCGTTGATGGGCGAGGTGCTCGCCCAGGCCTACGAGGACGAGGCGGAGGGCGTCGCCAGCTTCGGCAAGGCGGGGTCCGAGGTCGGCGACGGCTCTCGGGCGCTGTTCGACGACGTGGACGACTACGACGGGTGGACGTCCACACCCCCGGAGGACAAGGACGGCGCCGCGATCGCCTGGGCGACCGGCCTGACCCGCACCGTGGAGGTCCGCAGCGTGGACAAGGCGGACCTGTCGGACCGCTCGGCCGACGGGGTAAGCCCGAAGCAGGTGACGGTGACGGTGCGGCGGGGCGACCGGGTGATCGCCTCGCTGGTGGGGTACGCCTCGCCCTTCTGGCCCGACCCGCGGGACGGGGCATGGAGCGATTGATGGACGCGAGCAAGCAGAGCGACAGGCGGGGCGGCGTGTACATCGCCGTGCTCGGCGTGACGACGTTCGTGACCGTGATCGGCGTCTCGGGCGTGCTGCTAGCCGGCGTGCAGCGTGAGACGGCCGAGACGCGGGCCGAGAGCGCGTCCTCGCGGCTGGCGGCCCAGTCGGCGCTGGCGCTGGCGCTCAGCCGCGTCGCGGGCGAGCCGGCCTGGAACGTCGCGTACCCCCACAAGCAGTGGAACACGATCGAGGGCGCGGGCGACGGCGAGTGGGCGTTCATGCTCGAGTACGATCAGGCC
>JBGTSP010000026.1:0-26174 GCA_041940205.1 Alphaproteobacteria bacterium
CCTCGGGATGCTCGAACCGCATCCGCTGGACGATGTCGGCCAGCTCGATGTCGACGCCCAGGTCGTAGGAGTTCAGCTTGAGCTGGTAGCCCTCGAACAGGCCGCCGTCCTCGTCGACATCCATGTAGAGGTTGGCAATGTCGCCGTCATAGTCGACGCGCCAGTGCCGGTAGCGGTCGGGGCTGGTGCGGAAATCGATCACCTGGGTCACCCTTCATTCTCCCTGTCGAGCCTGATGTCGCTCACGGTGCCGGCAAGATAGTGCACCGGGCCTGAATTGAAAAGCATTAAAATGCACATATAGCCGGAACGGAGGCTGAGAGGCGGCGAACGCCAAAGATATATGCATTATAATTCAGTTTTTACGACTCCCTTTCTTCCCAACGCGTGATCCCGAAGGCCGGGAAGGTCGTCCCGGCCGAGACCCATCAGCGGCTGCCCGGCATGCAGGAAGGCCTCCGCGAGGGCGGTGTCGGCGAGCCCGGCGGCGCGGGTGGCGGCCTTCGGTTCGTCCATGCGGCGCTTCAGGCCGGCATTCGCGAGCTGGATCAGGCCGCGCAGGAGATGGCGTTCCGCGCTGGCCGGCGGCAGGGCGAGCCAGACGGCCTCCCACAGTTCGTGCGCTTCCCAGAAATACTCGCGGGCAAAGGCCTCCCGGCCGCCGCGAAAGGCGTCGCTTGCGGCCAGTTCGGCGACCGCGCTCCCGGCAACGATGCCGGCCTTCAGGGGGGCGAACAGCGCCGCGTCGGGTCGCGCGTTGCGGCCCGGCATATAGGGTTCGGACGGCAGATCGAGCGCCCCGGCGGGGCGACGCGGTGGCTTCGGTGCGGACATGCACGCGCTTTCGCCGTGAGGTTCAGGCAAGTCTGCCTGCCCGGGGGACGTCTGTGAAGATGCGCCGGCGGGTGCGGCGAAGGCGCGGTTCCGGCCGGCTCCCGCGAAGCGCGGCGAGCGGGATGGCGAGGCCGCACCCGCCGGCGCGGGCGCCGGTCCGGCTCATGCCGGCGGCCGGCGACCGCGAACCGCGTTCGCCACCAGGCTGATGGCGAACAGCGCGATGAAGACGAAGAACAGGATCTCGGCGATCCCGACGAAGGTTCCGGCCAGGCCGCCGAAGCCGAGCACGGCGGCGATGACGGCGAGAACCAGACAGGCAATGGCCCAGTGCAGCATGGGATTGTCCTTGGCGTTGAAGGGCTGGGGTCGGGGCGGCGGAACGCGCGGTCAGCTCGCAAGCCAGCGGTTGACGTCCGGGTGCCGATCCGCCCGCCGCCGGCCGTCCCGGTTTCCGGCGGCCTCGCCCGGGCGATCATTGTCGTTGTCGTGTCGGTGGCTGCGATCGCCGACGATCCGCTGCCACATCTGCCTTGCCTGACCCCGCAGGGTCTTCATGACGGACGACATGAGACTTCTCCTCTCTCGTTACCGGTTGCGACACCCGACGGTGTCGCGCTCGGTCGGGAAACGCGCGAGGAGGAAAGTGGTTCCCGAATAATTTCCGCGGCGAGCCGGCGGGCCCGGAGCGGCGGGGGTAAGTCAGCCCTTCCGGTTGGCCGTTTGCCAGATGTCGCGGTGCGCCAGCGCCAGATGCTCCGCCAGTTCGCGGCGGTCGTCCCGGGTCCGGACGGTCCGGGCCATGTCTTCCGCGATCAGCCGGAGATGGCGGTGCAGGATGCCGACATGGGCGGGATCGGCGACCTTTGCCATGCGCCCGATCGCCTCGATCAGCTTCAGCGTGACCAGGAGGTTATCGCGTGCCGCGCGTCGCAGGGGATGCAACGCCGTGCCGACGATCTCCTTCAGCGTGATCGTCCGGCACCAGATCCTGGGCACATCCCCGTCGTCGCGGATCAGCGCGGACGGGGTGCCGCGGCGCAGGATGCGCGCCAGCGAGGCGGACAGGTGGTCGATCGCGCTGACGGCCGTGTAGGCGTCGTTCAATCCCGGCGAGAGCGCCTTCAGCGCCACCTCGACATTGAGGTGAATGGAGAACTGGATGTCGCCTTCCGGCGCCCGCGCGTCCGAGACCACGATGCCCCGGCGCAGGGCACGCTCGTCGCTGTCGGCAAGGCCGTAGGTCGTCGCCATCGCTTCGCCGGAGACCACGAAGCGGCCGGGAGCGACGGACATCCGGATGAAGCCGTCCCGGGCGCGGGCCAGGGACAGCAGCTGGTCGAGGTGGATCGCGGTGATGTAGCCCGACTTCTCGGCCAGCAGGGGCGTGCCGTCTCCGTCCGGCAGGGTGTCGCTGTCCTCGTCGCGCTCCCCGGGCTTCTCGGCGAGCAGGGTGTCGATCGCGACCCGCAGGCCGCGCTGCACCCGGCCGATCTCGTTGTCGACCATGATCCGCCGGGCGGTGTCGTGAACGAAATAGACCAGCCAGAAAAAGCTGGTGGTGGCAAGCGCCATGCCGATCAGGACCGTGAGGCGGGCCTTCTCGACATTGTTCACCCCGTGCAGGGAGAGCAGGGAGAACAGGAAGGTCGCGCCAAGCAGGCCGACGGTGATCTGGTTGACCCGGTTGTCGGTGAAGGTCTCGAGCAGCCGCGGGGCGATGTTGCCGGCGGCAAGGGTGAAGACCAGCAGGGTCAGCGAATAGACCAGGCTGATCACGGTCATCATCGCGCCGGCGATGGTGCCCAGCACGGAACGGGCACCCTCCCGCCCGACGTCGAGCATCGGCAGATCCCGCACCAGCACGTCCGCCCAGCCCCGGTCGTCGGCGGACAGCGCGAACAGCGCCAGCAGAACGCCGGACAGGCTCAGCAGCACGGGCCAGAACAGGAAACCGCTCTGCATCCGGTGGGCGAGGAAGATCAGTCTGTGGATCGCGGAATGCCCCCGGCCGGTGACGGAAACGGGCGGCAACCGGTCCGCCCGGCGCCGCCACCCGAAAGTCTAGATGCCGGCAATTCGACGCGAAAGGCCGCCCGCGACGACAGGCTCGGGCACCGCGGGCGCTCCCTGCCCCCGGGCGCGGTCGCCTCAGATGTCGGCGCGCTGGCCCAGCCAGACCTCCTGCGCCTGCGTTGCGATCACGGCGACGCGGGCGCGGACTTCGCCATCGGTGATCGAGCTGACGGGATGGTCGATGACCACGGGACGCAGGTCCGGCATGCCGACCGCGACCCGGGTCAGCCGGGTCTCGTTGACGAATTCCGTGGTGATGACCGGCGCCGCGGGGATGCCGCGATCCTCGAGCGCGATGGAGTCGCGGATGCAGCAGGAGCAGCAGGAACCGCAGTCGCCGATCGCCGTCAGCACGATGTCGTTCTCGGCGGCGATCCGCTCGATCAGTTCGGCCGGCGCGTCGCTCGAGAAGCCGTGCGTCTTGACATAGTAGTTGACGGCGGCGAACGGGATTTCCGCCCCCAGGGCCTCGGCCGCGCCGCGCAGCAGCTTGTTGGCGTTCCACTTGGAATTGTCGAGGATGCCGAGGCGCAGGCCGTCGAGCGTGTTCCGGCGTCGCGCCGGCGGGCGCGCTTCCAGGGCGACGACGCCGCGGGGATCGAAGATCTCGGGACTGCGGGGGGCGGGCATGTCCAGCATGGCTCTTTTCCTCAGCTTCACAGGGCGCACAGGCCGTCGGCGCACTCGGCATCGCCGCTCGCCCGCGTCCCGTCGATCGGCCGCAGCACCGGGGTGTTCATGTGGCCCCAGCCGGGGATGAAGGCCGAAAACCGTCCGGCATCGCCACCGATGACGAACAGGTGGATGCGCTCGGGTCCCTCGACGATGGGGATCCGGCTGTCCGGTTCGCGCTTGTACCATTTCGGCAGGTTGCGGTTGTAGACCTTGCCGTAGCGGTGGTCGCGGGAATGGGCGGCGAAGCGGTTGCCCGAATGCAGCCACAGGTAGTTGCGGATATCGGCCCGAGACCAGCCGTGCCGGGCGATGGTGCGGGCATGCTCCAGTCCCAGCGCGACGGTGCAGTGGCCGCTGAGCACCGCGGTGTTGGAGGCGATGGTGCTCATCGCCGAGCACATCGTGTCCAGGATGCCCTCGGGATCGTTGCACTGGTGATCGGTCACGCTGTGCGGGGCTTCGGCGGCGATGGCGAAGACCGTCGAGTCGCCGGCATCGTATCCCTGCTCGACATGATAGGGCGCGAACGGGCTGGCCTCTTCATGCTCGCAGATGCAGTAGGTGTATTTCGCCGGATTGCCCAGCGTGCACTTGTCGAGATCCGGGGCGCGGCCGCCGCCGACATTGAGCATGACCAGGCGAACGGCGCGGCCGATCGTGGCGTTGGCGCGATTGCCGGAGCCGAAGGCGTTGGCGCCGCCGTTCATGCCGATCTCGCGGGCGATCGGCCCGTTAACGACGAGCAGCGGCGAGGCCATGTGGGTCGTCGCCTGCACGCCGTTCAGGTTGAAGCGGCTGTCGGTCAGGGCCAGCAGGGCGGCCCGCACCACCGGCGCATAGTCCGGCAGGCAACCCGCCATCACCATGTTGATCGCCAGCACCTCGCGGGTCAGCGCCCCCCAGCGCGGCGGTACCTTGCACTCGACGAATTCCGGGTCGCCGCCGAGCGCCGCGACGACGGCGTCGATCTTCTGGCGGGTGGGCGGCACCACCGGCAGGCCGTCGGTCCAGCCGCGCGCGTAATATTCCTCGACGAGGTCGGCGCCGGCGGTCCCGGCATCCGCCTCGTCGCCGACTTCAAGGGGTTCGATCGCGGACATGCGGGCTCTCCCGGGAAATGCGGATGCGAAGTCCGGGCAGCCTAGCGGGAGCCGGTCGATAATTTCAAAAACCAATCGATATCGATTTTTATTCCGGTAACTGCATCAAACGGAAGGCCAGTGCTGCCGGATCGCCGCCAGCAGGCCTTCGGCCGCCGGCGACAGCGCGCGGCCCTTCAGGCGCACGATGCCGATATCCAGGGCGATCCTCGGATCCCGGATCGCGAGCCGCACCAGACCGTCGCCCGGGGCGCCGGTGATCGCGGCGGCCGGCACGACGCCGACGCCGGCGCCGGCGCGAACGAATTCCAGCAGGGTCGGGATTTGCGAGACCACCACGGCGTGCCGCAGGCGGATGCCGCGGACGGCGGCAGTGGTGTCCAGAACCCGCCTCGTCTGCGCCTCCGGCGGCAGCGAAACCAGCGGCACGCCGTCCAGGGCCTCGAAGCGCACCGACCGGCGCCGGGCGACCGCGAGCGGGTGATCGCGGCCGGCGATCAGGTCGAAATGACCCTGGCCGAGCCGTTGCGTCTCGATTCCCTCCGGTGTGTCGCCCAGATAGTTCAGGCCGAAGTCCGCCACGCCGCTCTTCACATCCTCGATGACATCGTCCTGGATGCCGTCGCGGACCTGGATCTCGATGCCCGGAAGCTGGCGCCGGTAGTCGGCGACGGCGGCGGGCAACGCGCCGATGGCGAGCGAGACAATGGCGCTGACGATCACCTGTCCGCGCTTCTGCTCGGCCAGTTCGCGCATGCTTTCCACCGTGATGCGCAGATCGCTGGTGATGCGGCGGGCGACGGCGACGAACTCGCGTCCGGCCTCGGTGATCGCGACACGGCGGGTCGTGCGTTCGAACAGCGGGACGCCGAGAATGTCCTCGACCCGACGGATGGAGCGCGTCAGCGCCGGCTGCGAGGTCCGCAGCGCGGCGGCCGCGGCCACGAAGCTGCGGTATTCGGCGACCGCCAGCACGGCCGCCATGTGGCGGGCGCCGATGTCGGGAATGAAGTCCGGGTCCATGGGGTCATCGATGCGGATTGCGGAACAATCGGCAGTATGCGCCCGCCGGCGACATCGCTGCCAGCAGGTATCGCGGTCCTCCCCCGCCCCTTCGTCAGGAAACGGGACCGTGCTCCAGGGCCGGCGAGGCCCGCAGCGCCGGTACCAGGAAATCGACGACGGCGCGGACCCGGGCCGAGGTCCGGGCGGCCTCCTTGTGCACGACATGAACCGGCACGGCCGCCGGCGCCCGGTCGTCGAGCACGGTCTCGAGCGTGCCCGCCGCGATCTCGGCGCGCACCTGGTAGGACAGAACGCGGGTGATGCCCCGGCCGGCGATGGCCGCGGCGATCGCGGCGTCCGCGCTGTTCATGCGCAGGCGCGCCTGTGGCCGGAAGATCTCGGTGCCCCGGGCACCGAACCGCCATTCGCCGCCGACGGACATGTTCGTGTGATCGATCAGGCGGTGTCCGGCGAGGTCGGCAATGTCGCGCGGCCGGCCGTGCCGGGCGAGATAGGCCGGCGCGGCGCAGATCTGCCGCCGGACGCTGCCGACGCGGACCGCCGTCAGCGTGGAATCCGGCAGTGCCGCGATCCGCACGGCGACGTCGAGACCCTCGTCGAGCATGTGGGCGATGCGGTCGACGAACAGGGTCGTCAGCGTGATCCCGGCATAGCGGTCCATGAGGTCCAGCAGCACCGGAGTGACCACGATCCGGCCGAACATCACGGGCGCGGTCAGCGCGACCGGGCCCCGCGGCGCGGCGTGATCGCCGGCGGCCTGCCGCTCGGCCTCCTCGATTTCCGCGAGGATGCGCCGGCAGTCGGCAAGATAGCGTTCGCCGGCTTCGCTCAGGCTCACCGCGCGGGTTGTCCGGTGAAGAAGCCGGGCGCCGAGGCGGGCCTCCAGCGCGGCAACGGCGCGGGTGACCGAGGGCGGCGACAGGTTCAGCCGCCGCGCCGCGGGCGCGAAGCCCGCTTCCTCGGCGACGGCGACGAACACGGCCATGGCCTGCAGGCGATCCATAATTATTCCAGAAAATGAAATAGATAATTGCGAACGGCGAGTATTCTTTATCCAGACTGAAAGGTCCAGTTTCTCTTCGTTGCCTGCCGAACCCCAACGACGAGGAGACATCCATGCCGGACAAGGCCATCACCCGCGGCGCCCACCATGTCGGGCTGACCGTTCCCGATCTCGCGCAAGCCCGCGCCTTCTTCACCGACGTGCTGGGCTATGCCCAGGTCGGCGAACGCCCCGACTACCCGGCGGTGTTCGTGTCGGACGGGACGGTCATGATCACCCTGTGGCAGGCCGCCGAGCCGCAGACGGCGCGCGGTTTCGACCGCAAAAACCAGATCGGCCTGCACCATCTGGCGCTGAAGGTCGAGAACACGGACGCGCTCGCGGCCTTGCACCGGACGCTCGCGGACACCGACGGGGTGGAGATCGAGTTCGCGCCCCAGCCCCTGGGCGACATCGCCGTTCACATGATGTGCGCCATTCCCGGCGGCATCCGCACGGAATTCATCGCCCTGTCGTCCTGAACCGCGGCATCGCGAACGCAACCGGGAACGTGGAGCGGACATGAGCGTGGAGCATCTCGAGGCGCCGTCGCCCTTTCATGCCGGCGAGCGGCTGGTCCAGCAGCGGCTCGGCGTCGGGCATGTCGAGGAATGGGCGCGCAAGGTCGTGCGCGATCACATGCCCGGCCAGCATCGCGGCTTCTTCGAAGCGCTTCCCTTCCTGATCGCCGGCGCCCGGGATTCCGGGGGCCGGCCCTGGGCGACGCTGCTGAGCGGGCCGGACGGTTTCGTGCGCTCGCCCGATTCCCGGACCCTGGATCTGGCGGCGCGGCCGGTCCCCGGCGATGCCCTGGCGGACGCGCTGGGCGAAGATACGGATCTGGGGCTGCTCGGCATCGAGCTGGCAAGCCGGCGGCGGAACCGGGTGAACGGTCGCATCCGCGCCGCGGGACCGGGCGGGTTCAGCCTTCAGGTCGCGCAGTCGTTCGGCAACTGCCCGCAGCATATCCGCCAGCGCGGCTGGCGCCGCGTCGAAACCCGCGCCGGACGGGCGCGGACCGGCGACGGCCTGACCGGCGCGCAGCGCGCCTGGATTCGCGCGGCCGACACCTTCTTCATCGCCAGCGGCTATCGCGGTCCGGGCGAGGACGCGGCCTACGGCATGGACGTCTCGCACCGCGGAGGCGAGCCGGGATTCGTCACGGTGAGGGGGGAACGGCAACTGCGCTTTCCCGACTATGCGGGCAACAACCATTTCAACACGATCGGCAATCTCATGCTCGACCCCCGCGCGGGCCTGCTGTTCGTCGATTTCGAGACCGGCGGCCTGCTGCAGATCACCGGCCGGACGACAATCGAGTGGGATCCGGCCGGCCGGGAGGGAACGGCGACGGCCCGGCGCTGGGTGACGCTCGACATCGACGCGGTCGTCGAACTGCCCTCCGCGGTCGCCCTGCGCTGGGACCGCGAGGCCGGGATGTCGCGCGCCCTGCGCGTGGTGGACAAGCGGCGCGAGAGCGCGGATGTGGCCTCCTTCCTGCTCGCGGCGCAGGACGGCGGCCCGTTGCCGCGATTCGAGGCGGGCCAGCATCTGCCCGTCGAGCTTGCCGTTCCCGGCATCCGGGAACCGCTGCGTCGGAGCTACTCGCTCTCCTACGCACCCGACGCGCCGCACTACCGCATCGCCGTGAAACGGCTGCGGGACGGCCTCGCCTCGCGGCACCTGCATGACGCGATCGGGCCGGGCGACGTCATCGACAGCCGGCCGCCGGCGGGCGGCTTCACCCTGGGAAAGCCGGACGGCAAGGTCGTGCTGATCGCCGCCGGGATCGGGCTGACGCCGCTGCTGAGCATGCTGTACGTGCTGGCGGGCGAAGACGGGCACCGCGACGTCAGGCTCATCCACGCGGTTCGCGACGGGGCGCACCATCCGTTCGCCCCGGAGATCCGCGCGCTGGCCGCGGCGCGGGCGGATTTCACCGTGCGCACGGTCTGCAGCCGGCCGCGGCCGCAAGACCGGCCCGGCCGTGACTACGACATCGCCGGGCGCCTGGACGCCGCGCGGCTCGAGCGGTTGATCGGATCCGCCGAGGCGCAGTTCTACCTGTGCGGACCCGCCGGCTTCATGGCTGACATGCAGGCGACGCTCGAGCGCCTGGGCGCCGACCCGGACGCGATCCGCGGCGAGGCCTTCGGTCCGGCCGGCTAGTCTGCCCGGCGGTCGGGCCGTCTATTCCACCTGGTTCTCGTAGCGGTCGTTGGCCGGCGGCGGCGTGCTCGACAGTGCCGAGATCTCCGCCCGCAGGTCCGCCGTCATGTCGATGGCGACGCTGTCGAGGGAAGGCTGGAGCTGTTCGACATTACGCGCGCCGATGATCGGCGCCGTGATGCCGGGATGGCTGCCGGCCCAGGCGACGGCCAGGCTGACGGGGTGCACGTCGCGGGACTGCGCGAACGCGGTGAAGGCCTGGGCGGTCTCGAAGGTGCCCGCGGCGCTGTAGCGCTTGGTGTACATCGGGTTGGAGACGAGGCGGCCGGTTTCGGGCTGCACGCCGGGGGCGTACTTGCCGCTCAACGCGCCGCCGCCCACGGGGCTGTAGGAGATCACGCCCAGTTCCTCTTCCTGCGCCAGCGGCAGGATCTCGACCTCGGCTTGCCGCTTGAGCAGGGAATACATCGGCTGCAGCACGTCGAAGCGCGACCAGCCGCGGCGTTCGGAGATACCCAGCGCCTTGGCGATCTGCCAGGCGGCGTAGTTGCTGGCGCCCAGATACAGCACCTTGCCGGACTGAACGAGATTCTCCAGCGTCCGCAGGATCTCCTCGATCGGCAGGCTGTCGTCGAAATGGTGCATGAAATAGACGTCGATCCGGTCGGTGCCGAGCCGGCGCAGGCTGGCCTCGATGGAGGCGGTGATGTGGCGGCGGTTGGATCCGCGCGCGTTGACGTCCTTGCCGGCGACCTGCGTGCATTTCGAGGTGATCACGAGATCGTCGCGTTCGCCGGCCATCAGCCGGCCAAGGATCTCCTCCGATGCCCCGGCATTGTAGACGTTGGCGCAGTCGAAGAAGTTGATGCCGGCGTCCCGGCAGGCGCCAAAGAGGCGGGCGGACTCGGCCTCGTCGGCGTCGCCGCCGAAGGACATGGTGCCGTAGCAGAGCTCGGAGACCTGCACGCCCGTGCGGCCCAGCGGTTTGTATTTCATGGCGTTCGTCCCTTTCCTCGGCATTCGCGAGCGTCTGTTGCGGGTTCCGGCGGGGTGGTTCGTCCGCCCGGATCAGTCATGCTCTTCGGACAGCACCAGAGCATCGCAGACGGCTGCTGCGCAAGCGGTCGTGGAAGCGCTGCCGCCGATATCCGACGTGACCTGCCTGCCGTCGGCCAGCACCGTCTCGACGGCCCGGACGATACGACCCGCCGCCGCCGCCAGCCGGTCATCCTGGTGTTGCTCGGCCAGCCAGTCGAGCATCCGGGCGCCGGAGAGGATACAGGCCATCGGGTTGGCGACATCCTGTCCGGCGATCGCGGGAGCGGAACCATGGGAGCCCTGAAACATGCCGTGGCGGTCCCCGGTTTCGCTTGAGGGGGCGAGCCCCATGCCGCCCATCATCGCCGCCCCCAGATCCGAGAGGATGTCGCCGATCAGGTTCTCGCAGACCACCACGTCGAAATGTGCGGGCCGCTCCAGCATGTGGACCGTCATGGCGTCGACGATGACATGCTCGACTTCGATCTCTGGAAATTCCGCGAGCACCGCGTCGGCAGTCTCTCTGAAGAAGGCGTAGCTGCGCAGCACGTTGGCCTTGTCGACGATGCTCACCCGTTTCACGCCGTCGGCGGGCGCTCCGCCTCCCGCGCGGGCGATCTCCGCGGCGCGACGTACGATCCGCTCGACGCCCCGACGCGTGATCACCATGGTGTCCGTCGCCAGTTCGCCGCGAAGCAGGTTGCCGCCATTGCGCGCCGCATACAGGCCTTCGGTATTCTCGCGCACGATGGTGAAATCGATATCGCCCGGCCCCGCCTCGCGCAGACGCCGGGGAGCGCCCGCCATCAGCCGGATCGGCCGGACGTTGGCATAGAGATCAAGCGCCGCCCTGATCCGCATCGAGAAGTCCTGGCCGGCTTCGGTGCCGTCCGCATGCAGGATGCCGGGCAGGCCCGCGGCCCCGTGCAGCACCGCGTCGGCGGCCCGACAGGCCGCCAGCGTTGCCTCGGGGACGGCCGTGCCGGTTTCGAGGAAGCAACCGGCGCCCGCGGGATGGTCGCGAAACCGCACGTCGACGCGGCCGTCGAGTGCCTGCCGGAGGATTCCGACCGTAGCGGCGGCGACCTCCGGGCCGATTCCGTCACCCGGCACGATGGCAATGTCGTACGCCCTGCGAGGCGTCGCGGACGATCCGGACGGTTCCGCCGATACCATGTCTTCCCCTTGAAAGATTTGAAATATATTTCGTTATATGTTTTATCGAGTCAATTGAAAGCTCCACCCGCTTCTCGAGGCGCCGCACCGTGCCGCAGCAAACTTCCGGAAATCCGGCCGGCCGCCCGAGGCTGGTCGCCGACGCCGCGCCCAAGCCCTCACAGACCGATCAGGCGCACGCCCGGCTGAAGACGATGATCATCTCCGGCGAACTCCATCCGGCCGAACTGATCGATGCGAGCCGGCTGGCCGATGCGCTCGGTTTCGGACGCACGCCCGTGCGCGAGGCGCTGTTGCGGCTGCAGATGGAGGGAATCGTCAGGATTCTGCCCAAGCGCGGGGTGCAGATCGTCATGCTGTCGGCCGATGACGTCCGGGAAATCTACCAGGTGATCTCCGCGCTCGAAATCGAGGCGGTGCGCCTGCTGACCCTGACCCTGCCGGGGATGGACGATCTCGCGCCGCTGAGCGAGATCCAGTCGCGTATGGCCGCGGCCGCCGAGCGGAACGACACCGAGGCGTGGCTGCTCGCCGACGAGGCCTTCCATCGCCAGTTGCTCGAGCTCAATCCCAACCGGCGGCTTTGCGATGTCGCTCTGGCCCATCGCGATCTCGTGCAGCGTGCTCACTTCGTCGCGCTGCGGCTGCTGCGCAGCGAACAGATCGCGATGTCGGCCCGACAGCACAAGCGGCTGATCCGCCTGATCGCGTCGGGCGATGCGGCGACAGCGGTCGAAAGTCACCAGATGCAGCGCGACCGCGGTGCGGACATGATGGTCGGCGTGATGCGCGATCACGGCCTGGCGAAACTTTGAGCATCGGTCCGGATGGCCGGGCAGGCAGGGCAAGGGAGAAAGAGATGAGCTGGGCATTCGCGGGTCTCGGGCAGATGGGCCTGCCCATGGCGCAATGCCTCGCCGCGCGGGTCGAGGTCGTGGCCTTCGATCCCCGGGGGCGGCAGCGCGGCGGGCTTCGGACGGTGACGACGGCGGCCGGGCTCGCGGCCTGCGATACCCTGGTGACCTGCCTGCCGGACGGCGGAACCGTCGAGGCGGTGCTGTTCGCCGAGAACGGCCTGGCCGCGGCCCTGCCGTCCGGCGCGGCGGTCATCGACACCTCGACGACCTCGCACGCCGCCGCGGTCCGGATAAGCGAACGCCTTGCCGCGGCGGGACTGGGTTTTCTCGATGCCCCGGTCTCGGGCATGCGGCAGCGCGCCGAAGAGGGCACGCTGACGATGATGGTCGGCGGCGACGCGGCGTTGCTGGAAAGCCGGCGGGAAGGGCTCGCGGCCATGGCCTCGTCGATCCTGCATGTCGGGCCGGTCGGCGCGGGCCAGCTCGCGAAGCTGGTCAACCAGCTGCTGTTCGACATCAACATGGCGGCGCTGGCCGAGATCCTGCCGGTGTCGGTGCGCATGGGTCTCGATCCCGAGCAGGTGACGGCGATCGTCAACTCGGGCACCGGCCGCTCGCATGCCAGCGAATTCTTCCTGCCGAACATCCTGCGCGGCGTGTTCGACCGGGGCTATCCGCTCGAAGCCGCCTACAAGGACCTGATCGCCGGCGCGGAACTGATGGCGGGCAACGCATTTCCCGCGCCGGTGCTGGCCGCGGCGACGGCGACCTACCAGCAGGCCCTGGCCGAGGGCTTCGGCGCGCAGGACAAGGGTGCCATGATCCGGGTCTTCGAACGACTCGCGGGCGCGGAATTCCGGGCGAAAGGAACAGTGGATGGCTGAGGGACGGGGGCTGCGGGGCGGCCTGACCAATTACGGCGATCAGGATTTTGCGATCTATCTGCGTCGCTCCTTTGCCCGCTCGATGGGGCTCGGCCGGGAGATGCTGGACAAGCCGATCATCGGCATCGCGATGACGCCGTCGGGCTTCAACAACTGCCACCGCACGATGCCCGAGCTCGTCGAGGCGGTCTCGCGCGGGGTGCTGGCGGCCGGCGCGCTGCCGCGCCCCTTCCCCACCACCTCGCTGGGAGAGGTGTTCCTGAACCCGACCTCGATGGTCTACCGCAACCTGATGGCCATCGACACCGAGGAGATGGTGCGGGCCCAGCCGATGGACGCGGTCGTGCTGATCGGCGGCTGCGACAAGACCGTGCCGGCGCAGCTCATGGGCGCGGCCTCGGCCGACCTGCCGGCGATCCAGCTCGTCACCGGGCCGATGAGCACCGGACGGCACCGCGGCGAGCGGCTGGGCGCCTGCACCGACTGCCGGCGGTTCTGGGCCCGCTACCGCGCCGGCGAGATCGAGCGCGAGGAGATCGACCTGGTCGAGGGCCGCCTGGCGGCCACGGCCGGCACCTGCGCGGTGATGGGCACGGCCTCGACCATGGCGATCATCGCCGAGGTCCTGGGCCTGTCCCTGCCGGGCACGGCGGCGATCCCGGCGGTCGCCGCGGACCGGCTGGTGGCCGCCGAGGAGACCGGCCGGGCCGCGGTCGGACTGCTGCAGGCGCCGGTGCGCCCCTCCGAGATCATCACGCCGGAATCCGTCGAGAACGCGCTCAGGGTGCTGATGGCGGTCTCGGGATCGACCAATGCCGTGGTTCACCTGGCGGCCATCGCCGGCCGCCGCGGCCTGCGCATCGACCATGCGCGGCTGAACGCGATCAGCGACGAGACCCCGGTGCTGGTCGATCTCAAGCCGGTCGGCACGGGCTATCTCGAGGATTTTCACGCCGCCGGCGGGGTCGGCGCCCTGCTGCGGGAACTGAAGCCGCTGCTGCACCTCGGGACCCGCAACGTGCTGGGCCAGACGCTGGAGGAACGGCTCGCGGAACCGCTGGAATGGGTCGACCGCGCGGTCATCCGGCCCTTCGACGATCCGGTCTCGCGGCAGGGCGGCCTGATCGCGCTTTCCGGCAACATCGCGCCGGAGGGGGCGATCTTCAAGCGGGCGGCCGCGAGCCCGGACCTGTTCGAGAGCGAGGGGCGGGCGGTGGTGTTCGACGATCTCGAGGACCTGGCGCGGCGCGTCGACGATCCCGATCTCGACATCGCCGAGGGCGACATCATGGTTCTCAAGAATGCCGGGCCGGTGGCCGCCGGCATGCCCGAGGCGGGTTACCTGCCGCTCCCGAAGAAGCTCGCCCGCGCCGGCATCAGGGACATCGTGCGGATCTCGGACGCGCGCATGTCGGGCACCGCCTTCGGCACGATCGTGCTGCACATCGCGCCGGAAGCGGCGCGCGGCGGGCCGCTGGCCGCCGTGCGCTCCGGCGACCGCATCCGCCTTTCGGTCGCCGAGAAACGCATCGACGTGCTGCTCGACGACGCGGAGATCGCCCGCCGGCTGGCCGAGGCCGCCCAGCCGCCACCGCCCGCGCGGGGCTATCGGGGACTGTATGCCCGCACCGTGACGCAGGCGCCGGAAGGCTGCGATTTCGCCTTCCTGCAGCACGAAGACACCGCCCGCTGGACGCTCGACGGAGAGGAGACGCCATGAACCTCGCCACGCTGCTGGCGCAACGCGAAGCGCAAGGCCGGCCGGTCCGCGTCGGCCTGATCGGCGCCGGCAAGTTCGCCACCATGTTCCTGGCCCAGGCCGAGCGGCAGCGGGGCATCCACGTGGTCGGCATCTGCGACCTGGCGCCGGACACCGCGCGCTCCAACCTCGCGCTGGCGGACTGGGCGGCCGAGCGCTTTGCCGCCGGATCGCTGGATGACGCGGCCCGGACCGGCGCGACCCATGTCGGCGACGACTGGGAGGCCCTGGTCGGTCACCCGGCGGTGGAGATCGTCGTCGAGTGCACCGGCAACCCGATCGCCGCGGTGATGCACATCCTGCGCGCCTTCGCGGAGGGCAAGCATGTCGTCAACGTCACGGTCGAGGCGGATGCCTTCTGCGGCCCGGGCCTGGCCGCAAGGGCGCGGGAGGCAGGCGTGATCTATTCCATGGCCTATGGCGACCAGCCGGCGCTGGCCTGCGACCTGGTCGACTGGGCGCGGGCCTGCGGCTTCTCGGTCGTCGCGGCGGGGCGGGGCCACAAGTGGCTGCCGCACTATCGCTGCTCGACGCCGGAGACGGTCTGGGAGCATTGGGGCCTGAGCGCCGAGCAGGCCGAGCGCGGCCGGCTCAACCCGAAGATGTTCAACGCCTTCCTCGACGGCTCCAAGCCGGCCATCGAGAGCGCCGCGATCGCCAATGCCTGCGGTCTCGATGCGCCCGAGGCGGGGCTCGCCTTTCCGCCGGGCGGCATCGACGACGTGCCGAGCCTCGCGCGGCCGCGCGCCGAGGGCGGGGTGCTTGAGCGCAAGGGCATGGTCGAGGTGATTTCCTGCCTGCGTCCGGACGGCAGCCCGATCGATCACGACATTCGCAAGGGGGTCTGGGTCTGCTTCGAGGCCGACACCGAGTATCTCAAGCACTGCTTCGAGGAATACAAGGTCGTGACCGACCCGTCGGGCCGCTACATGGTGAACTACAAGCGCTGGCACCTGATTGGCCTGGAACTGCCGTATTCGGTGGCCTCGGTCGGCATCCGGGGCGAGCCGACAGGGGTCGCAAGGGAATTCCGGGCCGATGTCGCGGCGATCGCCAAGCGCGATCTCGCGGCGGGCGAGATGCTGGACGGCGAGGGCGGCCATACCGTCTCCGGCGGCCTGCGCCCGGCCGCGCAATCGGTCGCCAACGGCTACCTGCCGCTGGGCCTCGCCCACCAGGTCCGGCTCGTCCGGCCGGTGGCCGACGGCGCGCCCGTCACCTGGGCCGATGTCGAGGCCGACGACACCAGCGAGGCCTACCGGTTGCGCAAGGCGCTCGAGGCGGACTTCGATGCGCAGGGTTCAGGCCGGGCGGCGCGGGAAGTCGCCGCGAGCGCCTGACGGGGCGGGCCGGCCGGTTCAGGCGGCGGGCGGAAGGTCCGCGAAGGTCTCCAGCAGGCAGTCCCGGAAGCGTTCCGCGGCCGGCGACAGGGCGACGCCGCGGCGCTGCACGAAGACGATGGTGCGCTTCAGGTCCGGCTCGACGAGGCGGCGGCAGACCAGCCTGTCGTTCTTTCGGGCGCGGATCGACATCGCCGGAACGATGCCCGCGCCGAGCCCTGCCTCGATGAGGGCGATCAGCGTCGAGATGTGCTGGACCTCGTAGCGCGACGCGTCGCCCGGCCCCCCGCCGTCCCCCGCTGAAGGCACCAGCCGGCTGGTGCCGCTGCGCGCGCCCATGGTGATCAGCGCCATGCCGTCGAGTTCGTCCCATCGCACGGGGCGGTCGACCGCGCGGGGATGATCGGCATGGCAGACCAGGACATAGGGATCTTCCAGGACCGGAGTCGCCAGGATGTCGGGGTCCGGGGCGGCGGTCTGCATGTCGATGCCGAACTCCGCCTCGCCGCGGCGGACATGGGCGACGATCTCCCGCTCGGCGTCGTCGATGATGCGGACGCCGATGTCCGGGCGTTCGCGGGCGAAGCGCCGGAGCGCGCCCGGCAGGATGTCGGCCGCGACGGAGATCAGGCTCGAGACCGTCACCGTGCCGGTATTGCCGGCCGCCAGGTCGACCAGGTCGGCAAGAGAGCGGTCGACCTGGTGGAGCATGCGTTCGGCGATCGGCAGGAACTGTCTTCCGACCACGGTCGGCGCCAGGGCCCGCGTGCTTCGCTCGATCAGCCGGACGCCGATCCGCTCTTCCAGTTTCTGCAGGCGCTGGGTCAGGGCCGGCTGGCTGAGATGCAGCGCCCGGGCCGCCGCCTTGAAGCTGCCGTGCTCCATGATCGCGACGAAGACGCGGATCTCCTTGAGCGGGTAATCCATATAATTCTGAAAACCCAAACTACTGGTTCGATATTTCAATTTTACCAATCAATGATCCGCTGACAATCTGCGCCCCACGCGAAGCCGCCACGGGGAGTGTCGTTCAGTGTCCAAACATGATGTCGTCGTCGTTGGCGCCGGGAATGCCGCCCTGTCCGCGGCCATGGCGGCCCGCGAGAACGGAGCGGACGTGCTGGTCCTGGAAAAGGCGCGGGAGGACGAGAAGGGCGGCAATTCCACCTTCACCGCCGGCGGCTTCCGCTTCTGCCATTCCGGGATCGACGATGCCGCCAGCGACGTGCTCACCGATCTGTCCGAAGCCGAGCGCGCGCAGATCGTGCTGCCGGTTCACGACCGGCAGGTCTTTTACGAGACCCTGATGAAGGTGACCCGGCACCAGTCCGACGAGGACATGGCCTGGCAACTGATCGACGGGTCGCGTCCGGCAATGGTCTGGCTGCGCCGGCACGGCGTGCGCTTCATTCCGATGTTCGGGCGACAGTCGTTCCAGGTCGACGGCCGGCATCATTTCTATGGCGGCGTCAATGTTGAGGCCGTGGGCGGCGGCGCCGGGCTGGTGGAGATGGAACTGGCCGAGGTCGCCCGCATGGGCTGCACGGTGCGCTTCGAGACCGGGGCCACCCGCCTGATCCAGGACCGGCAGCGCCGCGTCACCGGGCTGGAGGTTCGCGGGCCCGACGGCTACGAGGAGATCGAGGCCCGGGCGGTGGTGCTGGCCTGCGGCGGCTTCGAATCCAATCCCGAGATGCGCGCGCGCTATCTCGGCCCGGGATGGGATCTCGCGCGGGTGCGCGGCACCCGTCACAACATGGGCGACGGCATCCGCATGGCGCTGGAGATCGGCGCCCGGCCCTACGGCAACTGGTCGGGCTGCCACAGCGTCGGCTGGGACATCTCGGCGCCGGCCTATGGCGACTACGAGGTGCTGGACAACTTCCAGAAGCACTCCTACCCCTGGGGCATCATGGTCAACCTGAAGGGCGAGCGGTTCGTCGACGAGGGCGAGGACCTGCGCAACCACACCTACGTGAAGTTCGGCCGGGAGATCATGGGCCAGCCGCACCGCACGGCGATCCAGATCTTCGATGCCAAGACCAGTCCGATCCTGCGCGACGAATACCGGATCCGGCAGGTCACGAAATACACCGCGCCCACGATCGGTGACCTCGCCCGGCAGCTCGAGATCGATGCCGCGGCCCTGCAGGCCACCGTCGATAGCTTCAACCGGGCCTGCCCGCCGGGCGCTTACGAGAACGGGTGGAATCCCTCGATCCTCGACGGGGTGTCGACCGAAGGACTGGCGATCGACAAGACCAACTGGGCCCTGCCGATCGATAGTCCGCCGTTCGAGGCCTATGTCACGACAACCGGCGTGACCTTCACCTTCGGCGGCCTGCGGATTAACGCCAAGGGCGAGGTGCAGGACGTGTCCGACCGCTCGATCCCGGGGCTTTACGCTGCGGGAGAGCTGGTCGGGGGCCTGTTCTACGAGAATTATCCGGGCGGATCGGGACTGATGGCCGGCACCGTGTTCGGCAAGCTCGCGGGCGAGAGCGCCGCCGGGCATGTCCGCGATGCCGCGTGAACGGGAAGCAACGGCGGGCAAGGCAGGGGAGGAACGCATGGCCGAGAGGATTGCCGTCATCGGCATGGGGCAGATGGGCGCGGGAATGGCGCGGCGACTGCGCGATGCCGGCCACGACGTGGCGGGATTCGACATCGACGAGAGCCTGCGCGACGCGCTGGTCGCGGAAGGTTTCGAGATGGCCTCCAGCATCGCCGCCGCCGTGGCCGGGCGCCCGGTGGTGCTGAGCAGCCTGCCGAACCCGCAGGCGGTCAGCGCGGCCTGGCTCGATGCGGACGGCATCGTCGCGCGTGCCGACGAGGGCGCGCTGTGCCTCGAACTCAGCACGATCGACCCGCAGACCATGAAGACGGTCGCCGGGGCCGCCAGGGCGCGCGGCCTCGCTCCGCTCGACTGTCCGGTCAGCGGCGGGCCGGCGGAGGCCGCCTCGGGCGCTCTGGTGCTGTTCGTCGGCGGCGACGGGGACGCCATCGCGCGCGCCGGCGCGCTGCTCGATCTGCTGGGCGCCTCGCGCAAGCACACCGGGGACATCGGCACCGCCAAGGTGGTCAAGATCGTCAACAACATGATGTCGATGGGCAACGTGCTGGTCGCCGCCGAAGCCTTCGCGCTCGGCGTCGCGGCGGGCGTCGAGCCGCAACGGCTGTACGACGTTCTCGCCGCGGGCGGCGGGCGCTCGCATCACTTCACCAAGCGGTTTCCCAAGGCGATCGCCGGCGATTTCGCCCCCGGCTTCAAGATGGAACTGGGCGAGAAGGACCTTGCCCTCGCGGTCGAACTGGGCCGGGCCGAGCGGGTGCCGACGCCGTCGGCCTCGAACTCGCGAGAACTCTACGCGATGGCCCTGGCGGAAGGCTTCGCCGGCAAGGACATCGTCTCCCTGGTCGAACTGTACGGAAGCTGGGCGAAGCGACGCTGACCCGCGGGAGGGACAGGCCGGGCGTTCGTGCAACGGCTGTTCAAGGGGGCCCCGGCGCGATAGGTCTCGCGACCTCCGTACCACCTCGCTGTCCGGGTCCGGCGCGTTGTCCGCGGCCGTATCGGGCGGCGCAGCGCCGTCCCGCGGGGCGGATCGGGTAGGGGACCTTCCGGCCTCACCGCCGGTTACAGCACCGAAAGCATCGGGGAGGAGAGCTTTCATGACCCTTCGACACGCGCCGGCGGTGCCGGCATGACGGCCGGCAAGCTGCTGATCGCCAATCGCGGCGAGATCGCGACGCGGATCGCCCGGGCGGCCGCCGAGCTGGATTTGGCGACCGTGGCGGTCTGTCCGCAGGACGATTCAACCAGCCTGCATACCCGGACGGCGGACGAACTGGCGATCCTGCCCGGCCGCGGCGTCGCCGCCTATCTCGACGGCGCGGCGATCATCGCGGCGGCGCTTGAAAACGGCGCCACGGCGATCCACCCGGGCTACGGCTTTCTCTCCGAGAACAGCGCGTTCGCCCGCGCCTGCGCCGAGGCCGGCCTCGTCTTCGTCGGCCCCGCGCCGGAGCATCTCGCCCTGTTCGGCGACAAGCACGCCGCCCGCGCGCTCGCGGCGCGCGAGGCGGTACCGACCCTGCCGGGGACCGCGGCGCCGACCTCGCTCGCCGACGCTCGCGCCTTCTTCGGTTCGCTCGGGCCCGGGGGCGCGCTCATGGTCAAGGCCGTCGCCGGCGGGGGCGGGCGCGGCATGCGCGCGGTCGCCGATGCCGGGGCCCTGGAGGAGACCTTCGCGCGCTGCGCCTCGGAGGCCGAGGCGGCCTTCGGCAACGGCGATCTCTATGTCGAGCAACTGGTCCGCCGGGCCCGGCATGTCGAGGTGCAGGTCGTCGGCGACGGCACCGCGGTCTCGCACCTGTGGGAGCGCGACTGCTCGCTGCAGCGCCGGCGACAGAAGCTGGTCGAGCTGGCGCCCGCGCCGGGACTGGACGTGGACCTGCGCGAGCGCCTGCTGGAGGCCGCGCTTCGGCTCGTCGGATCCGTGGGCTATCGCAGCCTGGCGACCGTGGAGTTTCTCGTCGATCGCGACAGCGGCGACTTCCACTTCATCGAGACCAATCCCCGACTGCAGGTCGAGCACACGGTCACCGAGGAGGTCACCGGTCTCAACCTCGTGGAGATCCAGTTGCGGATCGCCTTCGGCGCAAGCCTGGCCGATCTGGGCCTGACCCGCGAACGCGTGCCGGCGCCGCGCGGCATCGCCATGCAGCTGCGCCTCAACACCGAGACCATGGGCGCGGACGGCGACGTCCGGCCCGGCGGCGGCCGGCTGAGCGCGTTCGAACCGCCCTCGGGGCAGGGCATCCGCGTCGATACCTACGGCTATGCCGGCTACGCCACCAATCCCGCCTACGATTCCCTGCTGGCGAAACTGGTCGTGCATGCCGGGTCGGGCCGCCTGGAGGACGTCCTGAACAAGGGCTATCGCGGCCTTTGCGCGTTCCGCATCGCGGGCGTGCCGACGAACCGGGGATTCCTGCAGAATCTGCTGCAGCACGACGCCGTGCGGACGGGCGACGTCGATACCGGCTTCATCGAGCGCCACATCGCAGAACTCGCGGGCGGCGACGCGGCGCGGCATCCCGAGCATTTCTTCGCCGCCGATGGCGCCGGCGCAACGGCGGACGGCCCGCCGGCCGGCCGGGCCGGCGCGCGGCTCGCCGGAGACGATCCCCTGGGCGTGCTTGCCTATGGCCAGTCCGAAGGCCGGGGCGCCGGCGGCCGAGAGGCCGGGTCCGACACGCCGGGCGAAGGCCTGATCGCCGTGCGCCTGCCGATCCAGGGCACGATCGTCGCCCTGTCGGTGGCGGAAGGCGAGGCCGTGGCGGCCGGCGGCCAGGTGGCGATCGTCGAGGCGATGAAGATGGAGCATGTCGTCACCGCCGGGGCCGGCGGCATCGTGCGCGCCATCCATGCCGGTATCGGCGAGACCCTCTGGGAGGGACAATTGCTGATGGCGCTGGAGCCGGACGACGGGCCGGCCGCGGCCGCGGTGGAGGACGAAGCGGCGGATCCCGATGCCATCCGGCCGGACCTCGCCGAAGTGCTGGCGCGCAAGGCGCTTACCCTGGACGAGAACCGGCCCGACGCGGTGGCCCGTCGGCGCCGGACCAACCAGCGCACGGTGCGCGAGAATGTCGAGGACCTGCTCGATCCCGGCAGTTTCATCGAATACGGCCCGCTGGTGGTGGCCGCGCAGAGCCGGCGCCGCGACTTCGACGACCTGCTGAAGCGCAGTCCGGCCGACGGCCTGGTCGCCGGCGTCGGCCGGATCAACGGCGCGCAGTTCGGCGAAGACGCCGCCGGCGCCGCGGTGATGGCCTACGACTACACGGTCTTCGCCGGCACCCAGGGCGTGCACAATCACTGGAAGACCGACCGCCTGCTCGACATCGCCGAACAGGGAAGGATGCCGCTGGTGGTGTTCGCCGAGGGCGGCGGCGGGCGACCGGGCGACAGCGACTATGGCGGCTTCGTCGGCCAGAACACCTTTCACCATTTCGGCAAGCTCTCGGGCCTGGTGCCCATGGTGTCGATCGTGTCGGGCCGCTGCTTTGCCGGCAACGCGGCGCTGCTGGGCTGCTGCGACGTCATCATCGCCACCCGCGACGCGAATATCGGCATGGGCGGTCCGGCGTTGATCGAGGGCGGCGGGCTGGGCGTGTTCGCCCCGGAGGAAATCGGTCCGATCGAGGTGCAGACGGCGAACGGCGTGGTCGACATCGCCGTCGAGGACGAGCGCGAGGCGGTGGCCGTCGCCCGGCGCTACCTGTCCTATTTCCAGGGGCGAACCGGCGACTGGGAGGCGCCCGACCAGCGCCGCATGCGGACCCTGGTGCCCGAGAACCGCCTGCGGGTCTACGAGATCCGACGGGTGATCGAGACGCTGGCCGACGAAGGCTCGGTGCTGGAGCTGCGCCGCGACTTCGGCCGAACCATGGTCACCGCGCTCGCCCGCATCGAGGGCCGGCCGGTGGGCATCATGGCCAACGATCCGCGCTATCTCGGCGGCGCGATCGACAGCGACGGCTCGGACAAGGGCGCGCGCTTCATGCAGCTCTGTGACGCCTTCGATCTCCCCGTCGTCAACCTGTGCGACACGCCCGGCATCATGGTCGGCCCGGAAGCCGAGAAGACGGCCCTGGTGCGCCATGCCGCGCGGCTGTTCCTGGTCGGCTGCAACCTCTCGGTGCCGTCCTTCACCGTGGTGCTGCGCAAGGCCTACGGGCTCGGGGCGATCGGCATGGCCGGCGGCAATTTCCGCGCGCCCTACTTCACGGTCTCCTGGCCGACTGGCGAGTTCGGGCCGATGGGCCTCGAAGGCCAGGTGAAGCTGGGATATCGCGCCGAGCTGGCGGCGCTCGAGGACGCGGGCGAGCGCAAGGCGCTGTTCGAGAAGCTGGTCGCGGATTCCTACGAGGAGGGCAAGGCGCTGTCCCGGTCCTCCAGCTTCGCGATCGACGACACCATCGATCCCGCGGACACGCGGCGCTGGCTTTCCGGCATGCTGGCCGCGATCCGCCCGCCGGCGCCGCGCGGCGGCAAGAAGCGCACGATGATCGATGCCTGGTAGGCGGCGAACACCGGTTCGCGGGCGTCATGCGGTCGTCGCCTTTCGACCGCCACGATGCGCCCGCATTCGGTCTATACTGCGACAACGGATCTCCCTCGAAAGGACGGACACCGCGTGCCCGGCCGCCTCAGCCTCTGGAAACAGCTTGCCCTCTGCGCCGCGCTGATCGCGCTGGCCGGCCTCGGCTGGCAGAACCGCGAGCCCATTGCCCGCGCGCTCGGTCTCGCCGACGCTTCTGCGGCAGGCGAGAAGGGCGCGAAGCCGGACCGGGGCGTGCCGGTGATCGTCGCCACGGTGATGAGCGCCCGGGACGATCTCAGCGTCGAGGTCGTCGGCACCGGCCGGGCCCGGCGTTCGGTCACCCTGCGCACCGAGGCCGCCGGACGGGTCGCCCGGGTGCCTCTGCTGAGCGGCGCCCGCTTTTCCCGGGGCGACGTCCTGCTGGCGCTGGAAAGCAAGCAGGCCGAACTCGCGGTGTCGCTGGCCCGCACCCGGCTCGCCGATGCCGAGCGCAGCCTCGAACGGTTCACGCGCCTGCAGTCGAGCGGCAATCTCGCCGCCGCGCGGCTGGACGAGGCGGAGACCGCCGCGCGTCTCGCCCGCCTGGAACTGGAGCGGGCGCTCGAGCAGCTCGCCGACCGCCGCATCCGCGCGCCGTTCGACGGCGTCGCCGGCCTCTCGGATATCGAGGTCGGGGCCTGGATCGACAGCGACGTCGCCGTCGCCACCTTCGATGACCGCAGCGAGATCATCGTCGAGTTCGACCTGCCCGAGGTCCTGCTGTCGCGGGTCGAGACCGGCCTCGCGGTGACCGCCACGACGCCGGCGGCGCCGGGGCGGAAACTCGACGGCACGATCGTGGCGATCGACAGCCGGGTCGATGCCGCCAGCCGCAGCATCAAGGTGCGCATCGCCATTCCCAATCCCGACGACCGGCTACGCCCGGGCGCCTCCTTCGCCGTGCGGCTCGATCTGCCCGGCGGCACCTACATGAAGGTGCCGGAACTGGCGCTGCAGTTCTCCCGCTCCTCGCTGTTCGTCTGGCGGGTGGTCGACGGCAGGGTCGAGCAGGCGCCGGTGCGGCTGATCCGCCGGCTCGACGGCGCGGCGCTGGTCGCGGGCGCGCTCGCCGACGGCGACCGGCTGGTGATCGAGGGCTCGCAGCGGCTCGTGCCCGGCCGTGCCGTCCGGGTGATGCAGCGGAACCCCGGCGCATGAGATCCTTCCTGCCCGACGGCGGCGGCCTGCCGGGCCTCAGCGTGCGCCGGCCGTTCCTGGCGGCGGTGATGAACCTGCTGATCGTGATCGCCGGCATTGCCGCGGTGCTCGGCATCGAGGTGCGCGAACTGCCCGATGTCGACCGGCCGATCGTTTCGGTGCGCGCGCTCTATCCCGGCGCCTCGCCGACCACGGTGGATGCCGAGGTGACCTCGATCGTGGAAGCCGCCGTGGCCCGGGTCGCCGGCGTGGTCACCGTGCGCTCCTCGTCCGAGGAGGGCAATTTCCGCATGCATATCGAGTTCCGGCCCGACCGCGAACTCGCCGATGCCGCCAACGACGTGCGCGAGGCCGTGAGCCGCGTCGTCCCGCGCCTGCCGGACGGCGTCGAGGATCTGTACGTGGTCAAGGCCGAGCAGGACGCCCGGCCGATCATGAATGTCGCGATCTGGAGCGACAGCTATCCGATCGACGTGCTGACCCGACGGGTCGAGACCGAGATCACCCCCGAACTCACCGCGGTCGACGGCGTCGCCGACATCGCCGTGTTCGGCGCCCGCGAGCGGGTCATCCGGGTGGAGATCTCGCCGGCCCGGCTGGCCGCCTACGGACTGTCGATCGGCGAGGTGGCGCTGCAGCTCGAACGCGCCCAGTTCGACGTGCCGGTCGGCAGTTTCGCCGCCGGCGACGTCGAGGTGCTGGTCCGCGCGGACGCCACCGTCGCCGACCCGACGCGCATCCAGGATCTGATCCTGCGCGACCCGGTGCGGCTGGGCGACGTCGCCCAGGTCTATTTCGGCCTCGCCAAGCCGGAGAGCGTGGCCCGTCTGAACGGCCGGCTGGTGCTCAATCTCGGGATCATCCGCCAGGCCCAGTCGAACACGGTCGCCATCTCCGACGGGATCAAGGGTGCGCTGGGCAAGCTGCAGGAACGCTTCCCCGACCTGCGCTTCCAGGTCACCAGCAACGACGCCGACTTCATCGAGGGCGCGATCCGCGAGGTGCTGTTTTCGCTGGGCGCGGCGATGGTCATCGTCACCCTGGTGATCTGGCTGTTCATGGGCCGGCTCGGCGGCGCGCTGGTGCCGGCCTCGGCGATCCCGATCGCGCTGATCGGCTCGGTCGGGGCGATCTGGCTGATGGGCTTCTCGATCAACCTGATCACCCTGCTGGCGCTGGTGCTGGCGACCGGCCTCGTGGTCGACGCCTCCAACGCCGACGCCGCTGCGACCTACGACGCCATCGTGGCGGCCGACATCACGCCGGTGGACGACGCCCGCGGCAACTACAAGCTGGGCGTCGGTTCGCCGGCCATCAACTCATCCAGATATGCACGGATACCGACCATCGCCGAACGCACCGCGGATTCGGTCCGCCAGATATATCGGGCGCCCTCGACGACCGGCTTATCGCCCCAGTAATTGTCGTTACGCTTGACGGTGATTTCCTGTCCCGGCGTCCACTTGTCGAACACATACGGTCCGGTACCGATCGGGTTCAGCACCAGCTTGTCCGTGGGTGTGTTGGGTGACGAGATCGACACGACGCCCATGCGCGTCGGCAGAATCGGGACGGGCTTGTTGGCCGAAATCTCCAGCGTATAGTCGTCAACAGCCTTGCCGACGATCTTGAGATCGCCGAAGGACTTGGTCCGCGTCTCGCAATCGAGGCCGCCGGTCCCGCGGGCGCTTCCCTTCGCGCCGGTATCCATCGTGCGCGCGATGCCCTGTGCCGCGGTCTCGGCGTTGAACGGCGCGCCGTCGTGCGGATTGTCGCGCTCGCCCAACCGCATCAGTTCCTTGCCCGACGTGTCGGTGACAATCACCTGGTGCGCGTCGCGGTCGACGATGAAGACGCGATCGTCGCCATCGATATAGATGCCGTGTCCG
>JBGTSP010000027.1:0-26087 GCA_041940205.1 Alphaproteobacteria bacterium
GTGCGCATCAGCACCGACTTGCCGGTGCCGGAACCGCCGACGATGCCCAGGATCTCGCCACGGCGGACATCGAGGTCGAGGTCGTCGTGCACCACCTGGCTGCCGAACTGGGTGCGCAGGCCGCGGACCCGGATGATCGGGGTATCGCCCGTGTCCGCCATCGCCCTAGATCCCGACTTCCTGGAAGAAGATCGCGAACACGGCATCGGCGACGATCACCAGGAAGATCGAGGTGACGACCGAGCGGGTGGTCTGCTGGCCGACGCTCTCGGCGCTGCGCTGCACGCGCAGGCCCTCGAAGCAGCCGACCATGCCGATCAGAAAGGCGAAGATCGGCGCCTTGGCAAGGCCGACCCAGAGGGTCGACAGGCTGATCGCGCCGTTCAGGCGCTCGATGAACAGGCCGGGCGAGATGTCGAGGATGATCCAGGCCATCAGGCCGCCGCCGGCGAGGCCGACGATGTTGGCGAAGAAGGCGAGCACCGGCAGGGCGATGATCAGCGCCAGCACCCGGGGCGCGACCAGCACCAGCATGGGGTCGAGGCCGAGGGTGCGCATCGCGTCGATCTCCTCGTTGACCACCATCGAGCCGATTTCCGCGGTGATCGCGCTGCCCGAACGGCCGGCGATGACGATCGCGGTCAGCAGGATGCCGATCTCGCGCAGGATGGCGATGCCGAGGAAGTCGGCGACGAAGATGCCGGAGCCGAAGGTCTGCAGCAGCGAGGCCACGAGATAGCCCAGCACCACGCCGATCAGGAAGTTCAGCAGGCCGACGATGGGCAGCGAATTGAAGCCCATGCGCTCGAGATGGAAGACCAGCGCGGTCAGGCGCAGCCGGCCGGGTCGCGCCACCAGCCCGGCCAGGGTCGCCAGCAGCAGGCCGAAGAAGCCGAGAATGCCGGCGGATTCGGCGCGGATCTCGTCGACCGCGCGACCGATTCGCGCCAGTACGGCAACCAGGCTGTTGCCGGCCGGCGGGGCGATCTCGCAGGGCTGGTCGTTGGCGGCGACCTGTTCCAGCATCTGCCGGAATTCCTCGCGGGCCGTCCGGACCTCGGTCTCGGAGGCGTCGCGCACGGTCCGGTAGATCAGCCAGGCGCCGGCGGTGTCGAGACGCTCGAGGCCGGAAAGGTCGAGGGCGACCCGCATGCCCTCGGGCACGGTCGCGGCCAGCGCCTCGGGCTCCAGCGCACCGACATGGCGGATGTCCCAGTCGCCGCCGATGGCGATGCGATGGCCGTCATTGTCGGCATCGCTGCGGATCCAGGCCTCTGACATGGCCGGACGGTAGGCGCGCGGACAGTGCGAGGCAACATCGCAGGTTGTGCGCGGCCCGGAACCGGGGAAGAGTAACCGCGACCCGCAGGACCGGAGATCGCCATGCCCAAGCTCGCCGCCAACCTGACCTTCCTGTTCACCGAGCTGGAATTTCCCGCCCGTTTCGCCGCCGCCGCGGAGGCCGGCTTCGCGGGAGTCGAGTACCTGTTTCCCTATGTGCGCGAGGCCGACGATCTGCGCGGCTGGCTGGAGGCGGCCGGCCTGACCCAGGCGCTGATCAACATGCCGGCCGGCGACTGGGAAAACGGCGAGCGCGGCCTGGCCTGCCTGCCGGGCCGGGAGGGCGAGTTCGAGGACGGCATCGGCCGGGCGATCGACTATGCCCGCGCGCTGAACTGCGCCAACGTGCACGTGGTCGCCGGCCTCGCGCCGCCGGCCGGCGAGGAGCGCGGCGCGCACGAGGAGACCTACCGGCGCAATCTGGCGTTGGCCGCGGACCGGCTGGCCGAGCACGGCCTGAACGCCCTGATCGAGCCGATCAACACCAAGCGCGACGTGCCCGGGTTCTTCCTGTCGACCACCGGGCAGGCGCTGTCGATCATGGACGAGCTCGACCGGCCCAACATCCGCCTGCAGTTCGACGCCTATCATGTGCAGATCATGGAAGGCGACGTGGTCACCCGCTTCCGCGAGGCGCTGGCGCGGATCGGCCACGTGCAGATCGCCAACCCGCCCGACCGGTACGAGCCGGACTGCGGCGAGATCGACTATGGCTACGTTCTCAGGGCGATGGACCAGGCCGGCTATTCGGGCTGGGTCGGCTGCGAATACAAGCCGCGCGCCGGCACCCGCGCCGGCCTGGGCTGGGGCGCGGACTGGGGCCTGCGCGCCGGCTGAGGCGCCGCGCGCCGATCCGGATACTGCCATGTCGTTGCAGGCCTTCACCGCCGGCCTGCTGGCGGCCTTCGCCGGCTTCGCCGGCTCCTTCGCGGTGTTTCTCGCGGGCCTGATCGCGGTCGGCGCCAGCCCGGAACAGGCGGCCACAGGCCTGATGGCCGGCGCGATCGCGATGGGCCTGTGCGGCATGGTGATGAGCGCGACCACCCGGATGCCGGTCAGCGCCGCCTGGTCGACCCCCGGCGCCGCGCTGCTGGTCAGCACCGGCGCGGTGGAAGGCGGTTTCGCCGCGGCGATCGGCGCCTTCGCGGTCTGCGGCGCGCTGGTGGTCGTCTCCGCCTTCTGGAAGCCGCTCGGTCGCGCGGTGCAGGCGATTCCCGGATCGCTGGCCAACGCCATGCTCGCCGGCGTGCTGCTGGGCCTGTGCCTGGCGCCGGTCAAGGCGGTGGCGCTGGTGCCGGAGTTCGCGCTGCCGGTGATCGCGGTCTGGGCCCTGGTGGGCCGCTGGAACCGGCTCTATGCCGTGCCGGCGGCGGCGGCGCTGGCCTTCGCCATCATCGCCTTCACCGCGGACGCCCCGTTCGGCGAGGCCGGCGCGCCCTGGCCGGCCCCGGTGGCGGTGATGCCGGTGTTCACCACTGGCGGCCTGATCGGCATCGCCCTGCCGCTCTACATCGTCACCATGGCCTCCCAGAACGTGCCGGGTTTCGCGGTGCTGCAGGCCAACGGCTACCGGCCGCCGCCCGGTCCGATGCTGGCGACCACCGGCGTCTTCACCCTTCTGGCCGCGCCCTTCGGCGGCCAGGTGACCAACCTCGCGGCGATCATCGCGGCGCTCTGCGCCGGCCCGGACGCCCATCCCGACCCGGCCCGACGCTACTGGGCGGCGGTCACGGCAGGGTTCTTCTTCGTGCTGTTCGGCCTGGGCGCCGGCCATGCCATCCACCTGATCGAGGCGGCCCCGCCGGCCCTGGTCTCGGCGGTCGCCGGCCTGGCCCTGCTGGGCGCCTTCGGCGGCGCGGTGACGGCAGCGGTGACGGAGGAGAACGAGCGGGAGGCTGCCGTGGTGACGTTCGTGGTGACCGCCTCCGGCCTCTCGCTGTTCGGTATCGGCGGCGCGTTCTGGGGCCTGGTCGCCGGCGGGGCGATGCTGGGACTGAAGCGTCTCCGCCTGCCGGGAGGCGGCTGACGGGAAAGCCGCGCGGCGCTGTCGGCGCCGGTGCAGGCCGCCTATAGTGCGGCCCGGAAGGGGCGGCCGCGACCGCCCCGGTCGAGCCAGGGAGGAAGGCGATGGCGATCACCGCAAATTATGTATTCATGGCCTCGATGGATGTGGCGCCCGAGAAGGAGGCGCTGTTCCATGAGGTCTACGACAGCGAGCATGTGCCCTACCTGCTGGAAGTGCCCGGCGTGCTGTCGGTGACGCGGATCGAGGGCGAGCCGTTCGCCCTGAAGATCGCCGGGGAAACCCGCGAAGTGGCGCAGGAGGGGCCGCGGTTCACCGCGATCTACGAGATCGAGAGCCCCGACGTGCTGCTGTCCGACGCCTGGGGCGAGGCGGTCGAGCGCGGCCGCTGGGCCAGCGAGGTGCGGCCCTTCACCAGCAACCGCCGGCACAGCCTGAGCCGGGTGCAGCGATGAACGGCACGGGCGCGCCCGCCGTCCGCCGCCGCTTCGGCGCGGTTCCTTTGCGGGGGACAAACCCGCTAGGATCATTTCACAGACGAGAGAGGGGGAATCGATCATGGCCCTGGCCGAACAGCACAACGAGGTCGCGCAGGCGCGCGAGCGGGCGGTCGCCGCGCATGTCGGACGGATCCGCAAGCTGGAGCGCGACGGCGGCGTCACGAGAGAAACCCTGGCGGCAATCCGCGCGGAACTGAACGCGCTGGCCGCCGATCTCAGCCTGTTTCCGCCCGAGGACTTTCCGCTGGGACCCGACGGCGAGAACATGATCTATCGCCTGAGCGAGGACGAGGGCGGGCGTTTCGCGCTCTATGTCTCGACCGGGCGCACCGGCAAGGAGACGCCGCCGCACGACCACACCACCTGGGCCGTGATCGTCGGCGTGCGCGGCAAGGAGCACAACCGGCTGTACCGGCGCACCGACGACGGCGCGATACCGGGGCGGGGCGAGGTCGAGGTCGTGCAGGAAATCACGGTGCAGCACGGCACCGGGGTCTGCCTGATGCCCGAGGACATCCACTCGATCCACCTGGAGGGCGATCCGCCGACGCTGCATCTGCACATGTACGGACTGGGCATCGACAAGCTGGACCGGCGCGTCGCCTACAACCGCGAAGAGGGCACCTATCGGCATTTCCCGGCCAGCAACAACATTTCGGACCGCTGGGCATGAGCCGAACCGTCACGCCCGCCGAGGTCAAGGCGATGCTTGCCGACGGCGGCGAACTCGCCCTGCTGGACGTGCGCGAGGAGGGCGCGCATTCGCAGGGCCATCCCTTCTACAGCGCGCCGCTGCCGCTGAGCCGGCTGGAGCTGCTGGCGCCGGCGATGGTACCGCGGCGGGGCACGCGGATCGTGCTGGTCGACGACGGCAGCGACCTCGCCGAGCGCGCGGCCGCCAGGCTCGCCGAGCTGGGCTACGGCGATGTCGCGATCATGGCCGGCGGGGCGCCGGCCTGGGAGGCGGCGGGCTATGTCCTGTTCTCGGGCGTGCATGTGCCCTCGAAGGCGTTCGGCGAGATCGTCGAGGAACATTACGGCACGCCGCACATCTCGGCCGCGGAGCTGAAACGCCGGATCGACGACGGCGAGGACCTGGTGATCGTCGACAGCCGGCCGATGGACGAGTACGCGGTGATGAACATTCCCGGCGGCATCGACATGCCGGGCGCGGAACTGGTGCACCGCATCCATGCGGTGGCGCCCGAACCGGAGAAGCTGGTGGTGGTCAACTGCGCCGGCCGCACCCGCAGCATCCTGGGGGCGCAGTCGCTGATCAACGCCGGCCTGCCGAACCGCGTGGTGGCACTGGAGAACGGCACCATGGGCTGGCACCTCGCCGGCTTCGAACTGGAGCGCGGGCAGTCGCGCGAGATCGCCGCGCTGCCCGGAGACGCGCTCGAGGTGGCCCGCGCCCGTGCCCGCGACGTCGCGGCACGCTTCGGGGTGCGCTTCATCGACCGCGCGACGATGGCGGCCTGGCAGGCCGAAGGCGAGAGCCGGACCTGCTATCTGCTGGACGTCCGCAGTCCCGCCGAATACGCCGCCGGCCGACCCGTCGGCGCGCTGAACGCGCCGGGCGGCCAGCTGGTGCAGGAGACGGAGATGTGGGCGGCGACGCTGGGCGCGCGGATCATCCTGGTCGACGACAACCTGGTGCGCGCGACGATGACGGCGCACTGGCTGAACCAGATGGGCTGGCGGGACTGCGTGGTCCTCGAAAGCGGTCTCGAGGGGCTGGAAATGACCGATGCGCCCCCGGCCCCGCCACGCGAGATCGCCTCGGTCGCGCATGACGAGATCGCGCCGGCCGAACTGGCGGCCCTGCTCGAGCGGGACGAGGTGCTGCTGCTCGACTTCGCCTCCAGCGAACGCCATGCGGAGGCCCACATTCCCGGCGCCTGGTTCGCCATCCGCGCCCGATTGCCGGGCACGCTGCCGCGGCTGGAGGCCCGGCCGCTGATCGTCTTCACCTCGCCCGACGGCATCGTCGCCCGGCTCGCCGCGCCGGAGGCGTCGGAACTGACCGCGACGCCGATCAGGGTCCTCGCCGGCGGGACGGAAGCCTGGCGGGCGGCCGGTCTGCCGCTGGAAGGCGGCCGCGACCGCATGGCGGACACGCCCGACGATGTCTGGCTGAAACCCTACCAGCAGGAGGGCGGCTCGCTGGAGGAGCGGATGCAGGCCTACCTCACCTGGGAACTTGATCTGGTGAACGGAATCCGCGAAGACGGCGACGCCCGTTTCGTCCTGCCCGAGGGAATCCGCTGATGCGCCGTCTCATGCCTTGGCTGCTTGTCCTGCCGGTCTTGCTGCCGCTGTCCGCACGGGCCCAGGACCAGGCGGCGGGAACGTCGGAAAAGCCGGCGCCGGGCATTGCGGCGGGGGTCGGCAACGCGCTGGAATCGCTGGACAAGCTGAGCGACACCGTCGACAGCCTGGAGCACACCCTGCCCGGCCGGACGGTGAAGGGCGCCATCGGCGCCTACGGCGTCGCCCGGGCGCTGGCCGCCGCCAGCGCCGCGCTGACGACCTCGCTGTCCTCGGGGGCCGGGCCGACGATCGCGGCCTTCGGGGTCAACGGTCTCGGCGAGGTCCGCTTCGGCGACGAGGTCAACGCCACCGATACCACCGGCACGACGGGCACGACGGCGACGACGGCGAGCACCGCCACCACCGCGACGGCGACCAATTGAGCGCGTCGGGAACGGCGGCGCCGGCCGGCGGTGACGCGGCGGCGCTGCCCGACGGCCACGTCACGATCGTCGGCGCCGGCCTTGTCGGCCTGTGCACCGCGGCCTGGCTGCAGCGCGACGGCCGGCCGGTGCGTCTCGTCGATCCCGGCGGACCCGGCGAGGGCGCCTCCTACGGGAATGCGGGCATCGTCTCGACCAGCGGGGTGACGCCGGTCGCGATGCCCGGCATCGTCCGCCGGGTTCCGGGGATGCTGCTCGATCCGCTGGGGCCGCTGGCGATCCGCCCGGCCTATCTGCCCCGCCTGCTGCCCTGGCTCGCCCGCTTCATCGCTGCCAGCCGGCCCGCCGACGTCGAGCGCATCGCCAGGTCCCTGGCGGCACTGTCGGTGGACGCGATCGCCCACTACGAACCGCTGCTCGAGGCCGCGGATGCCGGCGACCTGCTGCAGCGCAACGGCTCGCTCTACCTGTACGAAACCGAAGAGCAGTGGCGTGGCGTGCAGGGCGAGATCGCCCTGCGCCAGCGCGCCGGCGCCGAGATCGAGCTGCTGGGCGCGGAGGAGATCAGGCAGATGGTGCCGGCGCTGGGACCGCGCTATGCCGGTGCCATCTTCGCGCCGACCAGTGGCCACATCGCCAATCCGCTGGCCCTCTCGCAGCGTCTCGCGGGGCTGGTCGAGCGGCAGGGCGGCAGCTTCCTGCGGGCGCGGGTCGGAGATTTCGTCTATCGCGGCGGCCGGCTGGCGGCGCTGACAAGCGATGCCGGCGAGTTGCCGGTGAAGGACGTGGTGATTGCGGCCGGCGCCTTCTCGCGCCGGCTCGCCGCCCAGGCCGGAGCGCCCGTGCCGCTCGATACCGAGCGCGGCTACCACCTGATGCTGCCCGATCCGCAGGTCGAGGTCCGCCTGCCGATGCTGACCGGCGGCGGCGCGGTGACGCCGATGCAGCACGGCCTGCGGCTGGCCGGCACGGTGGAACTGGCGGGCACCGGCGCGGCGCCGAACTGGGCCCGGGCGGACAGGCTGCTGGAACGGATGCGGCATGTGCTGCCGGGCCTCAACGCGGAAGGGGCGGAGCGCTGGATGGGCTTCCGGCCCTCGATGCCCGATTCCCTGCCCGTGCTCGGCCCGGCGCCGCAGGCCGACAATGTCTGGCTGGCCTTCGGTCACGGCCATCTGGGCCTGACCCAGGCGGCGGTCTCGGGCCGGCTGATCGCCGACCTGATGGCCGGCCGCAAGCCGGTCATCGATCCCGCGCCCTATCGCGCGACCCGGTTCTGATGCCGGCCGCGGCCGCAGGCCGCAATTTGTTTCCGAAATTGAAACAATTCTCGCCGGAGGCGCTTCCGGTTCCGTGACGGCAGGCACCGGCGCCGGTCCCGCGTCATCCCCCGGCCAGCCATGCCGCCGGCCCCCGAAATGCGCCATTGCGGGACTTTTGTGAGCGTTCGGGGCGGCGCTTATCCACAAGTCACATCACAGACTTATCCACAGCATATTGTGGTCAATATCTGAGCGAACCACATTATGTATTGATGGGCATCCGCTCCGGGGATACAGTCCGCGGCCTTGGGAGCATGTTGAAACGGGGCGTCGACGGAGGCGGACATGGCGTTTGAATGGTCGGATGATCGGGTTCAGGTCCTGCGGGACATGTGGGGCCAGGGGTGTACGGCCCGGGAAATCGCCGAACGGCTGGGCCCGGGGGTGAGCCGCAATGCCGTGATCGGCAAGGCCAACCGGCTTGGTCTGTCGCAGCCCACCAAGTCCTCGGTCGCCCGCAAGGCGCGACGTCGCGCACCGGTGCCCAAGCGCCCCGAGCCGATGCCGGAAGAGCCCGTGATCGGCGATGGCGCGACCATCCTGACGCTCACGAAGTCCTCCTGCCGCTGGCCGATCGGCCATCCGGGCGAGGACGGCTTCAAGTTCTGCGGCGCGGACACGGACGACAACCAGCCGTACTGTCCCTACCACGCCCGGCTGGCCTACCAGCCGGTCTCGAAGGACAACCGCCGGCGCGACCGGCACTCGCCGAACCGCCGTTTCGGCTGACCGGCGCGACGCCCGGTCGCAACCGGCCGACTGGCGGAAGCCGGCCCGCCGGCCGGTCGATCGCCTGCGTTTCCGGACAATAGATGACTCAGAATGCTGTGCGTTTTGCAAAATGCATCGCAGGTTTTTGCAAAACGAAAAAAAGAGCCTCGCCGGGGGACAATCTGGCGAGGCTCGAAGGGTTTCGTGCAGCACCGTGACAGTGCTGTTTCGTTGGCAGCAAGCGGTGTGCCATCTATGCTCCCGGCGCCATGCGACGTTCACTTCATTTGAGACTGTTAACGCTGTCGCTCGCAGCAGCCGTTCTGCTGGTGCTGGCGCCCGGCCTGCAGCCGGTCCGCGCGCAGTCGGGAACACCGTCCGTTGACTATCCGCCCTCGGTTCTGGAGCAGCGGCGCGAAGACCTGCGGCAGCGCGAACAGGCGGAGACGCTGCGGCGCAAGCAGCGGCTGACCTCGCGCCAGCGGGCCTATGCCCAGTCCGGCGGCCAGGTGCCGAACCAGACGGCGGATTTCATCAGCCGGCGTCTGCCCAGCGGATTGCGCGCGGCGCGGATCGCCGTGAACGCCGCCGTCGCCTCGATGATCGGCCTCGCCGCGGCATCGGCCGCCTCGTCGGATGCCAGCCCGTTCGGCGAACTGGGCGTCGGATCCGGGGGAGCCGGTTCGGCCAGTTCCGGCAGTTCGGGGAGTGACTCCGCCACCACCACGACCGGCACCACGGCCACGGACATCACCACCGTCACCTCGACCACCGCGAGCACGGCAACCAGCGCCACGGCCACCAACTGAGCGTGGCCGCGCGTCGCGGCCGGTCCTTCGACATTGCGCAATCAAGACCCGGTCCCGCGGTACCGCTGCGCGGGAAAAACCGCCTACACTGGTCGCCGAGGGAAGGAGTCGGGGATGGCAGAACTCACCGTCGCCGTTGGCGGCCTGGGCGCGATCGGTCTGCCGGTGGCCCGGGCGCTGGACGAGGGCGCGGTACCGGGCCTGCGCCTGGTGGCGGTGTCCGCCAGCCGGCGCGCGCTGGCGGAAGAAAAACTCGCCGGTTTCGCCCGGCCGCCGGAACTGTGCGCCCTGGAGGATCTCGCGCGCGCCGACGTGGTGGTCGAATGCGTGCCCGCGGCCGAGTTCGCCCGGATCGCCGAGCCGGCGGTCGCGGCGGGCCGGCGGTTCCTGGCGCTCAGCGTCGGCGCGCTGCTGCCGCGCATGGATCTGGTCGAGCGGGCCCGCGAGACCGGCGCGCGCATCATCGTGCCCAGCGGCGCCCTGCTTGGCCTGGACGGGGTGCGCGCGGCGGCGGAAGGCACGCTGGCCGAAGTCCGCCTGATCACCCGCAAGCCGCCCGGCGGCCTTGCCGGGAGCCCCTATGTCGAAACCCACGGCATCGCGCTCTCGGAGATCGCCGAGCCGACCCGCATCTTTTCCGGCTCGGCCCGCGAGGCGGCGCGCGGCTTTCCGGCCAACATCAACGTCGCCGTCGCGCTCAGTCTCGCCGGCCTGGGACCGGACCGGACGATGGTGGAGATCTGGGCCGACCCGACGGTCGAGCGGAACACCCACGAGGTGGTGGTCGACGGCGACGCCTCGCGGTTCAGGTTGCTGATCGAGGGGGTGCCCTCGCCGGACAATCCGCGCACCGGTCGCCTGACGCCGCTCAGCGTGCTCTCGACCCTGCGCGGTCTGACCGCGCCCCTGCTCATCGGCGGCTGAGGTCGGTCGCAGGCATGCGGATGCCGTTCTACGGATGGTTCGTCGTGGCGGCCGCCTTCGCCGTGATGATGATCGGCTTCGGCATCGCCTATTCCTTCAACGCCTTCTTCGAACCATTGGCCCGCGAATTCGACGCCGACCGGGCCGACATCGCGCTGGTCTTCTCGATCGCGGGCCTGCTCTATTTCGGCCTCGGCGCGATCAGCGGTCCGCTGGCCGACCGGCTGGGCGGCAAGTGGGTGACGATCTTCGGCATGCTGCTGATCGCCGGCGGCCTGCTGCTGGCCAGCCGGGCCGAAAGCCTGCTGGCGATCTATCTCAGCTACGGTCTATCCGTCGGCATCGGGGTCGGCTTTTCCTACGTGCCGGCGATCGGCATCGTACAGCGCTGGTTCGTCCGCTACCGCGGCACCGCCTCGGGCTTCGCCGTCACCGGCATCGGCGTCGGCACACTGGTGATGCCGCTGTTCGCGGCCTCGCTGATCGCCCATGCCGACTGGCGCACGGCCTACATGGTGCTGGCGGCGCTGGCGCTGGCCGGCGCCGGGATCGCCCTGCTGCTGCTGGACGACGATCCGCAGCGTTTCGGCCTGCGGCCCGACGGCGAGGCCGGTCTGCCCGACGCCGGCAGCGGAAACGGCGGCGGGGAGGGCCTGTCGCTGGGCGAGGCGCTGGCCACCGCGCCCTTCTGGCTGCTGTTCTTCGGCGCCCTGCTGGCGTCCTTCGGGATCTTCATCCCGTTCGTCCACCTGACGCCGTACGCCGCCGATCAGGGCCTGTCGCGCGAGTTCAGCGTGGCCATGGTGCCGCTGATCGGCGTCGGCAGCGTGCTCGGCCGGTTCGCCATCGGCGGCCTGGCCGACAGGTTCGGCCGGCGGCAGAGCTTTCTCGTGATGTTCCTCGGCCTGACAGCGGCGCTGGGCTGCTGGTTCTTCAGTACCGGCGGTCTGGCCCTGGCCGCCTTCGCCATCGCCTTCGGCGCCTTCTATGGCGGTTTCGTCGCCCTGGCGCCGGCCCTGACCGCCGACTTCTTCGGCGTGCGCCGGGCGTCCAGCATCATCGGCGTGCTGTACTCCTCGGTGGCGCTGGGCACCGGCCTGGGGCCGGTGCTGGCAGGCCTGGCCTACGATCAGGCCCAGTCCTATGCGTTGCCGATCCTGCTCAGCACCGGCCTGTCCGCGGCGGGCGCGGTGCTGATCTGGCTGCTGCCCGATCCGGCGCGCTGGCGCGAGGCGCGCGAGAGGGACACGCGCCGGCGGGAATTCGCCGCCCGCGCAGAGCCGGCGATGGCCACCCCGCCGCCGGCGCTGCCGGAAGTCTCGCTGCGCCGGGCCGGCGCCGAGGATCTCGGGTTCATCGGCCAGATCGAAGCCCGCCCCGACTATGCCGGCCTGATCGAGCAGTGGCCGCCGGACCTGCACACGGCCATGCTGGAACGTCCCGACGTGCAGTATCTGGTGGCCGAGGACGAGGCCGGTACCGCGATCGGCTTCGCCATCCTGATGGGGGTCGGGGGACATGACGCCGCCGTCGAAATGAAGCGCATCGCCGTCGTCGAACCCGGCAAGGGACTGGGGCGCGCGGTTCTGAAGGCGGTCTGCGACTATGCCTTCATCCGCCTGCAGGCCAACCGGTTCTGGCTCGACGTGGTGCCGGAGAACGCCCGCGCCATCCGCGCCTACCGCAATGCCGGCTTCCATGTCGAAGGCACGTTGCGCGAGGCGATCCGGCAGGGCGGCAGTTTCCGTTCCCTGATCGTGATGTCGCTCCTGGCGCGCGAATATGCCGATCTTGCGGCCCGGGAAAGCGTTCCGGCGGGAACGTGAGGCGACGGGCGACGCGCCCTTCGTATCGTGCGACAATTTACGCGTCGGTCCGGGAGGCAAGTCGGCAGATAGTCCGCGCCGATCTGAACCCGGATGACGATGAGACGAGGAGAGACCATGTCGGACAACGAGGAGAGCGGCGTCGAACGGATCACCGTTCTGGCCGAGGAATTCACCCCCGCGGCGATGGAGTACCACCGCCGGCAGATGGGCGCGCAGGGCTATTCCCTGACCGGACCGATCGTGCCGCAGCGTTTCTTCCTGACCGACGGTATCGGCGAGCCGAAGCCGCTGTTCGAAGGCGAGGTCCGGTTCGCCGCGACCTTCGTGCGCCAGGTCAAGTCCTGACCCGGCGCCACCGGCCTCCCGGGCATGGCGATGCCCGGGGCCGGGGGCGTACCGAAAGCCGGGAGCTCAGCGCGAGGCCGCGCGGGCGATCCGCAGCACCGCGAGGGCGCCGATGACGGCGATCGCCGCCAGGCTGCCGAAGGTCGCGGTGTAGGCGCCGAGCCAGCCGTAGAGCAGGGCGAAGGCGGCCGGACCGAGCAGCACGCCGGTGAAGGCGAAGAACAGGATGCCGCCGGTCGCGTCCGCGACCCGCCCGTCCGGCGCCCGCCGGGCCACTTCGGAATTGAACACCCCGTTCCAGCCGACCGCCGTCATGCCGTACAGCGCCAGGACGGCCAGGAGGAGCGACAGCGGCCAGCCGGCCTCGTAGGCCGCGAGCAGCAGCGAGGCCAGCGCCATCAGCAGGCCGACCGCGACGAGCACGGCAAGGCCGCCCATCCAGCGGTCGGCGACGACGCCCCAGAAGATGCGGCCCGCCGTTCCCGCCAGGTGGACCGCGATGAACAGGCTGCCGGCCTCGATCAGGCTCATGCCACCCTCGATATGCAGCAGGGTGGGGGTGAAGGACAGCAGGCAGAGCTGGATCGCGGCAAAGCAAAAGGTGGCGAGCGCCAGCCAGCGCAGCGGCAGCGAGCCGGCGATGACCGCTATGCCGCCCAGTCGGGGACCGAGCAGCGGCGCCCGGGGACGGCGGTCGGTGTCCCAGCGCGCGACCAGCGGCGCCAGGGCCGCCACCAGCAGCACAGAGAGCGCGACGACGGCGAGCAGCGCGGCCTGCCAGCCGAAGCGCTCGGTCAGCGGCGGCGCCATCACCGCCGCCAGCACGCCACCGACCGGCACGCCGGTCTGCTTGACCGAGAACATCAGGTTGCGGTGCCGCTCGAGCGCCACCCGGGTCAGCAGCACGGCGGCGGCGGGATTGGTCATGCCGTAGCCCAGGCCGATCACGAAACTGCCAACGGCCAGCGACCAGAGCGTGCCGAGCGCCGCGAGGCCGGCGCCCAGGGCGGCGAGCAGGACCGCGGCCTGGCTGAAACGCATCGCGCCGGTGCGCGCCAGCGGGCCGGCGGCATAGACCGAGGACAACATGGCGCCGGCATAGGTGATCGAGACCAGGTAGCCGATCTCCTGGCCCGGCCGGCCGAGATCCTCCGCGAGGCGCGGCGCCACGGTGGCGAAGGTCAGCGAGGCCTGCGAGGTCAGCGCCTGCACCGCGAGCAGGGCGAAGACCACGGTCCAGGCGGCGGCCGACGAAATCCGTTCGCCGCCACCGGCATTGCCGGCCTGTCCGCCGTCCGGCCCCCTCAGAACAGTTCTCCCTGGGCCGGCGGCGGCGCCGGCCTGCCCGCCAGCCGGGCGGCCAGGGTTTCGGGGACGGCCACCGGGCGCACCAGGTCCGGGCCCTCGGCGCGAACCGGACCGATCCGCCGGTCGATGGCGACGGCCTCGATCGGCTCGCCCTGCCAGGGCGTGAGCAGTTCGGGATCCGGCGCCGCGAGCCAGCGCGCCTGGGCGTCGGCCGCCAGGATGACCGGCATGCGGTGGTGCAGCGGGGCAAGCGCCGGGGAGGCCGCGGTGGTCAGGATGCAGCAGCTCTCGATCCGTTCGCCATCGCGGCCCTGCCACCGTTCGAACAGCCCGGCGAAGGCAAAGGCCCTGCCGTCCGCGAACGCCATCCGGAAGGGCTGCTTCCAGCCGCCGGCATCGCTCCACTCGTACCAGGCGTCCGCCGGCACCAGGCAGCGGCGGTGCTGCAGGGCCTCGCGGAAGGCGGGCTTCTCGCCGGCGGTTTCGGAACGGGCGTTGGTGAGCGGCGCGCCGCGACCGGGTTCCCGCGCCCAGGCGGGAACGAGGCCCCAGCGCATGAGATCGTGCCGCCGGCCGCCACCGGGGCCTTCCCAAATCACCGAGACCGGCTGGGTGGGGGCGATGTTCCAGCGCGGCTGCAGGTTCACCGTCACGGACACGCCGAAGACCTCGCCCATCGCGGCGGGCGGCAGGGTATAGGCGAAACGCTGGCACATCGTCGGTCTCCGCGACGTCTCCGCGGTCTCAGTCCCAGGTGCGCCGCGGCGGCGACTTGAATTCGAGCTGCACGCTGTCCTCGAGGGTCTCGTGATAGTGCGTCACGCCGCGCCGGTGCAGCCAGACATCGCCGGGACCGGCGAGAAATTCCTCGTCGCCGATCACCACCCGCATGCGCCCGGAGACGAGGTAGCAGATCGATTCATGGTCGTCGTGGGCATGCGCGGCGTCCACCAGTCCCTTGCGCCGGTGGACCTGCATGCACAGCATCTCCTCGCCGGCGATCAGCGCCTTCAGGGCGAGTTCGCCCCGCGCTCTCTTACCCTCGATGTGCGTGATCGGCTTCTCCGTCACCGTCGCGCCGTGCACGAACGGGACGGCCGACGCCGCAACGCTGCGTCCTTCGCGACCGTCTTGCATGATCGATGCTCCCTCGAGACCGTCCCAACCGGGCGAATTAACCGTTTGTTTCCGGATAGCGCGCACAGTCGGGACTGTCGTTCAGACCCGGATCGAGAGTTTCATGCCCGACGCCGTCGCGTCCATAGCCTCCATCGGTATCGAGGGGCCCGCGGAGATCGCGCAGGCCCTCGAACGCGCGGAGCAGTTCGCCGCCTCGATGGGCGAGCGCGGCGCGTTGCGCGCGGCGCTCGATGTCGCGCCGGTGGCGCTGGCGGTCTGGGACGCGCGCGAACGCCTGGTCTATGCCAACCGCCTGTTCCTGGAGCAGGCCTCGGCCGGCGGCGAGGACATTGCCGCCGGCATGGATTTCGAGGCCTTCGCCAACCGCATGGCCGAGGTGTTCTTTCCCGCGGGCCTCGAATCGCGGCGCGAGCGCTGGCTGACCCAGCGCCTCGCCGCCTTCCGCAATCACGACGTGCGTGAACTCGCGCTGCCGGGCCAGGCCTGGCGACGGGTGCAGGACATTCCCTTCTCCGACGGCACGCTGACGCTGATCGAGGATATCGCCGAGCAGCGCGCGCGCGAGCTGGAACTGCGCCAGGTCGAGGAGCGGTTCACGCTGGCCCAGCTCAGCGCCAAGGAGGCGCTGTGGGACATCGATTTCCGGACCGGCCAGTTCTATCTGGCACCGCACGGCTACCAGCTTCTCGGCGTCAACCGCTCGGACACCGAGTTCGCGACGGCGCGCTGGCGCGACCTGATCCTGCCCGAGGACCGGGCGGACTACGACAAGGCGCTGGGAGAGCATCTCAGCGGTGAAGCGGTTGTCTTCAACTGCGAGTATCGGGTGGTCGATCCCGAGGGCGGCGTGCGCTGGCTGTCGGACCGCGGCATGGCGCTGCGCGACTCGACCGGGCGCGCCTACCGTTTCGCCGGCTCGCTGGTCGACGTGACCCAGGACCGCCAGACGCACGAGAACCTGAAGCACGCGATGGAATCGGCGGAAGTCGCCAACCGCTCGAAGTCGGCCTTTCTCGCCAACATGAGCCACGAGCTGCGCACGCCGCTGAACGCCATCATCGGTTTCGCCGAGATGATCGAATCCGAGACCTTCGGGCGGATCGAGAACGAGCATTATCGCGAGTATGTCGGCGACATCCTGCATTCGGCGAACCACCTGCTGGACATCATCAACGACGTGCTCGACCTCTCGAAGGCGGAGGCGGGCAAGCTGGAACTGGTCGAGAGCCCCGTCGACATCGAGGTGGTGTTCGACGCGGTGTTCCGGATGACCAAGGAACGCGCGGACGAGGCCGGAGTCGCGGTCATCGTCGACTGTCCGCCCAACGTGCCCGCCCTGTTCTGCGACGAACGCAAGCTCCGCCAGGTTCTGCTCAACCTGGCCAGCAACGCGATCAAGTTCACCAAGGCCGGCGGCGAAGTGCGCGTGCAGGCCTTCGAGGTTGCCTCGGGCGGTTTCCAGATCGTCGTGTCGGATACCGGAATCGGCATGGACAAGGAGGACATCCCCCGTGCCCTCGCGGCCTTCGAACAGGTCGACAACGCCCTCTCCCGGCGATTCGACGGCACCGGTCTCGGCCTGCCGATCGCCGCCACCCTGGCGCGCCTGCACCAGGGCGACCTCAAGCTCGACAGCGCGCCGGGCAAGGGAACGACGGTGACGGTATACCTGCCCGCCTCGCGGGTGATTCCCCGCAATCCGGGTCCCGAAAAGGCCGCCTGAAGCCGGCATTCTGGGCCCGCGATCCGCAACGGCAGGTTGTCGTCAGCCGTTGGCAAGGGGTCGCATCAACGGCTATTCTTGACACCAAGAACCAGGCAAATCCCTGCTGCCGTTCGCGCGGGAGTACGACGTCAATGTTCGTTGAACGCAGCCGTATCGCGGCCCCGGCCGCGATCGTGGCTTTCATGCTTGCCCTGTATCTGACGCCGGCAACGACGCAGGCCCAGCGCGGTCCCTCGCCGGTCGGCGTCGACGTGGTGCGCACCGAGCCGGTCTCGCAGACCGTCCCGGTGATCGGCCGCCTCGTGCCGCGGCGGGCCGGCGTGGTCGCCGCCCGGGTCGCCGGACCGCTGGGCGAGATGCGGGTCGCCGTGGGCGACCGGGTCCAGCAGGGCGACGTGCTGGCCGTGCTGGTGCGCGAGCGGCTGCGCGCGCAACGCGACCTGGTGCGCGCCGACCTGGCCGCCGCCCGGGCCGACGTGCAGACCCAGGAACTGCAGGCGCGGCTCGCCAAGCAGGAACTCGACCGCCTGGTGCGGCTTCGCGAGAACAAGTCCGCGGCCTTCCGCCAGGCGCTGTTCGACGACAAGACGATGGAATTCACCATGCGCTCCTCGGCGGCGGAGTCGGCCAAGGCCAGCCTGCAGCGGGCCGAGGCCAACCTGCGGCTGATCGACATCGATCTGCGCAACAGCGAGATCCGCGCGCCCTATTCCGGCGTGGTGACGCTGCGGCACAAGGAAGCCGGCGCCTATCTGGGGATCGGCGAGGCCGTGGTGACGCTGATCGGCATCGAGGAACTGGAGATCGAGGCGGACGTGCCCTCCGAGCGCGTCGCCGGCCTGATCAACGGCGTCACGGTGCCGGTGCAGGTGGGCGATCTTTCGGCGCAGGCGATCGTGCGCGCCGTGGTGCCCAGCGAAAATCCCCTGACCCGGACCCGCGCGGTCCGCTTCGTGCCGAGCTTCGATACCAGCGAGGAGGGCTATGCCGCCGAGCAGGCGGTGACGGTCGAGGTTCCCGTCGGCGCCGCCCGCCAGGTGCTGACGGTGCACAAGGACGCGGTGCTGAACAAGCGCGGCGAGACCTCGGTGTTCGCGGTCGACGAGGGCAAGGCAAGATTGCAGACGATCCGCATCGGCGAGGCCTATGGCGGCCGCTTCGAGGTGCTCGGCGGGCTCGCCGAGGGCGATCTCGTGGTGGTGCGCGGCAACGAGCGCCTGCGGCCCGGCCAGCCGGTGACGCCGACCGGCGGCGAGACCGGGGCGGGCGCGGGCAAGAAGGCCGGCGGCGATGCCGGTGCGGAACGCTCATGAACCCAATCCGGCAGTCCCTCGAACGCCCCACCGCGGTGATTGCCGCGGTGATGATGGTGATCCTGTTCGGCTTCATCGCCCTCAGCACGATCCCGATCCAGCTCACCCCGGACGTGCGCCGGCCGGTGCTGATCGTCACCACCACCTGGATCGGCGCGGCGCCGGCGGAGATCGAGCGGGAGATCGTCAACCGCCAGGAAGAGGCGCTGACCGGCGTCGACGGCCTGGAGGAGATCACCAGCCGCTCGGAGGAGGGACGCGGGCGGATCACGCTGGAATTCGCCATCGGCACCGACATGAACCGCTCGCTGCTGTTGGTCGCCAACCGCCTCGACCGGGTGAACGGCTATCCCGAGGAGGCCGACGAGCCGGTGATCGCGACCTCGGGCGAGGACGATGCGCGGATCGCCTGGTGGGTGATCAAGCGGATGCCGGGCAACGACCGGCCGATTCATACCTATCGCGACTTCATCGACGAGGTCGTGCGGGCCCGCATCGAGCGGGTCGAGGGCGTGAGCACGGCCAACTTCTACGGCGGCGGCGAGCGGGAAATGCGGGTGATCGTCGATCCCTCCCGCATGGCCCGCTACCGGCTGACCGTGCCGCAGGTGGTCTCCGCGCTGCGGGCGGCCAACGCCTCGGTCTCCGGCGGCAATGTCGACGAAGGCAAGCGCCGCTATACCGTGCGCACGGACGGCGACCTGAAGACCCCGGAGCAGGTCCGCAACGTGGTGCTGCGGACCAGTTCGGACGCCGATTCCGGTCGGATCGGCCGGGTCACGGTGGGCGACATCGCCGATGTCGGCTTCGACCACAAGGACGCGACGGCGCAGATCCGCAACCTGGGCGAGATGGCGCTGGCGATCAACGCGGTACGCGAATCCGGCGCCAACGTGATCGAGGTGATGGAGCGGCTGCGCAAGGTCGTTGCCGACCTGGCCGAGGGGCCGCTGAAGCGCGAACGGCTGGTGATCGAGCAGGTCTACGACGAGACGATCTACATCGATTCGGCGATCGAACTGGTGCGCCAGAACATCGTCGTCGGCGGCGTGCTGGCCGCGTTGACCCTGCTGCTGTTCCTGCGCTCGCTGCGGGCCACGCTGGTGGTCTCGCTGGCGATCCCGGTCTCGGTGATCGGCTCCTTCGTGGCGATGGCCGCGCTCGGCCGCTCGCTCAACGTGATCTCGCTGGCCGGCATCGCCTTCGCCGTGGGCATGGTGGTCGATGCGGCCATCGTGGTGCTGGAGAACATCTACCGCTACCGCCAGTCGGGCCTGCCGGTGCTGCAGGCGGCCTATCGCGGCGCCGCGGAAGTCTGGGGCGCGATCCTCGTCTCCGCGCTGACGACGGTGCTGGTGTTCGTGCCGATCCTGATCATGGAGCTGGAGGTCGGCCAGCTGTTCCGCGACATCGCCGTGGCGATCTCGGTCTCGGTGCTGCTGTCGCTGGTGGTGTCGGTGACGGTGGTGCCGGCGCTCTCGAACTGGCTGCTGGGCGCGAATGCCCGCAGCATCGAGAACCGGCTGTACCTGCCCGGGGTCGACGATTTCGCCCGGGCCTTCCACGGCCTGTTCGTCGGGTTCGCCCGGCTGGTGGTGCGCAGCCGCATGCTGGCGGCGGTCACGGTGCTGGTGCTGTGCGGGATGGGCGCGGCGGCGACCTGGCTGCTGCTGCCGAAGCTGGACTACCTGCCCTCGGGCAACCGCAACCTGATCATCGGCTTCATCCTGCCACCGCCGGGCTACAACCTGGATACCACCCAGGCCATCGCCCGGGACTTCGAGGAAGCGGTCAGCCCGATGTTCGCCCGGCCGGACGATCCGGCGGCGCTCGATCCCGACGGTCCGCCGCGCATCAGCAGCTTCTTCTTCGTCGCCTTCCGCTCCAACACCATCATCGGCGCCCGGGCGGCCGATCCGAAACGGGTGAAGGAACTGATCCCGCTGCTCAGCCGGCTGATCTTCCGCGAGCCGGGCACCTTCGGTTTCGTCAGCCAGCGCAGCCTGTTCGGCCGCTCGTTCTCCGGCAGTCGCGGCATCGACCTGCACATTTCGGGCGGCAACCTGGAAGAGGTTCTGGAAGTGGCGACCCGGGCGGCCGGCCTGACCTTCGTCGCGCTGCCACGGGAGGAGGGCAACCAGTTCCGCCCGCAGCCCGGCCTCGAACTGGGGGCGCCGGAGGTCCGGGTGACCCCCGATCCGCTGCGCCTGGCCGATGCGGGCATCAGCGCGCAGGAACTGGGCCTGACGATCGACGCCTTCAACGACGGCGTGCGAGTGGCGGAGATCACCGTCGACGGCGAGCGGATCGACCTCACCCTGATGGGCCGGGTCAACGGCATCACCGCGACGCAGGGCATCAACAACCTGCCGGTGGTGATCGCGAACGGGCGGATCGTGCCGGCCAGTTCGCTGGCGAAGATCGCCGTGACGGCCGGCCCGACCGAGATCCGCCATGTCGAGCGCGAGCGCACGGTGACGCTGGAAATCACCCCGCGCGAGGACATGCCGCTGGAAAACGCCATGGACCTGTTGCGCGAGAAGGTGATCGACCCGCTGCTGGAACAGGGCCTGCCGCCGGGCATCAACCTCACCATCGCGGGCACGGCGGAAAAACTGCAGGAGACCTGGAGCCATATCCAGATCGACCTGCTGGTCGCCGTGGTGATCGTCTACCTGGTGATGGTGGTGCTGTTCGAGAGCTTCCTCTATCCGCTGATCATCCTGCTGTCGGTGCCGCTGGCGACCGCGGGCGGGGTGATCGGCCTGGCGCTGCTCAACCTGTACACGCCGCAGAAGCTCGACATGCTGACCATGCTCGGCTTCATCATCCTGATCGGCATCGTGGTGAACAACGCCATCCTGCTGGTGCACCAGACCCTGCACCATCTGCGCTCGGAGGGCATGAGCGTGTCGGACGCCATCGTCGAGGCGACCTCGAACCGCATCCGGCCGATCTTCATGTCGACGCTCACCAGCGTGGTCGGGATGCTGCCGCTGGTGCTGTTCCCCGGCGCCGGCTCGGAGCTCTATCGCGGTCTCGGTTCGGTGGTGCTGGGCGGTCTGTCGCTGTCGGCGGTACTGACGCTGGCGATCATTCCCTCGCTGCTCAGCCTGTTCACCGCGGTCGCGGAAAGCCGGCGGCGGCCGGCGGCGGACGAGGCGGCGGCCGGGCAGCCGCAGGCGGCGGAGTAGGCGCCGCGATGGATCCCCTGCTGCGCGACCTCGAGGATCGCCGGGCGCTGGGCGACCAGGTGCACCGCTATGCCCGCGCCGTCGACAGCCGCGACTGGTCGGCCCTCAGGGCCGTGTTCATGCCCGAGATCGAGGCCGATTTCCGATCCTTCGCGGGTCGCGAGGTCTTCCGGGGGAGCGCCGACGACTGGGTCGCGACGATCCGGGCGACGGTGGGCGGCATGGATGCGACGCAGCACGCGATGTCGAACCTGATGTTCGACATCGACGGCGATCGCGCGCAGGTGCATGCCGACCTGATCGCCGCACATGTCCTGGCGCAGGTGCGGGGCGAGCGGGAGTATACCGTCGGCGGTTACTACGACTGGCGGTTCGAGCGGACGGACGGCGGCTGGCGCTGCAGCCGCTACGTGCTGACCGTGTCCTGGGACAGGGGCAACCGCGAGGTGCTTCGGGCGGCGAGCCGGAACGCGGCGGCCGGCTGATCGCGTCACGCCGTGACGGCGTCGCGTTAACCACGAATGCGGGGTCGGGGTTTACGGCTCGGAAAGACTAGGCCGTCAAGACTGGCACCGTGAGCCTGCCAGCCTCCATAGCCCCGCTCGAGACACCGCCCTGTCCGCGACAGACGCTGTTCGAGATCAGCCAGCGCTTCGAAGCGCGGGTCGGCGCGCGGGTGCGCCTGATCTGGGCGCCGACGGATACCGTGCTGCAGGCGCGCTGCCAGCGCATTCTGCGACGGATCTGGTGGCAGCTCGGCGGGCAGCCGGGACGGCCGCCGCGCAGTGCCGATGTTCGTCCGGCGATGTTGAACGGCAGCTGGTCCAGTCTGGTCTGGGCCGATCGCTTCGCCGCGGACGGCAGCGTGCGCTATCGCTTCATCGGCACCGGCCAGGCCGAGGGCAGCCGACGTCTGCTGTCCGACGCGCCGGCCGCCGGGGAGGCCCACGACGGCAATTTCGTCGCCCTGCAGGGCGCCCTGCTGCACGCGCTGCGCGGCGAGCGGGAACTGCTGCAGGTCATCCTGAGGGACGCCGAGGGCGGCGAATGGAGCGCCCTGCTGGCGCCCTTCGCCGATGCCTCCGGCACGGTCGGATCGGTGCTCAGCGCGAATGTGGTCTCGGGCCCGCAGGGGCGTACCCTGCAGCAGCGTTACCGCACGGCGATGAAGGCCCAACTCGACCAGATTTCGCTCCGGCCGGCGGAGATGCCGGCGGGCTGAACGAGCCGGGAGCGCGGACGCTATTCCGTGCGGCGAATCTGGCCGCGGAACGGGCTGTTGTCGTAATCGGCGACCGGCCCCTCGGGCGTGTAGAAGGGCTCGTCGCCGATGATCGTGACCCGTTCGACGCGGCGCTGGTGGGGCCAGTAGTCGGAGGCCGCGTAATGCTGGCAGGCGCGGTTGTCCCAGAAGGCGATCGAGTTGGGCTGCCAGCGGAAACGGCACTGGTATTCGGGATACCTGGCCTGGGCATAGAGCAGGGCCAGCAGTTCCTCGCTCTCGGCCGGATCGAGGCCGTCGATCTCCTTGGTGAAGGCCTGGTTGACGTAGATTCCCTTGCGCCCGGTGTCGGGATGGGTGCGGATCACCGGATGATGCGGATTGGCGTAGGTCCGGTCGAACTCGGCGATTTCCTCCTCGCTGGCGCCCCGCTTGCGCAGCACGTCGCGGAACCGGTTGAAATCGTGCCGCGCGGTCAGGCCCTCGACCCGCTCGCGGACCTCGCGCGGCAGCCCCTCGAAGGCGGCGTACATGTCCGCGAACAGGGTGTCGCCGCCGACGGGCGGGCATTCGATGCAGCGCAGGACGGAGCCCAGCGAGGGCCGTGCGCGCCAGGTGACATCGGAATGCCAGCCGTTCTCCCGGCCCGGACTTTCCGGTCCGTGGGTGATCGCCAGGACCTCCGGAAAGCCTTCCTTGTGCGGCGCGAAGGGGTGCACCTCCAGTTCGCCGAACTGGCGGGCGAAGGCGAGATGCTGCTCGGTGGTGATGTCCTGGTCGCGGAAGAAGATCACCTTCCAGTCGAGCAGCGCCTGATAGAGCGCCGCCCGGAGATCGGCCGAAAGCGGCTGCGAAAGGTCCACGCCCAGGATTTCCGCACCGATGGTGGGGGAATAGGGATTCAGGGTGAAGGGCGCCGCGTCCCGCGCCTCGGCCATGGCCGCATTCATGCCGAAATCCTCCCGTTCGGACCTGCCTGGATCCGGGGAGTATAGACCGGGAAGGTATTAAATCAATCGATTTAATTGCGCCGGTTCGGCGGTTGTCCGGCGTTCAGTGGTCCGAGCCGATCAGGATGCCGGCGGCCGCGCCGGTATCGTAGGCGAGGCCCTCGGCGGTCAGCGTGATCGCCACGGGATACATGCCCTCGGCCATGCCCTTGCGCGCGAGCGCGTTCCAGACCTTCTCGTTCCACAGCCCGCTGGCGTTCTTCACCGAGGCGACCCGGTGGCCGACATGCACGTGGTTGCCGTGGGGCTGGGGCAGCATGGTGATGGTGACCGAGCCGTCGGCCTGCGGCGTCGAGGTCTCGGGGTGGCGGGCCAGCTCCTGCAGCAGCGCGAGGGTGCGCAACTGCAGGGCGTTGAGCTTCCGGGGATTGCGGCGGTCAGCCATGACGTTCCTCGCTGTTCCGGCCGGCCTGCGCCGCGACTTCCTGCTGGCGCAGGACACGACGCATGACCTTGCCCGTGGCAGTGACCGGCAGGTCGGGCACGAACGCGATCTGCCGGGGATATTCGTGGCGGGCCAGCCGCTCGCGCACGAACTGGCGGATGTCCTGCTCCAGCGCCGCGTCGGGCTCGATCCCGTCGACCGGCACGATGAAGGCCTTGATGATCTCGGTGCGCTCGGGATCGGGCACGCCGACGGCGGCGGAGAGCGCGACGGCGGGATGTTTCAGCAAGCAGTCCTCGATCTCGCCCGGACCGATGCGGTAGCCCGAGGAGGTGATGACGTCGTCGGCGCGGCCGACGAACCAGAAATAGCCCTCCTCGTCGCGCCGTCCGAGGTCGCCGGTGAGCAGCCAGTCGCCGGCATATTTCGCCGCCGTCGCCTCCGGGTTGCGCCAGTATTCCAGCAGCATCACCGGATCGGGCCGGCGGAAGGCGATATGGCCCTCGCTGCCGGCGGGCAGCTCGTTGCCGTCGTCGTCGACGATCGCGGCCACGTGGCCGGGCGCGGCGAGACCCAGGGCGCCGGTGCGTTCGGGCATCAGGGTCGGGACATGCGCCATGGCGATGTTGCACTCGGTCTGCCCGTAGCCTTCGTTGACCGGGAAGCCGAACTGCCCGCGGGCCCAGTCGAGGATCTCCGCGCCAACGCTCTCGCCGCCGGTGAACACCGCGCGCAACCGGTTCGCCGGCGGCCGCGGGGCCTGGCGCATGCGTTTGAGCATGGTCGGCATCAGCAGGGAGGCGGTGATCCCGTGTTTGGCGATCATGTGGTAGGCGCGTTCGGGATCGAACGGTCCGGCGCTGCGGAAGGCCAGCACCGGCTTGCCGTAGAACAGCGAGGGGATCAGCACGTCCATGAAGCCGCCGATCCAGGCCCAGTCGGCGGGCGACCAGATCCGGTCGTGCGCCTCGCGACCGTAGAAGTTCAGCAGCACGTCGAAGCCGGTAAGATGGCCGAACATCGTGCGATGGGCGTGCAGCGCGCCCTTGGGCGGCCCGGTGGTGCCCGAGGTGTAGATCAGGAAGGCCGGGTCCTCCGCCGCCGTGGCCGCGGTCTCCGCGCTGTCGGAGGCCCGCTCCAGCTCACGCCAGAAATCCAGCGCGCCGCTTTCGGGGCCGTCGACCAGAAAGACCGTGGTGAGCGCCGGCAGGCGCTCGCGGATGGCCTGGATCTTGGGATAGTTCTCCCGGTCGGTGACCAGCAGGCGGGCGCCGGCATTCTCGAGGCGGTATTCCAGCGCGTCCTCGCCGAACAGGGTGAACAGCGGCAGCGAGACCGCCCCCAGTTTCCAGCAGGCGGCGTGGCAGAAGGCGGTCTCGGGACGCTGGGCCAGCAGGATGCCGACCCGCTCGCCCCGGCCGAGGCCGTGCGCGGCGAACAGGTTGGCGGCGCGGTTGGCGAGCCCGTGCATCCGGCCGAAGGACCAGGTTTCGACCGTGCCGTCCTCGTGCTCGTAGATCAGCGCGGTGTCGTCCGGACGGGCGGCGGCATGACGATCGAGCACGTCGCCCGCCATGTTGTAACGCTCGGGGATCCGCCAGGCGAAACCCTCGTGCAGTTCCCGCCAGGTCTTCGCCGGCTGAAGAATGCGCACCCCTTGTCCTCCCGATCGCGGGCCGCGCGCACGGGACGTTTGCGCCAGCCTCACAGGCTGGCTATCTAGCAGCCATGCAAGACGTCAAGCCCATTCACGTCATCGGCGGCGGCCTCGCGGGCAGCGAGGCGGCCTGGCAGGCGGCCCGCGCCGGCGTGCCGGTGGTGCTGCACGAGATGCGCCCGGAGCGCGGTACCGAGGCGCATGCCACCGACCGGCTGGCCGAGCTGGTCTGTTCGAACTCGTTCCGCTCCGACGATGCCGAATACAACGCCGTCGGCCTGCTGCACGAGGAGATGCGCCGTTGCGGCTCGCTGATCCTGGCCGCGGCCGACCGCAACAAGGTGCCTGCCGGCGGGGCGTTGGCGGTCGATCGCGACGGTTTCGCCGAGGCGGTGACGGCGGAGATCGCGGCCCATCCCCTGATCACGCTGGAGCGCGGCGAAGTCGCGGGCCTGCCGCCCGCCGACTGGGACCAGGTGATCGTCGCCACCGGCCCGCTGACCTCGGCGGCGCTGGCCCGCGCGATCCAGGCCGAAACCGGCGAGGAGGAGCTGGCCTTCTTCGACGCGATCGCGCCGATCCTGTACCGCGACAGCATCGATTTCGACACGGTCTGGTTCCAGTCGCGCTAC
>JBGTSP010000028.1:0-26074 GCA_041940205.1 Alphaproteobacteria bacterium
GCTCGGCAGGTCGGTGCGGATGTCGAGATCCGCGCCCAGCATCGGCAGGTGCGGATCGCCGGTGTCCGAGACCCCGACCAGCGGGCAGGGCTTCGGGTTGCGCTGGCAGTAGCGCAGGAAGTCCATCGCGCTCTCGGCCGGCAGGATCGCCAGGTTGCCCTGGGTGTAGCCCGGCGCCACGCCGGCGGTCTGGCCGCCATGGGCGCCGGTACGGTAGGCGCGCCGCGCCGCCGCCGGATCGTCCCAGTCGACGCCGGGGGCCAGGCGTTCGATGTTGCTCATGCCGTCCTCCTCATCCTGCCGGGCGCACCCGGCGTCTGCGCGCCGGCCGCTCAGGCGGCCCCGCGATAGGGGCTGTCGACCCGCTGCACGTCCTGCGCCACCTCGCGCATCACGCCGAGATCGGCGCCGTCGAGGATCTCGAGCCGCAGGGTGTCGACTACGCCGCCATAGCGTTCCTCGACCGCCTTGCCGATCTCGCCGTAGGTGCCGACCGCGGCGAACAGGCGGACGACGTCGTCGGAAACCTCGCCGGCGAGCTGGTCCCACTGCCCCTTCACCGAGAGATGGTGCAGCTTGTCGCCGAGATCGCCCAGGTCGTGCTGTTCGAAGACCTTCCGGTAGGTTCGCGTCGAGCCGTAGAAGCCGACCCGGTAGCGCGCCCAGTCGACCTTCTTCGCCACCGTTTCCTCGTCCGGCCCGGTGCACACGAAGCCGCCGCCGGAAACCTCGAACTCCTCGCGGCGACGGCCCGAAGCCTCAAGACCCTCGGCGATCTGCGGCAGGCAGACATTCTCGATGTAGCGCCGCGTGCAGAACCCGTGCAGCAGCGCGCCGTCGCAGATCCGCCCGGCCATGCGCAGCATGTCGGGGCCGACCGCGGCGATGTCGATGCGCGGCAGCGGCAGGCCGGTCGCCGGCGGCGAGAATTCCGGGGTCATCAGGCTGAAATTGTAGTGCTCGCCCTCGAAGGCGAGCTTCTCGCCATGCTCCCAGGTGCGCCAGATCGCCCGCACCGCCTGCACGTATTCGCGCAGGCGTCCGACCGGATCGCGCCAGGGCACCGAGAACCGCCGCTCGTTGTGGCCCTTCACCTGACTGCCCAGGCCGAGCCGGAAACGGCCGCCGGAATTGGCGTTCAGGTCCCAGCCCTGGTTGGCGACGACCATCGGGCTGCGCGGAAAGGCGACCGCGATCGAGGTCCGCAGCTCGACCCGCTCGGTGGCCACGGTCGCCAGCGTCAGCGCCGCGAAGGGCTCGTTCGCCAGTTCCGAGGTGGCGACGCCGTCGAAGCCCGCCTGCTCGGCGAAGCGCGCCGCCGGTCCCACCTTCTTCCAGTCGTCCTGCGGCAGTGAAGCCAGTATCCGCATGCGTTGTCCCTCCCGTTACGCATCATTCCGTCGATCGACGGCGCCAGGCCGTCCGCCTCAGGCGGCGCTTGCCGCCGCCGCCTTCTGCGCCGCGTTCATCGCCGCCACCTCGGGCAGCACCTCGTCGATCAGCCGGGCGCTCTGCGCCTGCATGTCGGCATCGTCCGTGCCGAGCGGCCGCAGGATGAACTTCGACAGGCCGTTTTCCACGAAGGCCCGGACCTGGGCGACGATGGCGTCGCTGTCGCCGACCACGAGCGCATGGTCGATCGGCCGCTCGCCGGCAACCGCGCGCAGGCGCTTCTCGGCCTTCTGCACGATCTCGTCCTCCCGGTTGCCGTAGCGGAAGCTGAATGCCGCGCCGAAATGATCGTCGTCGATGCGCCGGCCGAACTCGCCGGTCATCGCCTGGATCGCCCGCACGGTGATGCCGGCCTCTTCCGGGGTCTCGAAGGCGGCCTGCCAGCCGGTGCCGTATTTCGCGGTCCGCCGGATCGCGTGTTTCGTGGAGCCGCCGATCCACATCGGGATCTTCTTCTGCACCGGGATCGGCGCGATCCGCACGCCGTCATACTGATAGAAGCGGCCGTCATAGGTCAGCTTCTCGCCGGCCCAGAGCCGGGCGATGATCTCCAGCCCCTCGTCGGTGCGGGCGCCGCGGGCCTCGGTGCCGATGCCGGTCACCTTCCATTCCGGCGCCCGGATGCTGCCGATGCCGAAGGCCGGCAGGACCCGGCCCTTCGAGAGCACGTCCACCGTGGCGAGCTGCTTGGCCAGCAGCAGGGGATCGCGCATGCCGACCGAGACCACGTTCATGCCGAACTTGATGCGCCGGGTGGCGCCGGCCAGCGCCGCCATCGCGGTGATGCATTCCAGGATCGGCTCGCCCGAGACCAGCCGGTCGGTCTGCCAAAGGCTGTCGACGCCGCCCTCCTCGCAGAGTGCGACCCAGTCCCAGAAGGCGTCGGTCTCGGTGAAGGGATAGTTGGCGAGACCCAGTCCGACCGCAATTCCCATGGCGTGCCCTCCCGCTGCACATCCGCATCCGTCGACATCCAGTGTAGAGGGGATTGGCGACTTTGTGGACGTGGGCGATGTTCCCTCCGGCAGGCACGCCACGAGGAGGGAGACGCGACATGCGCATCGTCACGACATTGCCGCAGGACGATCTGGGCAAGGTGCCCGAGGCCGCGCGCCGGGCCGAGGCCGACGGCTATGACGGGCTGGTGACCCTGGAGAACCGGCACGACCCCTTCCTGCCGCTCGCCGTCGCCGCCACCGTGACCGACCGGGTGGAACTGGCCACCGGCATCGCCATCGCCTTCGCCCGCTCGCCGATGGTGGTTGCGAACCTGGGCTGGGACCTGCAGCGGGCCTCGGGCGGGCGGGTCTCGATCGGCCTGGGCAGCCAGATCCGCCCGCACAACGAGAAGCGTTTCTCCGTGCCCTGGTCGCCGCCGGCGCCGCGGCTGAAGGAATATGTCGAGGCGCTGCGGGCGATCTGGCACTGCTGGGCGGAAGGCGGGCGGCTCGACTATCGCGGCCGGCACTACACCTTCACGCTGATGACCCCGAACTTCGTGCCCGAGCCCCTCGCGGGTCCGCCGCCCCGGATCACCCTGGCCGCGGTCGGACCGGCGATGCTGAAGGTGGCCGGCGAGGTCGCCGACGGCGTGCGCCTGCATCCCTTCTGCACCCGCGCCTATGTCGACGAGGTGGTGATCCCCCGGCTCGAGACCGGCCTCGCCGCCCGCGGGCGGACCAGGGCGGATTTCGAGATCAATGGCGGCGGTTTCATCGCCACCGGCGCCGACGATGCGGCGGTCGCGAAGATGGTGGAATGGGTGCGCATGCGCATCGGTTTCTACGGCTCGACGCCGGCCTACTGGCCGGTCCTGGAGAAACACGGTCTTGGCGATCTCGGGCGCAAGCTCAACGCGCTGTCCAAGGAAGGCCGCTGGGCGGACATGACGGCGGAAATCCCGGACGATCTGGTGCACCTGATGTGCGCCGTGGGCCGCCACGACGAGATCGCCGGCGCCATCGAGCGGCGTTTTCGGGGCGTCGCCGACACGGTGAGCGCCAGCGCCTCCTCCGAGCTGCCCTCGGGCCTGCCGCCCGACGTGATCCAGGACATCGCGCGGATCTGAACGGGTCTCAGTCCCCGGGCCAGGCTTCCACGCGCAGTTCCGGCCAGCAGGCCTGCGCCCGGGCCGCCTTCTCGCGGTAGGTGGCCCGGTTGTCGAGCGCGGGATTGGGCACCAGGCGAAGCGCGAAGATCGCGCCGAGACCGAACGGCGCGGCGATCTCGATCTCGCCGTCCTGCAGCCGGACCGCCACCGCGTGGGTCTTCGCCGCGTAGAAGGAAAGCGACTGGGTGGCGTGCGCCAGGCGGGGATAGGCGCCGCCGAAGCGTTTCGGGTACCACAGGTGCACCCGGGCCTGGTTGCGCAGTTCCACCGGCAGGCCGAGCGGCGCCAGGTGCGCCCCGAGGCGGCGGATCTCCCTGTCCTCGGCCTCCCAGGTGAGGTCGGCATCGTTGAAATAGATCAGGTCGTAATCCTTGATGCCGTGCCGGTGCGGCTTGCCGGTGAGCGTGTTCCAGACCGTGCCGTAGATCGCGCCGGACACGAGCCAGGCGTCCTGCAGGCCCTGTTCGGCCAGGATCGCGAGCAGGCCGGAAAGGTCCGGATCCGCTCCGACGATCCGGCGCAGCGCCGCCGCGTCTTCCGTTTCGGGTGCGTCGTTCATCCGGTTCTCGGCGGCGAGGGAGGGCATGCACACGGTCTCCGCGGTCGGCGCGATTCGCGCGAAGACCCAGTCTAGAGAACGTGCTCCGGGCCGGCGCGCCACTCAGTCTCGGGTCAGCACGTAGATCGCGTCGCCGTCGATCGCCGCCTTCGGGTCCGGCAGGGTGACGATGGTGCCGTCGCCGGCCCGGCGGTAGCCCAGGGGCAGGCCGCGCCCGTCCTGCAGATAGTCCTCGATCACCGCGCTCCAGGGCCGGGTTTCGCGCTGCTCGTGGCGCTCGATGCGCTCGCCGGCGCCGGTGAACAGGTTCTCCAGGATCTCGCTGGTGCCGGGATGCAGGATCGCCCCGACGATCATCTCCGGATAGGTGCGCAGCGGCCGCACCGTCACGGTGGCGCCCGCCGCGACGAGCCGGGCCCGGTTGGCATCGTCCAGGCATTCGCAGACCACCCGCGCCTCGCGGTTGCGTTCGCGCAGGCGGTGCAGGACATCGAAGGTGGCGCCGTCGGAAGCCACGTCGTCGACATCCCAGGCCAGCAGCACCACGATATGCGCGCCGTCGATGCCGGCCCGCCGCAGCACGTCGGGATCGTTGCCGCGCCCGCGCACGAAACGCACCCGCGCGTTCTCCAGCGCCGCCGGCAGCCCGTCGGGAAAATCGTCCGAGACGATCAGGATCTCCCGTCCCGCCGATTGCGGGTCGCGCCGGAACTCGTCGACCAGCCGGCTGAAGAAGAAGGTCCGGTTGCGCCGCGAGCCGATCAGGATGATGTGCTCGTCGAGTTCGGCGAAATCCCATTCTCCGGTCTTCATGGCGATCCTCCTGGCCGCGCGGAATTCGAAGAAGTCGCCGGCGAACTTGGCGACGACGAAGATGCCGCCGACATAGAGCAGACCCGTCGTGGCGAGCCGGCCCTGCCAGCTTTCCGCCGACAGGTCGCCGTAGCCGACGGTGGTGAGGGTGGTGACGGTGAGCCACAGGGCGTCATCCGCGGCGAGGCCCTCGAAGCGCATCATCGCCACGACATGGGCGCCGACGATCACCGCGAGATAGCCGCAGGCCGCCAGGGCCTTGCGCAGGATCCGCCGCCGCGGCGCGTGGACCAGCCGGCGCATCGCGAAGCCGGCCCGGCGCCAGCGCCGGCGGGTGAACAGGAACAGCGCCATCAGCGTCCCCAGTGCCGCCAGCCGTCGAGATAGTCGCGCATGACCACGGGGTGGTCGAGGGTGCTGATCTCGGGCGGACTTTCGGGCGCCATGTCGCGCGGCAGATCGAACAGGGCCGGCAGCGTCGCGGCGTCGAGAAAACGGGTGGGGATCGCGAGCGGTGCCGGCGGCCGGCCGCTCGCGATCGCCCTGTCGCCGGCCAGCACGAATCCCCAGTCCCCGAACGACGGCACCAGCAGGTGATAGGGCCGGGTCTCGGCGAACACGTCGGCCAGCGTCGCGCGGATGCCGGCGAAGGCGCGCGGGGCGAAGACCGGCGAGGTCGCCTGGGTGACGAACAGGCCGCCCGGATCGAGGCGGGCGCGGACCAGCCGGTAGAAGTCCCTTGTATAGAGGCGCGCGACGTCGGTGTTCCCCGGATCCGGCAGGTCGGCGATGATCGCGTCGTAAAGGCCGCCGTCCGAGCGCACGAAGGCGAAGGCGTCCGCGTGCACGATCCGCACCCGGGGATCGGTGTTCAGGCTGTCGCGATTGAGCGCGCGGACATGCGGGTTCTCTTTCGCCAGCCGGGTCACCGCGGGGTCCAGCTCCACCAGCGTGATCCGGCCGACGCTTTCGTGTTTCAGCGCCTCGCGCACGGCCAGCCCGTCGCCGCCGCCGAGCAGCAGCAGGTTCAGGCTGCGCGACGGGCGCGGACCCAGCAACGCCAGCGGCACGTGCACCAGGGCCTCGTGGTAGCGATGTTCGTCGCGCGAGGAAAACTGCAGGTGGCCGTTCAGGTAGAGCCGGACGTCGTCGAGATACTGGTTCAGCACGATCTGCTGGTGGCGGCTCTGCTCGGCGTGCAGGATCCGGCCGTCATAGACGCTGTTGTTCCAGGCCCTGAGCGCGTGATGCGCGCCGAGCAGGCCGGCCAGGATGGTGAGCACGATGATCGCGCTCACCAGCAGCAGCAGCCGGCCCGCCGCCCGGCCGACCTCGCGCGGGAAGGCCCGCAGCAGGACCAGGCCGATGGTCATGTTCAGCAGGCCGAGGCAGAGCCCGCTTCGGAACACCCCGAAGAAGGGCAGCAGCAGCAGGGGGAAGGCCAGCGTGGCGATCAGCGCGCCCAGATAGTCGAGCGAAAGGACATGGGCGATCGAGACCCGGAGGGAATCGTAGCGCTCGAGGATCCGGGTCAGCAGCGGCACCTCGAGGCCGATCAGCAGGCCGATCAGCAGCGTCAGCAGCACGTAGGCCGCCATGAAGAGGTCGGTCTGCGCGTAGGCCCAGTAGAGCAGCGGAATGGCGAACCCGCCGGCCACGCCCAGCAGGGTCTCGGCCAGCACAAGAACCAGCACGAGATCCCGCCGGAAGAACTTGGAGAGATAGGCGCCCGCGCCCATCGCCGCCATGTACAGGCCGATGGTCAGCGAGAAATAGCGCACGCTGTCGCCCAGGAAATAGGTGACTGTGGTGGCGATCAGCAGTTCGTAGACGATCGAGCAGAGGCCGGCGACGAAGACCGCGTAGATCAGCGTCGCGACCTCGCGGGACTGCACCCGCGACGTCGCCGGCGCCGCGTCGGCGGTCATCTACTTGCCTCCCGACAACCCGCGCGAGGCCACCCTGGGTCCGCCCTTGCTGCCCTGGCGGACGCTGGGGCTCTCGTGGAACACCGTCGCGCTGCCCCCGGAGAACCAGTAGAAGCCGCGGGAATGGCCGGAATAGCCCCAGGCCATGCTGGAAGGCACGATCGCGACCAGGTAGAGCAGGGTCAGCAGCGCGCCAACCACGAACATCACCACGCTTGTCTTGCTCATCGCGCCGCGCCTCCTTGCATTCGCGGCCGCCGCCGTCCCGTACCGGCCCGCCGCCTAGTCGTCATCGTCGTCGCCCATCCGGCTGAGCACGCCGGTCACCGTGCGGTTGCGGATCTCGTTCATGATGACCGCGACCACCAGCAGAAAGAATCCGGTCCATTTCAGGATCTCGGCGCCACCGCGCTTCATCGCCACCGAGACCTCGACCCGGTGCTTGGGATCGAGCCGCTTGCCCTTGGACGCGCCGATGCGCCCGCCCTCGGCGATGAACTGCAGCCAGTACTGGCCCGGGGTGGGCAGCACCACCTTGACGTCCCGCTCGCGCTCGCTCTCGCTCCACGAGCCGTCGGAATCGTAGCCCGACTGGCGGAAATACTCGCCGCCGAAGCCGGTGATCCGGTGCCGCCGGTCCTTCAGCACCACGCCTTCCACGAACGCCCAGCTCTGGCGCGGCGTGACGTGGCGCATGGTGATCGCGATGATCTGGTTGGGCCGGGTGCTCTCGATCGGACCGTACATCGTGCCCAGCGGCACCTTCGCGCGCTTGTAGGTCTTCGTGCTGGCGTCGAAATAGAAGGAGGTGGCGAAGAACAGGATGGCGAAGCCCAGCACCAGCAGCGCGACGTGGCCCCAGTGCACCGCATCCTCGTCGTATTCCGGCGGTTCGCGCCGCCCCGTGTCGCCGCGGCCGATGTTCCGGGCCATCTCGCCGAACCGGGCCCGCCTGGCGTCGTCGCTCATCGCCGCGCCCTCACACCAGCACCGCGAGGACCAGCGCGAAGGCGATCGCCACCGCGAGTTCAACGAAGGCGGCGGCGAGGTTGCGATCCTCGGCGATCTCCCGGTTCAGATCGTGGCCGGTCAGCACCAGCTTGTCCATCAGCATGCGGGCGACCTGCAGCAGCACCACGCCGGAGATCGCCAGTTCGGCGAAAAGCAGCAGGTTGGCGCCCCAGCCGACAAACGGCTCCGCCGCCGCCCGGCCGATCACCAGCCCGAGCGCGGCGAGCGTGCCGCCGAAGGCCACCCCGGCGGCGACGTTGCCGTCGCGCACCTCGTCCTGCAGGTGATAGGGCGTCGTGAGATCGTAGATCCGGGTGAATACCACCAGCGTGAACTGGCCCAGCAGGAAGAACACGCAGGCCGTCACCACCCCGCCCTCCTCGCCGTGCAGACTGCCCGCCGCGACCAGGCCCGTGGCGACATAGGCGCCGAAGCGCACGGCGGCCATGCCGCAGTTCCGGTCCTCGACGATCTCCTTGATGTTGCAGAAGCGGTTGAAGGCGAACCTGTCGAGACACCAGCGCGAGAGGTTGAGGAAAACCAGCCCGAGCAGGGCGTAGGCGCTTACCGTCGCCACGTCCTCGACCAGCCGGTTTGCGGGCCCGGTGACCACGCCGATAAAGATGATCGCCGTGGCGATGATGTAGCCCGCGAGCGTGATGCCGACGGCGGGATTGTCCTTCTTCGCCAGCTCGTCGATCAGCCGGTAGGGCGTCATGAAGTCCTTCATCACCTTGGCGGTGAGGAAGATCAGCGCGAACAGCAGCAGGAAGACGCCGAGCGGTATCAGGCCCGTCAGGATCTCCTGCAGCGCCGCCACCATCTCAGTCGCCCGCCCTCAGGCTGTAGACCGTGATCTGGTTTTCGCGCACCGCCTGCGAGAGGTGGCATTCGAAACTGCCGTCGCTCCAGCGCTCGATGGTGAGGAACCGGGTTTCCGCGTCGTCGTAGAACTCCCAGTAGGTAAAACGCTCGCCGGCGGCCCGTTCGCCGTGCCGGAAGAACACCGCCTCGCCCCGGTCGTCGAAATGGAAGCGCCTTCCCTCGAAGCTGACGCTGGCGTCGCTCGAATCGTCGATTGCCTCGATCTGCCGGCGGTCGAGGCCGGCCTCTTCCAGGCGCAGCTTGCGCAGGGTGACCGACAGTTCGAGACCGTCGTCCTCCTCCAGCGTCAGCCAGATGCGCTGGCCGCCGGTCTCGCCTTCCAGTTCGTGCCAGCGGTAGCCGTCCTCGTCGTAGAGATGCCGGGCGACCACCGAGACGTCGAGATCGGCCATGTCGTCGCCGAAGGCCCGGAGGCTGAAGACGCCGCCCTCCCCGACATTGCGGATGTCGAGCGCGTCCGCCGCAAGGCCGCGCCGCCGGCTGTTGCCATCCGCGATGGCGCGGGAGCGGCCGCTGTTGGCGCGCCAGATGATGACGCCGGCGACGACCGCCGCCACCAGGAAGAGGAGGGTTACGAAATCCACGTTGCGCTCCGCTTCGCCGCCTTCACGAGGACGGCTGACGGTCGCCCGCCGGCGGCAGGGCGAGCGGCGCGCCCATGCCGAGACGCGATTTCAGCTCCAGCAGCGCGGTCGAGTCGCCGCCCCCGGGGCCCGAAAGAGCCTTCTCGATCTCCAGGTCGACGGACTTCTCCACCATCGCCATTTCGCCATAGGCCTCGGCCAGGGTCTCCTCCTCCTGCACCTTGTCGCGCATGCGCTCCAGCATGGCGACGGTTCCGGTGCTGTCGACCTTGGCGAGCTGCTCGTTCAGCTTGCGGGTGGCGCTGCCGACCTGGGCGCGCGCCTTCAGGGTCTGCAACTCGTTCTCCCAGCGGGAAATCTGCTGCTTCAGGTTGTTGACGTTGACCTCGAGCTGGCCGGACATGCCCTCGAACTTCTGCAGGTCGGCCGACAGGGTCGCGGCGCGGGAGACCGCGCTGTCCCGCTTGGCGAGCGCCTCGGTCGCCAGCCGGTCGGCCTCGGCCGGGTCCAGGGCGCCGCTCTGGGCCCGCTGCAGCAGCAGCATCGCCTTCTGTTCGTAGTCCGCGGCCGTCTGCCTGGCCTGGGTGGCGTCCTTGCGGGTGCGGATCACCTGCGCCTTGACGCTGGCCATGGATTCCATGGCGTCGGACAGGTCCTTCCGCAGGTCCCGGATGCCCTGCTCGGCCATCTTGATCGGGTCTTCCAGGCTGTCGAGCGCCGCATGGGATTCGGAACTCGCCCAGGTCATCACGCGCTTGAAGAGGCTCATCGCTCTCAACTCCTCCGGTTCGTTCGTCGGGACAACGTGGCGGTCAGTCGGCCGCCGCGAAGCCGATCAGTTCGTCGGCAAAGACGGCCATCGCCAGCGCCAGGGCGTTGATCGAGGCCTCGAGCTCGTTCGGATCCAGGTTGGCGAGCTGCAGGGTATCGCGAAACAGCACCCGGTTGTCCGGATCGAGCGCGAAGGCGCCGTGCACCAGCTCCCGGTTCATCGCCAGCAGGCGTCGCGGGATCGCCGCGCCGCCGTCCTTCAGCTCGAAGATCACCTGCTCGAGAACGAGCAGTTCCTCCTCGCAATCGATGATCAGGTTGTGGATGCCCAGCGTCTCGTTGTCGACGACGAACAGGGTGTTCGCCGTGTCGCGGGTCACCACCGTCACGTCGATGTCGTCGAGATAGCCTGCCACCTTGTCGAAATATCCGCTGCTCACGTCTGCCTCCTCGAAACCTCGGGCGTCCCGCGGGGCGGAACGTCGGCACCATGCTACATGATCGCCCGGACGGCCGATCCGGAATTTGCCGCCGCACTTCCTTGTCGGTCGGCAGGGATCGCTCGATCTCGGGAGACACGGGTCCGTACGCGGCGGCGAAATCCCGACCGCGTCGGACGATCGGTTGCGTTCGTCTATTTCGCCGGCAGGGCGCCCACGAAACGCGTGGCGAAGTCGATCCAGCTTTCCAGGCCGGCATCCAGCGCCGCGTCGGCATCGACCCAGATGATCCCGCGCATCGGCCGCCCGGTGATGTCCATCGGCGACGTGCCCGGCCGCTGCAGGGCCTCGGCTTCCAGGTCCTTGCCGACCCGCAGCATGAAACGGCCGACCTCGACGCCCGCCAGCATGTTGCCGTTCAGCATCCAGCAGTACCCGCCGAACATCTTCTTTTCGGTGATGCCGGGGCAGCCCGCGAGGGCCTCGCGCATCAGTTCCGCGAGGTGGGGATCGTGCGGCATGGGGGGCGCCGTTCAGAGCGGCCGCGTGCCGGCGACGACATCGAGGCGCCGGCTGGTCAGGGTGCCGCCGGTATTCTCCTTCAGGAACCCGGCGAAGGCCGCGAAATAGTCGCGGCTCTGCATCCGCTTCAGCGTGTCCTCGTCGCGCCAGCGGCCGACATGCACCCGCTCGCCCCCGTCGCCGGTCCGGGTGACCACGTAGGAGAAACCGTCGCGCACCGCCTCATCCGCGCCGATACCGTCGATGAAGGCCGCGACCGCCGCCTCCCAGGCCGCCTCGTCGCCCCGGTAGGTGTATTCGATGAGAATGCCGGCCATGGCCGCCCCCTTTAATTAACTCATGCGTTAAATAATAGGGCGGCGGCAACGCCGATGGCAAGACCTACCAGCCGTTGCGCAGCTCGCGCAGTTTCAGGAACACGGTGCGGGGATCGGGATTGTCCGGCAGGTCGGGGAAGCTCTCGCGCAGCCGGGCGATGACGCTCGGGCTGGTCAGCCGGAAGAAGGTGTTGATCTCCCGCTCCAGGCCGATCGTGGTGACGAAGGCCTGGTTCAGGTCCTGGTCCGCGATCTCGTCCAGCAGGCTCTGCGCCCTTGCATTGTCCGGCTCGCGATCGAGGGTGAACTTCAGGTTGTTGGCGATGTAGTCGTGCCCCGGATAGATCAGCGTCTCGTCCGGCAGCGTGCTCAGTTGCGCCGCGAAGGTGCCGTAGAGCTCGTTGGGATGGCCGCCGTTGTGGCAGTTGCCGGCGCCGGCATTGAACAGCGTGTCGCCGCAGATCAGCGCCGGCTGGTCGGTCCGGGTCAGCAGGCAGACATGGCTCATGGTGTGGCCGGGCGTGTCCAGCGCCTCGATTTCGACCGTGCGGCCGACCTTGATCACGTCGCCCGCCGCGAGGCCGCGGTCCATGTCGGCGATGCGGTCGCGCGCGCCCTCGTGCGCCAGCAGGCGGGCGCCCGTGGCGGCCATCAGCGGGCCGTTGCCGCCGGTATGGTCGCGATGTTCGTGCGTGTTGAGGATCTGGGTGATCGTCCAGCCCTTTTCCTTCGCCACCGCCAGGCATTGCTCGTGCTCAAGCGGATCGACGGCCAGGGCCTCGCCGGTCTCGGGACAGGCGATCAGGTAGTTGAAATTGCGGTAGGCGTTTCCGGTCCAGATCTGTTCGACGATCACGGGATTTCCTCCTGGCGTGCACGCGGGGGACGATAGCAGACGGGCGGGGTCCGGGCTGTCGCGAACCGGCAGGTTTTCGCGAACGTGATTGCCCCGATCCCGGGGTTCGGGATTCTCTTCGGTTGCTCAGGTCCGGCGGGCCAGGAAGGTCCGGGTCATCTCCGGCGCCGAGCCGAGATAGTTCGCGGGCTCGGTCAGGTATTCCAGGCGCGGCCGGTCGGCCACGGCGGCGATTTCCGGCACCGCGAGCAGGGCATCGACGAAATCGGCGCCGGCCTCGAGGCTGCGCCGGCAGGCCTCGTAGACCAGGTCGTGGGCGTTCTGCCGGCCGAGATCCGGGGCCAGGCCCATCATCACCGCCTCGGCGACGATCAGCCCGCTGGTGGTGTCCAGCACCGCGCGCATCGCCTCCGGCCGCACCTCCAGGCCTTCCAGCGCCTCGCGCGCGGCCCGGAGGCCGCCGTCGGCGACGATGCAGGCCGTCGGCAGGGCCTGCCATTCGACATGCCACTGGCCGGTCGCCCGTTCGTGATCCTGCACCATGGCGTCCAGCATGGCGGAATGCTGCTCGCGCACGATCTTCGCCGCCGCCAGCATCATCTCCGAGGCGATGGGATTGCGCTTCTGCGGCATCGTCGAGCTGGCGCCGCGGCCGGGCACGAAGGGCTCAAGCACCTCGCCGGTCTCGGTCTGCATCATCAGCATGATGTCGTAGCCGATCTTGCCGATGGTCCCGCAGGTGAGCGCCAGCAGGCCGGTAACCTCGGCGAAGCCGTCGCGCACCGTGTGCCAGGTCATGTCGGGCAGGCCGAGGTCCAGTTCCTCGGCCAGCGCCCGCTGGGTCGCCAGGCCGTGTTCGCCGAGCGAGGCCAGCGTGCCCGCCGCGCCGGCGAACGAGACCACGAGCACCCGCTCGCGCAGTTCCGTCAGCCGCTGGCGGTGGCGGTCGATGGCGGCGAGCCAGGTCGCGCACTTGTAACCGAAGCTGACCGGCAGGGCGTGCTGCAGGTGGGTGCGGCCGGCCATCGCGGTCTCGGCGTGGCGTTCGGCCAGTTCGGCCAGCGCATCGGCGATCCGCCGCAGCTCCTCGTCGACCAGCGCCAGGGCGTCGCGCAACTGCAGCACGTCGGCGGTATCCATGATGTCCTGGGTGGTCGCCCCCCAGTGGCAGTACTGGCCGAGCCCGTCCTCGGCCCAGTTCGAGAGCTGCTCGACCAGCGGCAGGATCGGATAGCCGACGATCTGCGTGCGCGCCGACAGCCGCGCCCAGTCGACCCGCTCGACCCGGGCGACCGCCGAGATCGCCTGCGCCGCCGGTTCCGGGATCACGCCGATCCGGCCCTGGGCCCTGGCCAGCGCGGCCTCGACGTCCAGATAGCGCTGCACCAGGGCTGTGTCGGTGAACAGGGCCCGCATGCGCTCGGAACCGAACATTTCCCCGAACAGACGGGAATTGATCACGATCGCCGGCATGGCGAACCTCTCAAATTTTCTGAATCAAACAGCGAAAACAAGAACTTCGATCCGGATGCTATCGCATATCGCCGCTGCCCGCCTCAAGGGCCGGAGGGAAGCGGATCAGTCGTCGCCGGCCGCCGTGGCGGCCGCCTCGGCCGGCCGGCCGCGCTCGAACTTGCCGGCGGGCGTGTTGACGATCTCGGCCAGCGGCGCTGCGTCGAACGACGTGGCGCGGCGCTCGTTGCCGATCGCGCCATAGTCGGTGGCGCGCTGGCGCGCCGGGCGGCCCGCGCCGGCGATCATCGCCTCCATCGCGGCGGGCGGCATTTCCTGGCCGTGCGCGGCGCCGGCGGCCCTCGTGATGGTCTCGTTCATCAGGGTGCCGCCGACATCGTTGCAGCCGGCCTTCAGGCAGGCCGCCACGCCGTTCGGCCCCATCTTCACCCAGGAGGCCTGGATGTTGGTGATCAGGGGATGCAGGACCAGCCGGGCGACCGCGTGCAGCACCACCGCCTCGCGGAAGGTGGGACCGCGCCGCGCCCGCCCCTTCAGGTAGATCGGCGCTTCCATGTGCACGAAGGGCAGCGGCACCAGTTCGGTGAAGCCGCCGGTCTCCGCCTGCAGCTCCCGGATCCGCAGCAGGTGGCGGGCCCAGTGCTCGTAGCCCTCGACATGGCCGTACATGATGGTGGCGGTCGATCCCAGGCCCAGCGCATGGGCCGCGCGCATCACCGCGAGCCATTGTTCGGTATTGATCTTGTCCGGACAGATCACTGCGCGGATCTCGTCGTCGAGGATCTCCGCCGCGGTGCCCGGCAGCGAGGACAGGCCGGCCTGCTTCAGCCGCGCGAGAAAGTCGGGCACCGAAAGGCCCAGGGTCTCCGCCCCCTGCCAGACCTCGAGCGGGGTGAAGGCGTGCACGTGGATGCCGGGCGCGGCCTCCTTCACCGTGCGCAGGATCTCGAGATAGGTCTCGCCGGTATAGTCGGGATGGATGCCGCCCTGCATGCAGACCTCGGTGGCGCCCCGCGCCCAGGCCTCGGCGGTACGCCGGTGGATCTCCCCGAGGTCGAGATCGTAGGGCCGGCCGCGCAGGTTCTCGCTCAGCTTGCCCTTGGAAAAGGCGCAGAACTGGCACTTGAAGTAGCAGACATTGGTGTAGTTGATGTTGCGGTTGACCACGTAGCTCACGCCATCGCCGTTCACCCGTGCCCGCAGCGCGTCGGCGGCGGCGCAGACCGCCCGCGCATCCGCCCCGCGGGCCTGCAGCAGGCGGACGATCTCGCCCTCGTCGGGCACCCGTCCGGCGCCGATCGCCCCGAGCAGCGCCGTCAGGTCGCCCCGGGGCCGGCCGGGCGCCGCCAGCACCGCCTCGGCGTCGGCCTCGATGACATCGTCGCCCGGCGACCAGGCATCCTCGCGGGGATAGCCCTCCGCATCGATCGCCTGCAGCACCGGCGTGACGAATTCGCGATCGAGCCAGGTCTCCGGCGCGCGGGCCCAGGCCGGATAGAGCGCCAGTCGTTCGACCAGTTCCCGCCCCGCCTCCCTGGTGCGACGGGCGAGATCGTCGAGATGCGGCCAGGGCGCCTCGGGATTGACGAAATCCGGCGTGACCGGGGACACCCCGCCCCAGTCGTTGATGCCGGCGTCGATCAGCGGCTTCAGGCTGCCGCGCGTCAGGTTGGGCGGGGCCTGGATGTTCATCGCCGGCCCGAAGACCAGCCGCGCAACGGCGATGGTCCAGGCCAGGTCCCCGACATCCGGCTCGGGCGCATCGCGCATCTTCGTGTCGGGCTTGGCACGGAAATTCTGCACGATCACTTCCTGCAGGTGACCGTGGCGTTCGTGCACGTCGCGCAGCGCCAGCAGGGTCTCGATGCGTTCGCGACGGGTCTCGCCGATGCCGATCAGCAGGCCCGAGGTGAACGGCACCCGCTGCTCGCCCGCGAGCTCGAGGGTCTGCAGCCGGACATCGGGATCCTTGTCGGGCGAGCCGTAATGGCACTGGCCGCGCTCCAGCAGCCGGCGCGAGGTGCTCTCCAGCATGATGCCCTGGGAGATCGAGACCGGGCGCAGGGCCGCGAGGTCGGCCGCCGTGAGGATGCCGGGATTGAGATGCGGGAACAGGCCGGTGCGCTCCCAGACCGCTTTCGCGGCGGCCTGCAGGTAGGCCAGCGTGCTTTCGTAGCCCAGGGCGTCGAGTTCCTCGCGGGCCGTCCGGTAGCGCAGTTCCGGCTTGTCGCCCAGCGTGAACAGGGCCTCCCTGCAACCCGCGGCCGCGCCCTGCTCGGCCACCGCCACCATCTCGTCGATCGACATGAAGGCCCGCTCGCCCCGGCGCGGCGGCCTGGCGAAGGTGCAGTAGTGGCAGACGTCCCGGCAGAGATGGGTCAGCGGGATGAAGACCTTGCGCGAATAGGAGATCACGGCGGGATGCGCCTCGTCGCGCAGCGCGCCGGCGCGGGCGATCAGCGCCGCCTCGTCCGGCGCCTCGGCCAGCGCCAGTGCGGCGGCATCGTCGGGACGCCGCGGGTCCTCGCGCCAGGCCGTCATCGCGGAAGGGAAGGTCATGGCCGCATCCTAGCCGCTCTGCCCGCCCCCGCCAGCCCCTGCCCGAAGCCGGGCGGCGATCCCGGACTGCGCCAGGAAACGGTGCGTGCGGGTATCGGCGGACAAGGCGGCAAGCCTCGCGAGATCCTCGGGAAAGTCCACGTCGAGGGCGATGCCGGGCTGCTCGACGATGCGCGGCGTCACGCCGGCGGCGCGGGCGCTCGCGAGATGCGGCTCGAAACTGTCGTCACCGAACTTCAGGTCGATCAGGTCCGGCGGGGTCAGCACCACGCAATTGGAGCCGCGCCGGTCGTGCGCAGGCGTGATGGTGAAGGCCCGATCCTCCCGGCCGCCGTCGCCGTGGGCGGCGAGCACGGCCGAGAGTTCGTCCGGGCTGACCAGCGGGATGTCGCCGGGAATCTGCATCAGGCCCTCCTGGCCCTCGGCGGCCAGCCGGCGGGCGGCGCGGGCGACCGCCGCGGTGTGGCCCTCGTTGGCCGGTTCCTCCAGCACGAAGGCGCCGCGGTCCTCGACCAGCGCGCGCACCTCGGCATCGCGGGTGACGACCAGCACGCCGTCGAGCGCCTCGACCGCCAGCACCGCGTCCAGCACATCCTCGACCATGCAGCGGAACAGCGCCGTCCGCTCGTCCTGTTCGAGCGCGCCGGCGAGGCGCTGCTTGACGTCCGACAGGTTCTTCACCGGCAGCACCGCCCACATCAGGCCGCCCCTCCGGCGCCCGACCGCCCGCTGCCGCGCGCGGTGGCGATCGCCTGCGCCAGCGCCAGGCAGGTGCGCGCCAGGGCGGCCCGGTCGGCCGCGTCGCGCATGACGCTGGGCGCGACCGAGACCGCCAACCCCCGCGCCTCGAGAGCCGGCGCGAGCGCCGCGTCGGCCTCGTCGATCACCATGCCGTCGATCAGGTCGCCATAGTGGCCGGCGATCCCGACCGGGCTGCAGTCAAGGCCGAGTTCGCCCAGCATCTTGCCCGCCGGCCCCTTCAGCGCGGCCCCGCCCACGATCGGCGAGACCGCGACCCGGGGCGCCGGGCAGGTCCGCAGGCGTTCGGCGAAGCCCGGCACGGCCAGTCCCGGATCGATGCTGATGAAGGGGTTCGAGGGGCAGAACACGATCGCCTCGGGGCCCGCTTCCAGGAACGCCGCGAGCTCGGGCAGCAGCGTGGCTTCCGCCGCGCCGGCATAGCGGAAACCGCGCACCGCCGGCGCGCACTGCCGGGCGACGAAATAGTGCTGGAAGGCCATCTCGCCCTCGTCGGTATCCACCAGCGTGCGCACGGGATCGTCGCTGACCGGCCAGATCGCAGAGCCGATGCCGTAGGCGCGGGCGAAGGCCGCGGTAATCGCGGAGAGGCTCTCGCCGGCGGCGCGCCGGCGCGTGCGCTCGACATGCAGCGCGAGATCGCTGTCGCCCAGGTTGAACCAGGTCTCGCCGCCGAGTTCCGCCAGCGCGGCCATGAACTGCCAGCTCTCCTCGCGCCGGCCCCAGCCGCGTTCCTCGTCGTTGCGGCCGCTGAGGCCGTACAGCAGGGAATCGATGTCCGGCGAGACCGCCAGGCCCAGATGTTCGAAATCGTCCCCGACATTGGCGGCGATGGCCAGCGCACCCTGCGGCAGCACCGCGTCCAGTCCAGCGGCCAGCTTGGCCCCGCCGACGCCCCCCGACAGCGCCAGCACCCGGCGCCCGGCGCGGCTCACCGGAACAGGTCCTCGCTGGCGGCGCGGATCAGGTCCTGTCCGCTCTGGCCCGACGGCTGCCACTCGAGGCCGCGGATCACCACCACCGGCCGGCCCTCGTCGCCCTGCCCCTGCAGCAGCGAGGCCGCCGCCGACAGCTCGTCCGCGAGCCCCACGGTGGAGACCATCAGCGGCCGGCCGAACAGGTCGGGTTCGCCGCGCAGGTCGTCGAGCGCCGGCAGGCCGGCGCTGCCCAGGCACAGGCCCACCGTGCCGTTGCGCCAGGCCCGGCCGACCGAATCGTTGATCACCACGCCCAGCGGACCTGTCGTCGCCGCCTCCAGCGCGGCGCGCAGGCGGGCCGCCGAAGCGTCGGGATCCTCGGGCAGCAGCAGCACCCGTTCCGCCCCAGCCTGCGGGGCGACGTTGGAGGCATCGATGCCGGCATTCGCCATGACGTAGCCGTGGCGGTGCTCGACCACCACGACGCCGGGCCGGTGGCGCACGACGGCGTTCGATTCCGACAGGATCAGTTCGACCAGCCGGGGATCCTTCTCCGTCGTCGCCGCCAGCGCTTCGGCCTCCGGCGAGGGAACCACCTCGTCGACGACCGCATAGCGGCCCTCGGCCTTGGAGACGATCTTCTGGGCGATCACCAGGATGTCGCCCGCCTGCAGGCGTTCGCCGGCCGCGGCCACCCCGGCCAGGATCAGCGCCACCAGGTCGTCGCCGGGTTCGACCAGCGGCAGGCCGGGCAGCGCGAACAGGCTCAGGCGGTCGGGCGTGCTCAAGTCAGGCCGATCCGGGCGTGCCGGTGATGCGGATGCCCGCGCCGTCGATCTTGTACTTGCCGTTCATGAAGATCAGCGCGCTGGTGAGCGCCTCGGCGACCGCCGAATTGTCGATCCGGCCGGCCTGCCAGGCCTTCATGCCGGCGACCTCGGCCAGGTCGCAGACAATGTCCCGGGCCTCGGGATCGTTGCCGCAGACCAGCACGTCGCAGTCGATCGCGTGATCGAGATCCTGCAGGTGCGTCGCCGCCACGTTCTGGAAGGCCGAGACCACCCGGACCTCCGGCCCCAGCGCGACCTGGGCGGCCTTGGCGGCCGATCCGCCTTCGGGGAGCTGCACCGTGCGCACCTTCGGTGGCATCAGCGGCACCGTGACGTCGATGAAGATCTTGCCCTGCACCGCCGCGTGCACCGCCTCCAGCATCGCCGCGTGGTTGGCGTAGGGCACGGTCAGGGTGACGATCGCGGCGGCTTCGGCGGCGGCCGCGTTCTCCATGCCGCGCACGCTCTCGAGCCCGAGTTCCGCGTTCACCTCGGCCGCCGAGGCGATCGCGCTTTCCTCGCGCCGCGATCCGACAATGATCGGATAGCCGGCTTTCGCCCAGCGCAGCACCAGGCCGCGTCCCAGGTCGCCGGTGCCGCCAAGGACGGCGATGGTCGGCTTTTCCTCGCTCATTCTTTTCCTACTCCCGATGGAAACGGACGGGACCGCCGGGTCCCGCGGACGCCCGGTCCGGTCCTAGCCGCCGGCCTTGGCGAGAATGTCGTCGGCCAGCCAGTCGATGCGCTCGAGGGTCTCGGTCAGGCTCCCGCGCTGCACGTTGAACAGCAGGTGGGCGACGCCAAGCTCGCGCATCCGGCCGACATCGTCGACCAGGGCCTGGTCGGAACCGCTGAACAGGTGACGCTCGCCCTCGGGCGGGCTGCTGGGCAGCGCCCCGTCGGGCTGCCAGTTGGACCAGTAGGCCCGGGTGATGCTGGCGGGGTCGCGCCCGACCTTCTCGGCCGCCGCGGCCAGCTTTTCCAGGCCGTCGCGATAGCGCCCGATCGTGTTCAGCGGAAAGCGCGGGTTGGCGCCGATCGGGAACCAGGCATCGCCGTAGCGCGCGGCACGGCGCAGGGCGGGCGGGCTTTCGCCGCCGATCCACAGCGGCGGATGCGGTTTCTGCACCGGCCGGGGCAGGAAGTCGACGTCGGCGAAGTCCACGAACTCGCCGTGAAACTCGGGATTCTCGTCGCACCACAGGCTCTTGAAGGCGGCGAGAAACTCGTCGGTGACCCGGCCGCGGCGGTCGAAATCGGGAGCCCCCAGGGCCTCGAACTCCTCGCGCATCCAGCCGGCGCCGCAACCGACCGCGACCCGGCCGTCCGAGAGCACGTCCAGGGTCGAGATGATCTTCGCGGTGTGCACGCAGTTGCGGTGCGGCACCACCATCACCGAGGTCACGAATTTCGCTCTCGTGGTCCGGGCGGCGATCCAGGTCATCAGCGTGAGCTGTTCGAAACTGTCGCCCAGTTCCGCCCCCGGCATCTTCTGCGCCTCGTTGTAGGGATAGTCGGAATCGATGGTGCGCGGGATGACGATATGGTCGGGCACCGCGAACCAGGTGAATCCGCGCGCCTCGCCGTGCGTCGCCATCTTCTCGGCGGCCTCGCGCGTGCCCAGCGGACCGCGCGTCGGCAGATTGAAGCCGAAGTCCATGTCTCGTGCCCTCCCGACTGCCGGTCCCGGGGACCGGTTCGCTTCCGCCTGATATATACCCCCCATGGACAGGTTCCAACGCGATCGACGGACGGGAATGCGCGATGGCGGGACTTGCGGCCGCCCGGCGCGCCTCATCCGCCGAAGGGCGCCCGAAACCGGCCGATGAGCACCCTCTCCCGCCCCCCGCTTCCGGCCCTGCGGCCCTTCGTCCGGCAACTCTGGGCCAGCGACGGAAAGGCCGCCGGGGCGGGCCCGGGGCGCGAGCGCATGCTGCCCGGCGGCGGCATGCACGTGGTGATCCGGCTCGACGACACGCCGCTTCGGCTGTTCGCCGGCCCCGACGACATGCAGGGCCAGACCCTGTCGGGCGGGGTGCTGGCCGGCCTGCGGAGCACCGCCTACGAGAAGATCGCCGACGGTTCGCTCGCCAATGTCGGCGCGGTGCTGCGGCCCGGCGCGTCGGCGCTGATCACGGCGGTGCCGGCGGGCGAACTGGCGGGACGGCATTCCCGGCTCGACGAACTCTGGCGGCCCGGCGCGCTCGAGATCCTGCGCGAACGGCTGCGGGCCGCGCCGGACGCCGCGCGACGCCTCGCCCTGTTCGAGCGCGCCCTGCTCAGCCGCCTGCCGGTCCTGCGCGGGATCGACCCCCGGATCGCCGCCCTGACCCGGCGGCTGGAGCGCGGCGCGGCGGTCCGCGACCTGGTGGCGGAAAGCGGCGCCAGCCACCGCCATTTCGCGCGGGGCTTCCGTGCCGCGGTGGGCGTGACGCCCCGGACCTACGGCCGCCTTGCCCGCTTCGAGAAACTGCTGGCCGCGCTGCATGGCGCGCCGGCGCGATCGCTGGCCGAGCTGGCGGCGGCCATGGGCTATGCCGACCAGGCCCACATGAACCGCGAGTTCCGGGCGTTCACCGGCCTGACGCCGGGCGCCTACCGGCGGATCGCCCCGGCCGACAGCCGTCATGTGCCGCTGGACCCCGGTCAGTTTCGTTCAAGACGCGGGCCCGCCGGTCCGGGCAGAAACGAGGCCTGATCACGGTTTTCGAGGAGATCCGCATGTCGATCCACGAGGTCTATCCCTACCTGCGCGCGCACGACGCCGAGGGCGCCATCGCCTTCTACAGGCAGGCCTTCGGGGCGGTGGAGAAGTTCCGCCTGACCGAGCCCGGCGGCCGGATCGGCCATGTCGAGCTGCTGTTCGGCGAGGCCTGCATCATGCTGTCCGACGCCTTTCCGGAGTACGGCATCCCCGCGCCCGACCCGGCCGGACCGGCCGGCGCGTCGGTCCACCTGCATGTGGCGGATGCCGATGCGGTGATCGCGGCGGCCGTGAAGGCCGGGGCGACGCTGCTGCGCGAGCCGCAGGACCAGTTCTACGGCGAGCGCTCGGGCGCGGTGCGCGATCCCTTCGGCCATGAATGGCTGATCGGCCACTCGATCGAGGACGATCTCTCGCCGGAAGAGATGCAGCGGCGCTACGACGCCCTGTTTTCGCAGGACTGATCCGCGCCCCGTCCGCCCTGCGGCGGACGGGGCATAGGAATCCTTGACTCCGGCGTGAATGAGAACAAAATAAGAACATCATTGTTCCGGATGCGCCCATGTCCGCCCCTCCCACGTCTGCCCCGCCCGATGTCCGTTCTCCGCGCCAGGCCCGGCTTGCCGGGCTGCGGCGGAGTCTGGACCGGCTGGAACGGCCCGTCTTCGCCGGCGCCGGTCCGGCGGCGCGGCCGGGCTGGCGCCTCGGCGATGCCGCGCTCGACGGGACGCTCCCGGCCGGCGCCCTGCCGCACGGCCGGCTGCACGAGGTGACGCCGGCGAGCCACGACGACAGCGCCGCCGCCACGGGCTTCCTCGCCGGCCTCGTCGCCCGCCTGCGCGATGCGCCCGGCCCGCGGCCCGTGCTGTGGTGCGCGCGGACGGTCGACAATGGCGAGTTCGGCCGGCTCTACGCCCCCGGCCTTGCCGCCTTCGGCCTCGCGCCCGGGGACCTGCTGCTGGCCGAATTCCGCCGCGACGAGGATGTGCTCTGGGCCCTGGAGGAGGGCCTGAAGAGCGGCGCGCTGGGCGTCGCCGTCGGCGAGCTTTCGGATCTCGACCTGACCGCCAGCCGGCGCCTCGATCTTGCCGCGCAGGCCTCGGGCTGCACCCCGCTGGTGCTTCGCCTGGGCCGCCGGCCGGGGGCCAGCGCCGCCTGGACCCGCTGGCAGGTGGCCGCCGCCGCCAGCGGACCCGAGACGCACGATCCGCGGGCGCCCGGCGCCTGGCGCTGGCAGGTCGGCCTGCAGCGCATCCGGGCCGGCGGACGGCCCCGTTCCTGGCTTCTGGAATGGCAGCATGAGACGCATCGTTTCGCTCTGGCTTCCCGACTGGCCGATCGCGCGCCGGCGCCGCGCCCGCGCGCGGCCCGCCCGGTCGCCGGGCTCGTCGAGCCGGCCGCGCGCCGCCTCGGCGCCTGATCCCGCCGCCGGCGAGGCCCCCTTCGCCCTGGTGCTGACCCAGGCCCAGGGCCCGCGCCTCTATGCCCTGAACGCCGCCGCCGCGGCCCAGGGACTCGCCGCCGGCCAGCCCCTGGCGGACGCCCGCGGCATCTGTCCCGGCCTGCAGACCGCGCCGGCCGATCCCGCCGGCGACCTGGAGGCGCTCGGGCGGCTGGCCCGCTGGTGCGAGCGCTACACCCCCTGGTGCGCCGTCGACCGCAGCCACGAGGAGGCCGCCAGCGGCCTGCGGGTCGACGGCCTGTGGCTCGACATCACCGGCTGCAGCCACCTGTTCGGCGGCGAGGCGGCGCTGCTGGAGGACCTCGTCCGCCGGCTGGCCGCACAGGGCCTGCACGCCCGCACCGGCCTCGCGCCCACCCCCGGCGCGGCCTGGGCCGTGGCCCGCCAGCATCCCGCCGACGCCGTCGCCCGGCGCATCGTGCCGCCCGGCGGCCTGGCCGAGGCGCTCGCCCCGCTGCCGGTGCAGGGGCTGCGACTCGGCCCCGGCGTGCGCGCCGACCTCGCCCGTTTCGGCCTGAAGCGGATCCGCGATCTCGCCGGCCTGCCGCGCAGCGCCGTCTACCGCCGCTTCGATGCCCGCGGCCTGGCCGAGACGCTGCTGCGCCGGCTGGACCAGGCCTATGGCCGGCGGGAGGAACCGATCGCCCCGCCGGCGCCGCCGCCGGATTTCCAGGCCCGCCGCCTGTTCGCCGAGCCGATGCGCGAGCGGCCGGGCATCGAGGCCGCGCTCGACCTGCTGCTGGAAGACCTGATGCCGCAACTGCACGCCGCCGGTCGGGGCGCCCGCCTGCTGGCATTGAGCGGATTTCACGCCGACGGTCGGGTCAGCCGGCTGCAGGCCGCGGCCAGCGCGCCCAGCCGCGATCCCGCGCACTGGCGCCGGCTGTTCGCCGAAAAGCTGGACGGCCTCGACCCCGGCTTCGGACTGGACGCCTTCGTGCTCGAGGCCTCCCGCCACCAGGCGCTGGACGCCGTCCAGGCCGGCTGGGACGGGGGCGACGCGGCGGCGCCCGACCCCCGGGCCCTCGCCCGGCTGGTCGACCGGCTGGCCGGCCGCTTCGGCAACGAGCGCATCGCCCGGGTCTGTCTGGCCGCGCGGCACCTGCCGGAACAGGCCGAGCGCCGCCGCCCCGCCCTGGCCGAACCGCCGCCTCCCGACGGCGACGGCATGGCCCCGCCGGCCGGTCCGCCCCGCCCCTTCCGCCTGTTCGCCCGCCCCGAACCGCTGGAGGTGATCGCCGAGGTGCCGGACGGTCCGCCCCTGCGCTTCCGCTGGCGCCGGCGGCTGCACCAGGTCGCGCGCGCCCAGGGCCCCGAGCGCATCGCCCCGCCCTGGTGGCAGGACGATGCGGCCGGCCGCGGCGCGGTGCGCGACTATTACCGGGTGGAGGACGAGGCGGGCCGGCGTTTCTGGCTGTTCCGCGACGGCCTCTACGGCGAGCCCCGGCGCGACGGCCCGCCGCGCTGGTACCTGCACGGCCTGTTCGCATGAGCGCGACGGCCGCCTTTCCCGCCCCTTCCGCCGGTCGCGACGGCGGCATCGCGCTGCAGGTCACCAGCAACTTCTCCTTCCTGCGCGGGGCCTCGCATCCCGACGAACTGGTCCTCCAGGCCCGCGCCCTGGGCTATCGCGCCCTGGCGCTTACCGACCGCAACAGCCTGGCCGGCGTGGTGCGCGCCCATGTGGCGGCGAAGAAGGCGGGGCTGCGCCTTGTCGTCGGCTGCCGGCTCGATCTCGAGGATGCGCCGGGCCTGCTCGCCTGGCCGACCGACCGGGCGGCCTACGGCCGGCTCTGCCAGTTGCTCAGCCGCGGCAAGCTGCGCGCCCGGAAGGGCGATTGCCGGCTCACCCTGGCCGACGTCGCCGAGCATCGCGAGGGCCTGATCTTCGCCATCCTGCCGCCCGACGATTTCCGCCCCGGCCGCGACGACGCGGCGCTCGAGGCGCGCTGCGGGGAAATCGCCCGCGCGCTCGCCGGCGCGCCCTGCCATCTCGCCGCCAGCCATCTCTACCGTGGCGACGACCGGGCCCGCATCGCCGCCCTCGATCGGGTGGCGGCGCGCGCCGGCACGCCGCTGATCGCCACCGGCGACGTGCACTATCACGTGCCCGGCCGGCGCGCGCTGCAGGACGTGCTGACCTGTATCCGCGAGGGCTGCCGCATCGAGCAGGCCGGCTGGCGGCTGGCCGGCAACGCCGAGCGCCATCTCCGGGTGCCGGCCGAGACCGCGCGGCTGTTCGCCGACTGGCCCGGGGCGCTGGCGCGCACGGACGCGATCCTCGAGGCCTGCCGCTTCTCCCTCGACGAGCTGCGCTACAACTATCCCGACGAACCGGTGCCCGAGGGCGCGACGCCGCAGAGCCATCTCGAGGCGCTGACCTGGCGGGGAGCGGCCGAGCGCTATCCCGACGGCGTGCCGGCGCGCATCCGCAAGGCCCTGGTGCGCGAGCTGGCGCTGATCGGCCAGCTCGACTACGCCCCCTACTTCCTGACCGTGCACGACATCGTGCACTGGGCCCGCAGCCACGGCATCCTCTGCCAGGGGCGCGGCTCGGCCGCCAATTCCGCGGTCTGCTACTGCCTGCACATCACCGCGGTGAATCCGGCCGAGATCGACCTGCTGTTCGACCGCTTCATCTCCGCCGCCCGCAACGAGCCGCCCGACATCGACGTCGACTTCGAGCACGAGCGGCGCGAGGAGGTGATGCAGTACATCTTCGCCCGCTACGGCCGCCACCGCGCCGGCATCGCCGCCACGGTGATCAGCTACCGCGCCCGCAGCGCGGTGCGCGAAGTGGCCAAGGTGATGGGCCTGTCGGCCGACGTGCAGTCGGCGCTGGCCGGCATGGTCTGGGGCTGGTCGGATTCCGGCATGGACGACCGGCACGTGCGGGAGGCCGGTCTCGATCCCGAGGATCCGCGGCTGCGCCGCACCCTCGACCTCACCGCCGAACTGATCGGCTTTCCCCGGCACCTCTCGCAGCATGTCGGCGGTTTCGTGCTGACCCACGATCCGCTGAGCGCGGTGGTGCCGATCGGCAACGCGGCGATGGCCGAGCGCACCTTCGTGGACTGGGACAAGGACGACCTCGCCGCGCTCAACATCATGAAGGTCGACGT
>JBGTSP010000029.1:0-26048 GCA_041940205.1 Alphaproteobacteria bacterium
GTTCGTCCTGAGCCAGGATCAAACTCTCAAGTTCAATCCAGGATCCCGGTCATCCGAAAACAACCGGAACCCAAAGGTCTGACAGGTTAAACGTCACAAACGTCTTCCTTCACGCGTAAGACATCCCGTCCCAACCAACCCCCGGACCGAAACCCGGAAACCAGCCAAAACAGAACATCCTGTCCAGCGCAGGCAAACGTTCGCAAAAATGACGTCAACCGTCATTCCGCAAGCCGCCGCCCGCGCTTCTTCTCCATATCAAACAATGTCAACGAGCCGTCGTGACCCGGCCGACCGAAGAACGCCGGTCGAAAACGAACGCACCACTGTGGGCCGGGAGCGCGGTTTCTACCCACCCCTCCGCCGCTTGGCAAGAGGAAAATTCGAAAAAATGGTGGCACAATGTTTTTTCCCCGTCGAGTCCCGCGAAGCCGCCGGAAAGCGGCGCTCGGCGGGAGGGAACGGCGGCCTGTGACGGCGCTTTCGGACGGACGGACGGCATGGTGAAACGACGCCCCCTGATCGGCTACGCCCTGGGCGGCGGCGCCGGGCGCGGCTGGGCCCATATCGGCGTGTTGCGGGTGCTGGAACGCGAGGGCATCCGCCCCGACCTGGTCTGCGGCACCTCGATCGGCGCCCTGGTCGGCGGCGTCCACCTGGCAGGCTATCTCGACGAGTTGGAGGCCTGGACGCGCTCGCTCAACAAGAGCCGGATCCTGCGCTACCTCGATCCCAGCCTGGGCAGCGGCGGGCTGATCGGCGGCCGCCGGCTGGAGCGGCTGCTGCGCGACTATCTTTCCGACACCAACATCGAGGACCTTCCCGTGCCCTTCCGCACGGTGACAACGGAGCTCGCCACCGGGCACGAGATCTGGCTGCGCGAGGGGCCTCTGATCGACGCCATGCGCGCCTCCTACGCCCTGCCCGGCGTGCTGGCGCCGGTCGAGATCGACGAGCGCTGGCTGGTCGACGGCGCGCTGGTCAACCCGGTGCCGGTCTCGGTCTGCCGGGCGATGGGCGCGCGCCTCGTCATCGCGATCAACCTGAACGCCGACCAGATCGGCCGGGTGCGCGAGAGCGCGGACGAGAGCATCGGCGAACTGGCCGGGCGCGGCGGCGTGCTGGACTGGATGCTGGGCGGCAAGCGCGAGGGCCCGAGCGTGATCGAGGTCATGGCCTCCTCGCTCAACATCCTGCAGGATCGCCTCTCCCGCTCGCGCCTGGCCGGCGATCCGCCCGACGTCACCATCGCGCCGCGGGTGGGCCATATTGGCCTGCTGGAGTTCGACCGGGCGGAGGAATCCATCGCCGAGGGCGCGGCCGCGGCCGAACGCTCCCTGCCCTTCCTGAAGGAAGCGCTCGAGATCCTGGGGTATTGAGAATTCATGCAGCAGACGTTCCCGGCGGGCCGCCGTGCTTGAGGTCCGCGCGCTCGAGAAACGCTTCAAGACCGTCGAGGCGCTGCGCCGCGTCGGCTTCACCGCCCGCGACGGCGAGGTCACCGGCCTGATCGGCCCGAACGGCGCCGGCAAGACGACGACGCTGCGCATCCTCTACACCGTGCTGAAGCCCGACGCCGGCCAGGCCCTGGTCGACGGCCACGACGTGGTCGCCGAACGCCGCGCCGCGCAGGCCCGGATCGGCGTGCTGGCCGACCAGCGCGGCCTCTATCCCCGCCTGACGGCGCGCGAGCACGTGCGCTATTTCGGCCGCCTGCACGGCCTCGGCGGCGCCGACCTGGAACGGCGGATCGACCGCCTGATCGAGCGCCTCGGCATGGAGGAGATCGCCGACCGGCGGGCCCGCGGCTTCTCCAAGGGGCAGACGCTGAAAGTGGCGCTGGCGCGCGCCCTGGTGCACGAACCGCACAACCTGATGCTGGACGAGCCCACCAACGGCCTCGACATCGCGTCCTCCAGGGCGGTCCGCGCGCTGATCCGGGAGATCCGCGACGAGGGCCGCTGCATCCTGTTCTCCAGCCACGTGATGAGCGAGGTCGAGAGCCTGTGCGACCGCCTGGTGGTGATCGCCGACGGCCGGGTCGTCGCCCAGGGCACGGTCGCGGAGCTGCGCGCGCGCACCGGCCAGCAGGACCTGGAGGACGTCTTCCTGCGCACCGTCGCCGAGCGGGACGACGGGGCTGACAGGGGGGACCGGGGCGATAAGGACGACGGCGCGCCGCCCCGCGGCCTGGAGGCGGCGCAATGATCCGCCCACACCTGCTCTGGGTGATCTTCGCCAAGGAGAGCCTGGACAACCTGCGCGACCGGCGCTCGCTGTTCCTGGCGCTGGTCTATCCCTTCATCGGCGCGCTGCTGCTGGGCCTGCTGGTCTCGATGGTGGGCGGCATGCTGAAGGGCCAGGGCGAGCAGCGGCTGTTCCTCTCGGTCCTCGGCGCGGACAACGCGCCGGACCTTATGGCCTTCCTGAACGCGAACGGGGTCAACGTGCTGCCGCCGCCGGGCGATCCCTACGACGCGGTGCGCAGCGGCCGGGACGATGCCGTGCTCATCGTGCCGCGGCATTTCCCCGACCGCCTGCGCGAAGCCCGCACCGCCGACGTCGAGATCGTGATCAACGCGACGCGGCTCTCGACCGTGATCACCGTCAGCCGGGTCGCCGAGCTGCTGCGGAAATATTCCGGCGCCATCGCCGATGAGCGGCTGACGGCGAAAGGCGTCGATCCCGAGGCCGCGACGCCGGTGCGGATCAACACGGTGAATGTCGGCCAGGCCCGCAACCTGGCGGGCTTCTTCCTCAACATGCTGCCGCCCTTCATCATCTTCACGATCTTCGTGGGCGGCGTGTACATGGCGATCGACACCACCGCCGGCGAGCGCGAGCGCGGCTCGATCGAGCCGCTGCTGACCAACCCGGTGGCGCGCGGGGAGCTGATGAGCGGCAAGGCGGCGGCCACCCTGCTGTTCACGATGATCGCGGTCTCGATCCAGCTGCTCGCCTTCAAGGGGATGTTCGAGATCGTCTCGTCCGAACGCTACGGGGTGAACGTCAATCCCGGCTGGATGCAGTTCGTCGGCATCTTCCTCGTCTGCATCCCGCTGATGATGTTCGCCGTCGCCCTGCAGGTGATCGTCGCCACGGTGAGCCGCTCGATCAAGGAGACCCAGACCTACCTGGGCCTGCTGCCGCTGATCCCCTCGCTGCCGGGCATGGTGCTGGTGTTCGTGCCGCTGAAGGCGAAGCTGTGGATGGCCGGCATCCCGACCTTCGGACAGATCCTGATCATGGGCCGGCTGGTGCGCGAGGAGCCGCTGATCTGGAGCCATGTCGCGGTCTCCGCCGTTTCCACGACGGCGATCGCGCTGCTGCTCTTCTGTGCGGCCGCCCGGCTCTACGAGCGCGACAGCCTGGTGTTCTCGCACTGAAGCCGGCCACGCGACACGCCGGTGTTGACCGGCGCGGCCGGGCGGACTAACCACGACCACAGTGATCGAAAGGGACGGCACGCCGCCGCCCGTATCGGGGAGACCGCGTCATGGATCCGCTCTGGGGCCTTGTGGCCATCGCCATCTTCCTCATCCTGCCCTTCATCGGCAACGCCATCGAGAAGCGCTGAACCCGGCATCGAGGCCGGGCGCGAAGCGCGGCCTCTCCGGCCTCAGAGCCTTTCGAGCGCCAGCAGGCGGTCCACCGCGCCCTCCAGCAGGGCATCGTCGAGCGCGACCCCGTCGACCGTGCGGCCGAGGAGCGAGGCCCCGAGATTGACCGCGGCGAGGCCCGGCTGCCGGGCCCGCAGCCGGCGCAGCGCCGGCCCGTCGCCCGCCGCAATGTCCCGCAGCACCAGCGGGCTCGCCGCCCCCGCGGCGGGCTCCAGCGGCAGGCCGACCGCGCCGTCGAGCGCGGTGAGCAGTTTCGGCCCGACGAACTGCGCCGGCACGCGCCCGAGCGCGGCCTCGCTCAGCAACCGTTCGGCGGTGGCGCGGTAGAAGGCCAGGGTCGGATCGCCCCGGCGGAAACCGAGAAAGGCGTTGTGCACGTTGCGCCGGGCCTGCAGCCGGCCGCGGGCGTCCCGCTGCACCCAGTATTCCAGTCCGAAGCGGCAGCCCGGCGCGAGGTCGGGCGCGAGCTTCCCGGACGCGAAGACGAGACAGTCGGCGTCGAACCAGAAGGCGGCCTCGGCGCCGGCGGCCAGTTCCGCCTGCAACCAGGCGAGACGGGCGAGATCGGCGGCCATCGCGGTGCGCCCGCCGATCCGCTGAAGCAGGCCCGGGGGCAGGAGATCGAACAGGTCGTCGCCCCGCACCCGGTAGTCGTGGCCGCGGGCGGCGGCCCAGGCGCGCACGCTGGATGTGGCGCGCGCCCGCCATCCGGACCCGCCGCTTTCCCCCTGCCCGCCCGGGTTTCCGGCGCCCTCGGCGGCGCCGGCGCCCGCCCAGGACTGGCAGACCACGATGCTCACGGGCGCGGTCTCGAACCGGCGGAATCGCGCGCTCGCGACCGTCCCGCGGCCGGCCCGGACCGGCGCGGCGGACTTCTCGGATCGTCTGCCCGCCTGTATGCTGGTCGGCCAAGGGGCGCCAGACCCCGAGGCCAAGGAGGGGGCTTGTGACCACGTCGACGGGTAATCGACTCGACGGCATCGACCTGCTGCGTTCGCTCGGCGAAGACGAGCGGCGCGAGGTCGAGATGCGCTGCCGCTGGCGCCGCTGCGGCAAGGACGAGCAGATCGTCGACAAGGATTCCGAGGACCGGGACGTCTATTTCGTCGTCGAGGGCGGCGTGCAGATCGTCAACTATTCGCTGAGCGGCCGGGAGATCGCCTTCGCGCGGGTCTCGGCCGGCGGTTTCTTCGGCGAGCTCTCGGCGATCGACGGCCTGCCGCGCTCGGCCAGCGTGGTGACCACCGAGCCCAGCCTGCTGGCCACGGTCTCGCCGCGGCAGTTCTCCGACATCGTCACCACGCATCCGGAAATGGCCGAGGCGGTGCTGCGCCGGCTGGCGGCGATCGTGCGCACCTGCGATGAGCGCATCATGGACCTGTCGACGCTGGGCGCGGTGCAGCGGGTCTACCAGCAGCTTCTGCGCATGGCCCGGCCGGAGGACGAGGACGGGGAGTGGTGCATCCGCGGCCTGCCGACCCACAAGGCGATCGCCAGCCTGGCCAGCACGACGCGCGAGACGGTCGCCCGGTCGATGAGCCAGCTCGCCACCGCCGGCATCGTGGAGCGGCGCGGCCGCACGCTGCACGTGCTGGACCGCACCACGCTGGAGCGGCTGGCCGGCGCCTTCGACGATCTCGAGGACGGCCTGTCGCGCTAGGGCGACGTCGCGTATCCGACTAGCGGCGGCCCAGGTTGCTGCCGACCCCTTCCCAGATCGACCGCATGTCGTCGCCGATCGCGAAGACCGCGACGACAAGGGCGGCGGCGATGCCGGCGCCGATCAGGCAGTATTCCACGGCCGTCGTTCCGCGCCGATTGCGGAAAACGTCTCGTATCGGGCGCATGCGGTGTTCCTTTCAGGCCTGCGGGCCCCGTAAGTAGCGCCATCCGCGCCGGCTCCCACTGCCCCGAAAGGACCCGCCGCGAACGATTCGCATTTTACAGGCATTCCGCGGCCCAGGGAAAGGCGCGGCCCGGTTTTCCACCCCCGGCTGCGTCCCCGGCGGCGCCCGGCCGGTCCCTTCCCCCGGTCATCCCGTGCGGTCGGCCACGGCCGCCACGGCCCGCTCGAGGCCACCCAGATAGGGTCCCGGATCGAGCCCCCGCGCCCGCAGGCAGGCGATGGTGTTGGCGAGATAGGCCCGCGAACTGCCCTTGCTGCCGACGCCCAGGGCAAGGTGGCGCAGGACGCGCTCGGGCGCGAGATCGGGCGCGCTGCGCGGGTGGCCGCGATCGCTGACGAAGGTGAGCGCCCGGACCGTCCCCGCCGGGGTGCGGCAGGGCACGCGGACATGGCGATAGGCCCGCTCGCGGTGCCGCAGGTAGGCCTCGACGCCGGGCCAGTCCGCCGGCGCCACGCCGTAGGCGAGCCCGTGGCAGGAGCCGCCGGCATGCAGCGCCACGGCGAGGCCGGGCTCCGCCCGGCTGCCCCAGCTCTCGTAGCTGAGCACCGAGAAGCGCCGGTGATAGCCGAAGATCCGCGCCGGCCGGCTCTCGCGCGCCTCGAAGCCCGGATCCCACATCAGCGAGCCGAAGCCGAAGACCCAATGCAGCCGGGCTTCGCCGCATTCGTCGGCCGGCCCGCGTTCCCCGGCCGCCGGACCGGCCATCGCCCTCAGCCGCCCTGCTTGCGGGCGAAGAACGGCGCCATCATGCGCTGCGGCTCGTCGGTCTCGTAGGCCGCGGCGATGCAGTCGATGCCGGCCTCGATGCCCCGGGCCAGCGGCAGGTCCTCCCAGTCGCCGCACAGGCGCTTCTGCAGCCGCACGGCGCGGGGCCCCGAGGCCAGGATCGAGGCGATCCAGCCGTCGACAACGCCGTCCAGTTCCTCCGGCGCCACGAGGCGCTGCAGGAAGCCCCAGCGCTCGGCCGTCGCGGCATCGTAGGTATCGCCCGTCAGCACCATCTCGCGGGCGTGGCCCCAGCCGATCAGGTGCGGCAGCAGGGCGGCCTCGATCACCGAGGGCAGGCCGACGCGGGTCTCCGGCATGCCCATGACGAAGCTGGTGTCGCCGGCGCGGAAGTCGCAGGAGGCCGCGAGCTCGAGCCCCGCGCCCAGGCAGTAGCCGCGCAGCCGGCCGATCACCGGCACCGGGAAGCGGCGCACGGTGAGGCAGGCCTCGTGCAGGTTGGTGATCATCGCCCGCGCCCCCTCGGCGTCGAAGGTCGCGAGTTCGTTGATGTCGGCGCCACCCATGAAGGCCCGCTCGCCGGCGCCGGTCAGCACGACGCAGCGCAGCGCCGGGTCGTCCTCGAGCGCCGCCAGGGCCTCGCGCAGGCGGCTGACAAGCGCCCGGCTGCCGGCGTTCAGCCGGCGCTCGTTGGCGAGCGTCAGGCGGGCGACGCGGCCGGCCTCGTGCTCCTCGATCTCGACATCCACTCTCTCTTCGGACATGGCGTTCTCCTCTCCCGATCCCGGTTTCTAAGCCGCAAGCGGGGCCGGAGGAAGGGTCGGGAGGTTGGCCGGCGCCGCCCGGTGATTCGAGACGGGCCTGCCGGTTTTGCAATCCGTTTCATGCAACCGTCATCTAGCCGGGCGAAGAGTGCTTCGCCGGTTCAAAGATAACACCCTGAAAAACTTGAACTATTTCAATGCCGGGTCGGAATTGCGGCAACTATGCTGCGTTTTTCTTGGAGGCCGCAAACCGCTCCCTTATACCTTGCGCAATGCCTTTGCCCACAAGGGTTTCATGGCAGAGGGTCACGGCAACGCCTTTACGGCAAAGGCTTTCGTGACACCCCGTTCGCGGCGAACCGGTCACGGGCGGCAACCAGGAACAGCCAGGAGAGCACTGATGAGCAAAGCAGCATTCATCGAGCAGGTCGCGAAGGCCGGCAAGCTGAGCAAGGCCGAAGCCAAGCGGCAGGTCGATCTGGTCCTGGGCCAGATCGAGGCGGGCCTGAAGAAGTCCAAGAAGGAAGGCACCTACACGATCGGCGGCTTCGGCACCTTCAACGTGGTCAAGCGGGCCGCGCGCAAGGGCCGCAACCCGCAGACCGGCGAGCAGATCCGCATCCGCGCCTCCAAGTCGCTGAAGTTCCGGCCGGCGATGGCGCTGAGGACGGCGGCCGGCACCAAGTAACGCCGCCGACGGGAAGAACCAAGGCAAAGGGCCCGTCCTCGCGGACGGGCCCTTTCGCGTTTCCGGACTGCCCCCCGGGGGGCGGGGCGTCAGACGAAGATGAAATCGTCGGCGTCGAGATCGGCCAGCTCGACGCCCTGCAGCAGCACCCGGTCGTCGCCGTCGAGCTGGATCAGCAGGTCGCCGTCGATCGCCGTCGCGTTGTTCTGGATGTCGGTGAAGTTCAGGCCGAAGGCGACCACGTCGATCTGGTCGCTGGCCCCGGCGCCGCCCTCGAAGTCGCTGATCGTGTCGTCGGCCTCGCCGTTGGCGAAGACGAAGACGTCGAAGCCGGTCCCGCCGGAGAGCGAGTCGGCGAGCGCACCGCCGTCGATGGTGTCGTCGTCCGCGCCGCCGACAATGGTGTCGTGGCCGGCGCCGCCGTAGAGCTGGTCGTCGCCGGTGCCGCCAAAGAGCGCATCGTCGCCGGCATCGCCGTACAGGCTGTCGTTGTCGTTCTCGCCGTACAGCTCGTCGTTGCCGTTGCCGCCGTAGAGCTCGTCGAAGCGGTCCCCGCCCTGCAGGGTGTCGCGCCCGTCCTCGCCGTTCAGCAGGTCGTCGTCGCCGCCGCCATAGAGCAGATCGTCGTCGAGACCGCCCACGAGCGTATCGTTGTTGCCGCCGCCATCGAGAATGTCGTTGCCGGCGCCGCCGTCGAGCTGGTCGTTGCCGGCATTGCCCTCCAGCCGGTCGGCGCCGACGCCGCCGAAGCCCTGGTCGTCGCCCGCGCCGCCGAGCAGGAAGTCGTCGCCCTCGTCGCCGTTCAGGATGTCGTTGTCCCCGTCGCCGTTCAGGGTGTCGTTGTTGAGGCCGCCCGAAAGCGTGTCCACGCCCGCGCCGCCGTAGAGCACGTCGTTGCCGCCGTCGCCGATGAGGGAATCCTGGCCGAGATCGCCGAACAGGCTGTCGTCCCCGCTGCCGCCGTCGACGATGTCGTTGTTGTCGCCGCCCCAGAGGGAATCGTTGTCGGCCTCGCCGTACAGGCTGTCGTTGCCGATGCCGCCGAACAGCCGGTCACCGGCAAGGCCGCCGAGCAGGGAATCGTCGCCCAAATCGCCGATCAGGGAATCCTGGCCCTCGTCGCCGAACAGCGTGTCGTTGCCGTCGTCGCCGTCGAGCGTGTCGTTGTTCTCGTTGCCGTGCAGTACGTCGTCGCCGTCGCCGCCGAACAGGGAATCGTTGCGCAGGCCGCCGTTCAGCGCGTCGTTGCCGAGCCCGCCATAGAGCTGGTCGTCGTTGTCGCCGCCGTTCAGCGTGTCATTGCCGCCGTCGCCCTGCAGGTTGTCGTTGCCGCTGCCGCCGTTCAGCAGGTCGCTGTCGTCGCCACCCGACAGGGTGTCCTCGTCGTCGCCGCCGTTCAGCGTGTCGTTGCCCACCCCGCCGAAGAGCTGGTCGTCGTCGCCGTCGCCGTTGAGCAGGTCGTTGTCGGCGCCGCCGAGCAGGATGTCGTTGCCGAAACCGCCGTTCAGCGTGTCGACCCGGTCGCCGCCGTCGAGACTGTCGTCGCCCGCCTCGCCGTCCAGGCTGTCGTCGTCGGCGCCGCCGATCAGGGTATCCTCGTCGTCGCCGCCGGCGAGCGTGTCGTTGCCGGCGCCGCCGATCAGGCTGTCGCTGCCGGCGCCGCCGGTCAGCATGTCGGAGCCGATATTGCCGTCCAGCGTGTCGGCATTGTCGCCGCCGTCGAGGGAATCGTTGCCGGAGCCGCCGTCGAGCACGTCGTTGCCGGCGCCGCCCTGCAGGGTGTCGTTGTCGTCCTCGCCGAACAGCGTGTCGTTGCCGAGGCCGCCGATGAGCTGGTCCGAACCGAGCGCGCCGAACAGGCTGTCGTTGCCCTGCCCGCCGTCGGCGGTGTCGTCGCCGCTGCCGCCATAGAGGAAGTCATTGCCGTCGTCGCCGTTGAGCAGGTCGTTGCCGGCATCGCCGCTGACGGTATCGACGCCGCTGCCGCCCGAGAGCGTGTCGGCGGCATCGCCGCCAGACAGGCTGTCGGCGCCGGCATCGCCCGACAGCGTGTCGTTGCCGACATCGCCGGTGAGCACGTCGTTGTCGTCGCCGCCGGAGAGCGAGTCGTTGTTGGTGCCGCCGTCCAGCGTGTCGTCGCCGCCGCCGCCGAACAGCACGTCGGCGCCCGACCCGCCGAGCAGGATGTCGGCCGCGAGGCCGCCGTCGAGCGTGTCGTTCTCGCCGCCGCCCTCGAGACGGTCATTGCCGTCGCCGCCGGAGAGCGAATCGTTGCCGCTGCCGCCGAACAGGCTGTCGTTGCCGAGGCCGCCGAGCAGGGTGTCGACGCCGAGATCGCCGGACAGGGAATCGTTGCCAGCATCGCCGCTGAGGGAATCGTCGTTGTCGCCGCCCGTGAGCGTGTCGTCGGCATCGCCGCCGAACAGGCTGTCGTTGCCGGCATCGCCGGCGAGCTGGTCGCTGCCGCCGTCGCCGAACAGGGAGTCGTTGTCGTCGCCGCCCGAGAGGATGTCGCCGTCGTCGCCGCCGCGCAGGATGTCGTTGCCGCCACCGCCGGTGATCAGGTCGTTGCCGCCATCGCCCAGCAGGCTGTCGTTGCCCAGCGCGCCCGCCAGGGTGTCGTTGTCGAGGCCGCCGTCCATCGTGTCGTCGTTGGCGCCGCCGGTGAGGCTGTCGTCGCCGGCGCCGCCGAAGGCGATGTTGGCGCCGTCGCCAGTCACCAGCGTGTCGTCGCCGCTGCCCGCGGTCAGCGAGTCGCTGCCGGCGCCGCCGTCGAGCAGGTCGTTGTCGCCGCCGCCGATCAGGGTGTCGTCGTTGGCGCCGCCGTACAGCACGTCGGCCCCGTCGCCGCCGTCGAGGACATCGAAACCGTTCTCGCCCGAGAGCGTGTCGTCGCCCAGCAGGCCGGTCAGGGAATCGTCGTCGTCCCCGCCCAGCACGTTGTCGTTCTGCAGCCCGCCGATGATGGTGTCGTCGCCGCTGCCGCCGGAGAAGGCGACGCCGGAGACGTAGGCCCAGTTGTTGACGTCGGCCAGCGTCACCACGTCGTTGCCGCCCAGCGCGTCGGTGGTCTGGGTGCCGGCAATGTAGTCGCCCTGGTTCACCAAGTTCAGGTTGACGATGTCGGCGTTGACGGTGAACAGCGGCGGGGGCGAGGGAATGGGCGTCAACACGCCGCCGACATAGAGTTCGACCGCTTCCCAGTCCTGCACGGTGATGTCGAGCTTGGGGAAATGCTTGCTGGCGCCGGCATTGGTGGCCGAATTGGCGTTCAGCGAGATGAACTCGGCGAGATCGGTGAGATCCTGGACATAGTCGGAATCCGCCCACTGCACGGCGGTGAGATAGATCCGGATCGTGTCGGTGCCGATATTGCCGTCATAGACGGTCTGCACGCCCTCGCCGCCAGTATAGTCGCCGAAATCGTTGCCGAGGCCGGCATCGATGGTATCGCGCCCGGCGCCGCCGTCGACGGTGTCGTTGCCGTCGCCGCCGAACAGCACGTCGTCGTCCCCGCCGCCGTGCAGGTAGTCGGCATTGGCCTCGCCGCTCAGCGTGTCGGCGCCGCTGCCGCCCAGCAGGCTGTCGTTGTCGTCGCCGCCCGCCAGCGTGTCGTTGCCGCTGCCGCCGTCGAGCGTGTCGTTGCCGAGGCCGCCCGAGAGCGTGTCCGCGTCGCTGGAGCCGTAGAGCTTGTCGGCCCCCGCGCCGCCGTCGAGCGTGTCGTTGCCGCCATGGCCGTACAGCGTGTCGTCGCCGTCGTTGCCGTTGAGCACGTCGCCGCCGACCTCGCCGTAGAGCCGGTCGTTCTCGCTGCCGCCGTCGAGCGTGTCCGCGCCGACGCCGCCGCGCAGGGTGTCGTTGCCGGCGCCGCCGACGAGACTGTCGTCGCCTGCCTCGCCGTAGAGCCGGTCGGCATCGCCGCCGCCGTCGATGGTGTCGTTGCCGAGCCCGCCATAGAGCGAGTCGTTGCCGAGATCGCCCAGCAGCACGTCGTTGCCGGCCTGGCCCACGACCTCGTCCGCCCCGGTGCCGCCGTCGACGCTGTCGTCGCCGGCGCCGCCATAGACGTAATCGTCGTCGTCGCCGCCGCGCACGGTGTCGTTGCCGTCGCCGCCATAGACATAGTCGGCCCCCGCGCCGCCTTCCGCGGTATCGCTGCCGGTGCCGCCGAACACCTCGTCGTTGTCGCCGCCGCCGAAAAGCTGGTCGTCGCCGGCGTCGCCCAGCAGGGTGTCGTCGCCGAGCCCGCCAAAGAGCGTGTCGTTGCCGGCGCCGCCGCGCAGGGAATCGTCGCCGTCGTCGCCGTTCAGGATGTCGTTGCCGAGCTCGCCGTAGAGCGTGTCGCTGCCGGCGCCGCCGAGCAGGGAATCGTCACCCAGCCCGCCATGCAGGCGATCGTTGTCCTCGTTGCCGTTGAGGGTGTCATTGCCGTCGCCGCCATAGACGGTGTCGGTCCCCAATCCGCCGGCGACATTGTCGTTGCCGCCCTCGGCATAGATCAGGTCGTCGCCGTTCAGACCCTGCATGAGATCGGCGCCGGCGGTACCGAACAGGGTGTCGTCACCCGCGCCGCCGATTACAAAAGCCATCGCCCCACCTTGCGCCAAACGGACTGATTGCCGGGCCTCCCCAGACCCGGATCCAGCCTCTCGCCCTCGGCAGGGGTTGGTCTTCGATGCTCGAACAGGCGCACCCGACTCTTCTCACCCCTTGGGAGCAAGGTAGATCAAATTCAGGACAAACTAAAGACGAAATCTGTGCGTCGCGGGCCGTTACGGGGCCGACAATGCATTCATCTGCAATGGCTTAGAAGATGAAGTCGTCCTGGTCCAGGTCCGCCTTCTGGACCCCCTGCAGCAGCAGGCGGTCGTTGCCGTCGAGGTTGATCAGCAGATCCCCGCCCTGGTCGACCGCGGCGTTCAGCACCTCGGTGTAATTGGCGAAGAAGGCGGTGATGTCGATGACGTCGCTCACGCCCGCGCCGGCCTCGAAATCGGTGATGGTGTCGTGGCCGTCGCCATCGGTGAACAGGAAGGTATCGCTGTCGGCCCCGCCGGAGAGCGTGTCGTTGCCGGCACCGCCGACCAGGGTGTCGTCGCCCGCACCGCCGAACAGGGCGTCGTGCCGCGCGCCACCGAAGAGCTGGTCGTCGTCGGCGCCGCCCGCGAGGAAGTCGTCATCCTCCTCGCCGAACAGGGTGTCGTTGCCGTCCTCGCCATACAGCGAGTCGTTGCTCTGGCCGCCGCGCAGCACGTCGTGCCGGTCGCCGCCATGCAGGGTGTCGTTGCCCTCCTGGCCCAGCAGCAGGTCGTCGTCCTCGCCGCCGTAGAGCAGGTCGTTGTCGAGCCCGCCTTCCAGCGTATCGTTGCCGGCATCGCCGAACAGCGTGTCGTTGCCCTGCTCGCCGAACAGGCGGTCGTTGCCCTCGTTGCCTTCCAGCGTGTCGGAACCGGCCGCGCCGTAGAGCAGGTCGTCGCCCAGTTCGCCCAGCAGGTAATCCTCGCCCTCCTCGCCGTAGAGCAGGTCGTTGCTCTCGCCGCCGTAGAGCGTGTCGTTGTTCAGGCCGCCCAGCAGCGTGTCGACCCGGTCGCCGCCGAACAGGACGTCGTTGCCCTGGCCGCCCAGCAGGCTGTCGTCGCCCTCCTCGCCGAACAGGCGATCGTCGCCGTCGTCGCCGTAGAGCGTGTCGTTGTTGGCCGCGCCGTAGAGCGTGTCGTTGCCGGCATCGCCGTGCAGCAGGTCGTTGCCCAGCTCGCCGCGCAGCACGTCGGCCGCATCGCCGCCGTAGAGCGCATCGTCGCCCAGGCCGCCCAGCAGGCTGTCGTTCAGCAGGCCGCCGTAGAGCGTGTCGTTGCCCTCGTCGCCGAACAGGGTGTCGTTGCCCTCCTCGCCCTCGAGCACGTCGTTCGCTTCGCCGCCGTAGAGGATGTCGTTGGCGAGGCCGCCGAACAGGGTGTCGTTCTCTTCCTCGCCGTAGAGGACGTCGTTGTCCTCGTCGCCGCGCAGCACGTCGTTGCCCAGGCCGCCGCGCAGGGTGTCGTTCGACAGGCCGCCGAACAGCTGATCGTTGCGCAGGCCGCCGTCCAGCAGATCGGCCGCCGCGCCGCCGTAGAGCTGGTCGTCGCCGTCGCCGCCTTCCAGCGTGTCGTTGTCGGCGCCGCCGAACAGCGTGTCGTTGTTGTCGCCGCCGAACAGCTGGTCGTTGCCTTCGTCGCCGTGCAGCACGTCGTTCAGCGCACCGCCGGTCAGGATGTCCGCGCCGAGGCCGCCATAGAGCAGGTCGTTCGAGCCGCCGCCGTCGAGCACGTCATTGCCGTCCTCGCCGTACAGCACGTCGTTGCCGAGCTGGCCCAGCAGGGTGTCGTTGTTGAGCCCGCCGCGCAGGGTGTCGTCGTCGTCCCCGCCATCGAGCGTGTCGGAGCCGGCGCCGCCCTCGAGCAGGTCGTTGTCGCCGCCGCCGAGCAGGCTGTCGTTGCCGTCGCCGCCGAACAGCTGATCGCCGCCCAGTCCGCCGTCCAGCAGGTCGTTGCCCGCGCCGCCGTCCAGCAGGTCGGCGCCGAGCTCGCCGAACAGCCGGTCGTGCCGGTCGCCGCCATAGAGCGCGTCATTGGCGTCGCCGCCTTCCAGCGTGTCGTCGTCGCCGCCGCCGTACAGGCTGTCGTTGTCACCGCCGCCGCGCAGCAGGTCGTTGCCCGCGCCGCCGATCAGCAGGTCGTGGCCGAGACCGCCCAGCAGGCTGTCGGTGCCCTGCCCGCCGTCCAGCGAGTCGTTGCCGTCGCCGCCGTCGAGCAGGTCGTTGCCGAGGCCGCCCAGCAGGCTGTCGATGCCGCCGCCGCCATAAAGGATGTCGTTGCCGCTGCCGCCGTCGAGCAGGTCGCCGCCGAGGCCGCCCAGCAGGCTGTCGTGATCGTCGCCGCCGTAGAGCGCATCGTCGCCGTCGCCACCCGAGAGCGTGTCGTTGCCCAGCCCGCCCTCGATCAGGTCGGTGCCGGCATTCGCCTCGATGGTGTCGTGGCCCAGGCCGCCGAAGATGCTGTCGTTGCCGTCGTTGCCGTGAATGCAGTCGTCGCCGTCGTCGCCGAACAGCAGGTCGTTGCCGAGACCGCCGAAGAACGTGTCGTCGCCGTCGCCCGCCTCGATCCGGTCGTTGCCGTCATCGCCCCAGATCGAGTCGTCGCCGGTGCCGCCATACAGCAGGTCGGCGCCGAGGCCGCCGCGCAGGATGTCTGCATCGGCATTGCCCGACAGGGTGTCGTCGCCGGCCCCGCCGAGCAGGGAATCGAGCCCGGTGCCGCCATGGACCTGGTCGCCCAGGGCGCCGCCGACGATCGTGTCGTTGCCGGCGCCGCCGGAGAATAGCGAGCCGACGATGTAGGCCCAGTTGTCGCCGTCGGCGAGGGTGACATGGTCGTCGCCGCCCAGCGCCGAAACGGTCTGGGTGCCCAGCAGGTAGTTCGACTGCAGCACGGTGTTGAAGTCGACGACATCGTCGCCTTCGGTGAACAGGTCGGGCAGGTTGAAGGGAATCTCGGTCAGGACGCCGCCGACATAGAGCTCGACTTCCTCCCAGTTGGAGATCGTCGCGTCCAGGATCGTCAGGTTCAGCGACGGGCCGGCATCGCTGAGCGGATTGGAATTGTCGATCAGGAACTGCTTCAGGGTCTGCAGTTCGGCGATCAGGCCGGCATTGAGGAATTCCAGCGGCGTGATCTCGACCCGCAGCGTGTCGGTACCAAGGCCGCCGCTCATGATGTCGTGGCCGCTGTGGGCGCTGTTGAGGATCGCGAGATCGTCGCCGGCGCCGCCGTCGATGGTGTCGAAACCGTCGAAACCGTAGATCAGGTCGTTGTCGTCGCCGGCCCGCAGGTCGTCGTTGCCGCTGCCGCCGATCAGGGTGTCGCTGCCCTCGTCGCCGAAGATCAGGCTGCCGCCGCCGCCGGCGATGATCAGGTCGTCGCCCTCGTTGCCGCGGGCCTCGAGCTGGCCGGCGCCGCCGTAGATCGTGTCGTCGCCCTCGTTGCCCTGGATCGAGTCCAGGCCGACGGAGCCGAAGAGGACGTCGTCGCCCTTGCCGCCGTATAGCAGGTCGTCGCCCAGATCGCCGTGCACAACGTCGGTGCCGAAACCGCCGCTCAGGACATCGTAGCCGGCGCCGCCATAGAGCGTGTCGTCGCCCTCGTTGCCGTAGACCGCGTCGTCGCCGTCGTCGCCCGCGACCACGTCGTTGCCGAAATTGCCCAGCACGAGGTCGCTGCCGGCGCCGCCGTACATCTCGTCGTCGCCGTCGTCGCCGCAGATATGGTCGTCGCCGTCCTCGCCGTAGACCGTGTCCTCGCCGCTGCCGCCGAACATCCGGTCGAAGGCGTCGGCGCCGTAGAGCAGGTCGTTGTCGGCACCGCCATAGACCTCGTCCTCGCCGCTGCCGCCGAAGAGCGTGTCCTCGCCGCCGTCGCCGAAGAGCACGTCGTCGCCCTGGTCGCCGTAGACCTGGTCGTTGCCGGCGCCGCCGCCCACGGTGTCGTTGTAGCTGAGCGCGACGGGGGTGGTGACCTCGATCTGCAGGTTGACGTCGTTGTAGTCGCCGTCGCCGCCGCCGAACAGGTCTTCCCAGTTCATGTTGCCTTCGGCGCCGGTGTCGTTCTCGTGGTCGTAGCCGCCGTCGGGGTTGAGCGCCGCGTTCGAGAAATAGGCCGGACCGTCGGGATGCGCGCCGGAAAGCTCGCTCGCGCCCTTGTAGGCCGCCCAGTCGCTGTTGCCGTTCAGCGCGAAGGTGACGGCGTCGCCGTCCTGAAGGCCGGGATTCTGGTTGGCGCCGTCGGCGATCAGGAAGAAGCCGAGCTTCACCGCGCCCGCGACCTGCGAGGGATCGATGGTCAGGGTGACTTCGTTGCCCCAGCCGGCGCCGCCCTGCTTGACGTCCGCCCAGATCACCGCGCCGGAGATCGGGTTGCCGCCCGCATCCGCCAGGTACCAGCCGAAGCTGTTGTCGTAGGCGGCCTGCGAGGACAGGAAGTCGGCCGAGATGGTGACGCTGGTCAGTCCGCTGACGTCGTAGCAGCCGTCGACATTGTCGATGACGATGTCGTCCGCAGAGCCGCCGCCGTTGTCGCCATGCAGGATGTCGTCGCCGTCGCGGCCCTCGATGCTGTCGTCGCCGGCGCCGCCGTTGATGACGTCGTTGCCCGCGCCGCCGTCCAGCGTGTCGTCGCCACCGGCGCCGTCGATGGTGTCCGCGCCGTCCTCGCCCGCGACCGAGTCGTCCTGCTGGCCGCCGGTGATGCTGTCGTCGCCGGCGCCGCCGCCGAATTCGGTGCCGGCGGTGTAGGCCCAGTTGTCGGTGTCGGAGAGGGTGACGGTGTCGTCGCCGTCGAGCGCGTTGACGGTCTGCGTGCCCGGCTTGTAGTCGCCCTGCTGCACGCTGTTCAGGTCGACATTGTCGTCGCCCGGGGTGAACAGATCCGGCAGATCCGTGGTGCCGTCGATGGTGATGGTCAGCGTGCCGGTGTCGCTCGCGTCGCCGTCGCTGGCGGTGTAGCTGAAGGTCTCCGCCAGGGTGTCGCCGTCGTCCAGCGCCTCGACCGCCGGGTTGGCATTGTCGAGTTCGTAGGAATAGGTGCCGTCGGCGTTGAGCGTCAGGGTGCCGTAGGCGCCGACGAAGGTGCCGGCATTGGCCACGGTCAGCGGATCGTTTTCCGGATCGCTGTCGTTCGCCAGCACGTTGCCCGAAACCGTCGCCGCGCCGTCCTCGGTGATCGCGGCCGTGTCGTCCGAGGCCACCGGACCGTCGTTGCTGCCGGCGATGGTGATGGTCAGCGTCGCGCTGTCGCTCGCGGTGCCGTCGCTGGCGATGTAGCCGAAGGTGTCGGCCAGGCTGTCGCCGTCGTCCAGCGCGTTGACCGCCGGATTGGCATTGTCGAGCGCGTAGGAATAGCTGCCGTCGGCGTTCAGGGTCAGGGTGCCGTAGGCGCCCACGAAGGTCCCGGCGCTCGACACGCTGAGCGCGTCGCCGTCGGGATCGCTGTCGTTCGCCAGCACGTTGCCCGTGGTGGTCGCGGCCCCGTCCTCGCTGATCGAGGCGGCATCGTCCGCGGCGGCCGGACCGTCATTGGCGCCGTCGATGGTGATCGAGAGCGTGGCGCTGTCGCTCGCGTCGCCGTCGCTGGCGGTATAGCTGAAGGTGTCGGCCAGGCTGTCGCCGTCGCCCAGCGCCTGCACCGCCGGGTTGGCATTGTCGAGCGCGTAGGAATAGCTGCCGTCGGCGTTCAGGGTCAGGGTGCCGTAGGCGCCAACGAAAACTCCCGCGCTGGTCACGGAGAGGGCATCGCCCTCGGGATCGCTGTCGTTCGCCAGCACGTTGCCCGCGACCGTCGGCGCGCCGTCCTCGGTGATCGAGGCGGCATCGTCCGCGGCGACCGGACCGTCATTGGCGCCGTCGATGGTGATGTTCAGCGTCGCGCTGTCGGTCGCGTCGCCGTCGCTGACGGTGTAGCTGAAGCTGTCGGCCAGGCTCTCGCCGTCGTCGAGGGCATTGACCAGCGGATTGGCGTTGTCGAGCGCGTAGGAATAGGTGCCGTCGGCATTCAGCGTCAGCGTGCCGTACAGGCCGACGATCGCCCCGGCGCCGGTGACGGAGAGCGCGTCACCGTCGACGTCGCTGTCGTTCGAGAGCACGTTGCCGGTGGTCGTGGCGTCGCCCTCGGTGATCGCGTCGGTGTCGTCGGCGGCCAGCGGGCCGTCGTTCGCGCCGTTGATCGTGATGCTCAGCAGCCCGCCGTCGGTCGCGTCGCCGTCGCTGGCGGTGTAGTTGAAGCTGTCGGCCAGGCTTTCGCCGTCATCCAGCGCGTTGACCAGCGGGTTGGCATTGTCGAGGGCGTAGGAATAGCTGCCGTCGGCGTTGAGGGTCAGGGTGCCGTACAGGCCGGCGATGGTGCCGGGATTGGCCACGCTCAGCGCATCGCCGTCGACGTCGCTGTCGTTCGCCAGCACGTTGCCCGCCACCGTCGGCGCGCCGTCCTCGGTGATGGCCGCGCTGTCGTCGATCGCCACCGGGCCGTCGTTCGCGCCCTCGATGGTGACGGTCAGGGTGGCGCCGTCGCTCGCCGAGCCGTCGCTCGCCGTATAGGTAAAGCTGTCGGTCAGGCACTCGCCATCGTCCAGGGCATCGACGCTGCCGTTGCCGTTGTCGAGCGCGTAGCTGAAGGTGCCGTCGGCGTTCAGCGTCAGCGTTCCGTAGGCGCCGACAAAGGTGCCGGCATCGGACACCGAAAGGGTGTCGCCGTCGGGATCGCTGTCGTTTGCCAGCACGTTGCCGGTGACCGTGGCCGCGCCGTCCTCGACGATCGTGGCGAAATCGTCCACCGCCGCCGGCGCGGAATTGGGATCCTCGATGACCACGATCTCGAGCTCTTCCCAATCGGTCGCATCGAGATCGAAGGACTGGAACTCGAAGGTCGGGCCGCTGTCTGTGGTCTCGTCGCCATGCAGCGCGAGGAAATTCTGGAAGGCCGCGATGTCGGCCAGGATACCGGCGTCCGCGGCTTCCGCCTCGGTCAGCACCAGACGCAGCGTGTCCCAGCCGATGCCGCCATCGTAGATGTCGCTGGCGCCGACATTCTCGCTGACCGTGTAGGAGCCGACGTCGTCGCCCTTCTGCGCGTACACGGCATCGTTGCCGGCACCGCCGTCGAGATAGTCGTTGAAGGAGAGGCCGCCACCCGAGCCGCTTGCCTGGCCGGTACCGGTGCCGCTGCCCGAACCCGAGCCGGAACCGCTGCCCGAGCCCCAGCCGCTGCCGGAACCCGAACCCGAGCCGCTGCCCGAACCCCAGCCGCTGCCGGAACCGGAGCCACTGCCCGAACCGGAACCCGAGCCGCTGCCCGAGCCCCAGCCGGAACCGGAGCCCGACCCGCTGCCAGAGCCCCAGCCGCTGCCGGAACCGGAGCCCGAACCACTGCCCGAACCCGAACCGCTGCCGGAGCCCGAACCACTGCCCGAACCCGAACCGCTGCCGGAGCCCGAACCGCTGCCGGAGCCCGAACCGCTGCCCGAACCCGAACCGCTGCCGGAGCCCGAGTCGCCCAGGTTGTCGCCGTAGATGACGTCGTCCTGGACGCCACCCTCGATCGTGTCGTTGCCGGCGCCGCCCTCGAAGGCCGTGCCGGCGGTGTAGGCCCAGTTGTCGCTGTCGGACAGGGTGACCGCGTCGTCGCCTTCAAGCGCGTTGAGGGTCTGGGTGCCGGGGGCGTAGTCGCCCTGCTGCACGCTGTTGAGGTCGACGCTGTCGTTGCCGTCGGTGAACAGGTCGGGATCCTGCGGCAGGTCGCCGTCGCCGGTGGTGTAGATCAACTCGCCATCGACGATGATCTTCAGGCTTTCCCAGCCCTTCGCCTTCAGGTGCAGTTCGTCGAGCGTGACCTGCTCGCCGCCGGAATCGTTGGCGTCGCCATACTGCTGGATATGCGCGTCCAGCGCCTCGAGGTCGGCGAAAATGTCGGCGTCGGCATATTCGGCGGCCGTCAGGTGCAGCACCAGGGTGTCGGTATCGCGTCCGCCCTCGAACTCGTCGTGACCGCTGCTCAGCCGGTCGGCGACGGTGAAATGCGCCTCGTCGTCGCCGTCCTCGCCCTTGATCTTGTCGTCGCCGGCGCCGTCATAGAGCGTGTCGCTGCCGTCGCCGCCGCGCAGCTGGTCGTTGCCCTCGCCGCCGTAAAGCAGGTCGTTGCCGTCACCGCCATAGAGCGAGTCGTTGTCCGAACCGCCATAGATGGTGTCGGCGTCATCGCCACCGTAGAGCTTGTCGCGCCCGGATTCGCCGTAGAGAAGGTCGCTGCCGTCGCCGCCATAGACCGTGTCCCGGTCACTGCCGCCGTAAACGGTGTCCTGGCCATCGCCGGCGGACACCCAGTCGTCTCCGCCCTGGCCATAGATCAGGTCGTCGCCGCCCCAGCCGTAGATGTAGTTGTCCCACTGGTTGCCGTACAGCGTGTCCGACCCGTTGGAACCGTGGCTGCTCATGAAACTATCCTAGCGCCTTCAACCCTTTGTCCCGGGTGACAGCGATCACCGGGACGTTTCCCCGCCTCCCTGCGCAACTTTCGTACCAACTCGAGGAGCGTCGGGATACCAGTCGCACGACAACGTGATCCGACAAACACCCGTTTGCGGAATCACGCCTGCGCCAGCTTTCCCGTTTATCGATCCCGCAGTTTTCTGCGGTGAACCGCGCCTTCCATTCATCGGCGCGATGACATTTGGATAGCACGGAATCGCCCCGACGGCAATCGCCACAACGCGGGGGTTCCGCGGAATTCCGGCGGTGGCAACGCACCCGACTCATACTGGGGCAGGTCGGAACGTTTCAATATGAAACAGAAAACCGACCGCCAAACGGGCCGCCGGATGTCACGTTTTGCCGCCTGATCGAAACCGGCCTGCCGTGGCAGACTTCCGCCATGACAAGCCGTCTGCCGGATCTGTCCGTCGTCATCCCGACCCTCGACGCCGCCGCAACGCTGCGGCGGACCCTCGAGGCCGTGCGCGAGGCGGCCGGCGAAATCGTCATCGCCGACGGCGGTTCGCGTGACGAGACGCAAGCGATCGCGGCGGACTACGGGATCAGGCCAATCGAGGCGCCACGGGGACGCGGCCGACAGCTCGCGGCGGGGGCCGATGCCGCAAACGGCGGCTGGCTGCTGTTCCTGCATGCCGACAGCCGGCCCGGAACCGGCTGGGAGCGGGCCGTCGCCGGCTTTGCCCGGCGCACCGCGGAGGCGGACGCCGCGGCCGCCTTCCGGCTGCGGTTCGACAGCCGGCATCCCGGCGCCCGCCTTGTCGAGTTCGGCGCCCATCTGCGCTGCCGCTGGTTCGGCCTGCCCTACGGCGACCAGGGCCTGCTGATCGGCCGCGACTTCTATCGCCGTCTGGGCGGCTTCCGGCCGCTGCCGCTGATGGAAGACGTGGACCTTGCCCGCCGGATCGGCCGGTCGCGACTGGAACTTCTGCCGGTCGCGATGCTGACCTCGGCGGAGCGTTATGCGCGCGACGGCTGGCTGCGCCGGCCGCTGCGCAACCTGCTGCTTCTGCGGGCCTTTTTCGGCGGGACCGACCCGGAGATCCTGGCCCGGCGCTATGCCGGCACCCCGCCGCGGGACCATCGCACCTAGATCCGGTTCGCCGGTACCGGTCCCGGATTCCCGGCCCTGACATCCTTGCAGCCACCTGGCGCCCGGGCGACCGAACGCGCCTACCGGGGCGGCAGCCCGGGCGGCTGGCCGGCCGCGTGCACCGTCCAGGCGCGCAGCAGACGGACATTCCGCATGTTCGCCTGCCAGGCGATGTCGAACAGGTCGCCGACCAGCGGTATGGCGCCGACCACGGTATCGATGGCGATGTTGACCAGCATCCGCAGCAGCAGCCCGAACGGCGCCCCCATGCGCCGGGCGATCGCCACGATGCTCAGTGACGCCAGCGCGGTGACGCCGTCGCCGATCCCCGGAATCAGTCCCGCCAGCGCATCGATGCCGATGCCGAACGGCGTGCCGGGAATGCCGATCCGCCGGTCCAGCCAGATGGCGATGGTCTCGGCCCGGGCGAGATCGCGGGCAATCCTGTCCGCCTGGTCGCGATCCGCCCGGCCCCGGCGATCCATGATCCGCGTCAGCGCCCCTTGAACACCGGCGCGCGCTTCTCGGCGAAGGCCAGCATCGCCTCGCGCGAATCTTCCGTGCCGGACAGTTCGTAGGTCATGTTCTGCTCGAAGCGGTAGCCGTCGCGCAGGCTCATTTCCTCGATGGTGTTGAGCGCATGCTTGGCGAGCCGCGTGGCGACGGGGCTCTTCGAGGCGATCTCGCGGGCCAGGTCGAGCGCCGTCTCCTCGAGGTCCGCCGCGGGCACCGAGGCCTCGACGATGCCCAGCCGGTAGAGTTCCGGTCCGGGCACCCTGTAGCCGGTAAACATCATCCGGCGGGTCAGCGAATGGCCCATCAGGCGCATCGTGTGACGACCGCCGCCGAGGAGGCCGACATCGATCTCGGGCAGGCCGAGCACCGCATTGTCGGCGCAGACCAGGATGTCGCAGGACGCCGCCAGCGCCAGCCCCGCCCCCAGCGCCGGTCCGTTGATCGCGCCGATGACCGGCTTGCGGCATTCCATGACGGCGTGGAAGCATTCGCGAGCGTTGCGGTTGCCCTGCCAGGCCTCGCCGGGCCCGCGCACCTTGCCGGCGCGGGCCTTGATGTCGGCGCCGGCGGAGAAACAGCGCCCGGCCCCGGTCAGCACGGCGACGCGGACCTCGTCCTCGTCGCTCAGCCGATCGAACACCGCCATCATCTCGTGATGGAAATCCGGTCCCTGGGCGTTGACCGGCGGGTAGTCCATGGTCACCCGGGCGATATGGGCGTCGATCTCGACGTGAATCCTGTTCCTGCTCATGTGGTCCTCTCCCGATTTGTCGCGATCATAACCGCTTCCCGGCCCCGGACAGCCTCGCCCGCGCCGCCGGGTTCGTGGGAGACTTCCCGCTCCGCTCGATTCAACCCCCGACAGGACCCGTTTCCATGACCGAGAGCGCCGACCTTCTGATCCGCAACGCCACCCTGATCGACGGCACCGGCGCCCCCGGGCGGCGGGCCGGTCTCGCCGTCGCCGGAGACCGGATTGCGGCGCTGATCGAGGACGATTCCGCCTGGCGGGGCGAACGGGAGATCGACGCCGCCGGCCGGGTGCTGGCGCCGGGTTTCATCGACGTGCACACCCACGACGACGGCGCGGCCCTGCTGCCCGGCGGCATGCAGCCGAAGACCACCCAGGGCGTCACCAGCGTCGTCGTCGGCAATTGCGGCATCTCGCTGGCGCCGCTGGCGCTGGAGGGACCGCCGCCGCCGCCTCTCGACCTGCTGAGCGCCGGCGAAGCGTTCCGCTTTCCGTCCTTCGCCGCCTATCGCGCCGAGGTCGAGCGGCGGCCCAGCACCGCCAACATCGCGGCCCTGGTCGGCCATTCGACCCTCAGGATCGGCCTGATGGCGGAGATCGGCCGGCCCGCGCCGGAAGGCGAACGGCAGGCGATGCGTGAGGCCGTCGGCGAGGCGATGGAAGCCGGCGCCCTCGGCCTCTCCTCGGGCCTGTTCTACGCCCCGGGCCAGCCGGCGACGATCGAGGAAGTCGCCGATCTGCTCGGCCCGGTGGCGGCCGCCGGCGGCCTCTACACGACGCACATGCGCGATGAGGGCGATGCGATCATGGACTCGCTCGAAGAGACCTTCGAGACCGCCCGGCGGGCCGGCGCCCGGGTCGTGATCTCGCATCACAAGTGCCAGGGCGAAGCCAACTGGGGACGCAGCCGGGAGACCCTGGCACGGATCGATCGGGCGCGGCGGGATCAGGAGGTCGGCCTGGACTGCTATCCCTATACCGCCTCCTCCACCGTGCTGCTGCCGGACTATGCCGAGAAGGCGCCGCGGGTGATCGTGACCTGGTCGATCCCGCATCCCGAGCATACCGCGCGCGACCTCGACGAGATTGCCGCCGAATGGGGTCTCGGACGACGCGAGGCGGCCGAGAGGCTGCTGCCGGCCGGCGCCATCTATCACCAGATGGACGAGGATGACGTGCGCCGCATCCTCAGCTACCCGCCCACCATCGTCGCCTCCGACGGCCTGCCGCAGGACCGCCATCCCCATCCCCGGCTGTGGGGCACGTTCCCGCGGGTTCTGGGGCACTACAGCCGGGATGTCGGCCTGTTTCCGCTCGCCACCGCGGTGCACAAGATGACCGGCCTGCCCGCGCGCACCTTCGGCCTGCGCGACCGGGGCGAACTGCGCGCCGGCGCCCATGCCGACCTGGTGCTGTTCGATCCCGAGACCGTCGCCGATCGGGCGGACTTCGAGCGGCCCAAGCAACCCGCCGCCGGGATCGACCTCGTGGTCGTCAACGGGGCCATCGTGCTGGAGGCGGGCCGCGAGACCGGGGCGACGCCCGGGCGATTTCTCGAGCGGGCGGCCTGATCCGCGGCCCCTCGCCGGGTCTTCAAATCGCCATCGTTTCACCATCCCCCTGCCGCCGGCGGCCGACAAAGTTTGGGCTCGACAGGCCAAAGGGAGATGCCCATGTTCAGGAGATCCGGCGCGTCCGGCGCGCCGCCCGAGATACAGACCCCGTCACCCATCCCGTTTCCGCGGCCGGGTCCCGAGACCCGCGGCCCGGAACGCTCCGAAATGTTCGCAACGAGAGAAGCCACGATCGTGTCGACAGACCCCTTCTCGCCCACCGGATCCAACGACAGCCGCCGCCGGGACAATGACGGACAGCTCTCCGTCGGTCCGGACATCCACCTCAACGGGGCGATCTCGTCCTGCCGCACCCTGATCGTGGACGGTCGCGTCGAAGGCGAAGTCGACGCCGGGGAACTGGTCATCGGCGAACCCGGCGCGGTCTCGGGCACGGTACGCGTCGGCAGCGCCGACATCGAAGGCAGTTTCGGCGGCGAACTTGTGGTCGACGGCGAACTGACGATCCGGGCCAAGGGCAGGGTCGACGGTGTGATCCGCTACGGCCAGATCATGATCGAGGCGGGTGGCCGGATTACCGGCGACGTGCGGGTGAACGGCGCCGAGGACGCGGCGCCGGCAGAGCCTGGCGACGACGACACGAGCGCGGAGGCGACGGGCGGTACCACGGCGACTTTCGCCGAGGATGCCGAGAAGCGTCCCGCGGAAACGCTCGAAAGCGACAGCCAGCCGGCCTGACGCCCGCGATCCCTCCGGCCCCGTCGGACACCACGAACCGCCAAAGAGAAAGGGCCGCGCCATCGGCGCGGCCCTTCCCTTCTTGAACGCGGGACGCGGGGTCGGTCAGAAACCGCCCATGCCGCCCATGTCCGGCATCGCCGGCGCCGCCGGCTCGTTGTCGGCCGGCTTCTCGGCGACCATCGCCTCGGTGGTGATCAGCAGGCTCGCGACCGAGGAGGCATCCTGCAGCGCGGTCCGCACGACCTTCACCGGGTCGATGATGCCGGCCTTCACCAGGTCGACATACTGCTCGGTCTGGGCATCAAAGCCCCAGGTCGCGCTCTTGCTCTCGAGCATCTTGCCCGCGACGACGGCACCGTCGACACCGGCATTCTCGGCGATCTGCCGCACCGGGGCCTGCAGGGCCCGGCGGACGATCTCGATGCCGGCCCGCTGGTCGTCATTGGCGGGCTTGACCTTCTCGAGGGCCCGGGTGGCGTAGAGCAGCGCGGAACCGCCGCCGGCGACAATGCCTTCCTCCACCGCGGCGCGGGTGGCGTTCAGCGCGTCGTCGACACGATCCTTCTTCTCCTTCACCTCGATCTCGGTGGCGCCGCCGA
>JBGTSP010000030.1:0-26032 GCA_041940205.1 Alphaproteobacteria bacterium
AAGCCGGCCCAGTTGCCCTTGTCGTCCGGCGCGGCGAAGCCCGCCAGACCCGTGGTCACGCCACAGATCAGCTGGCCGCGCGCCTTTACATCGTCGAGCGTACCGGCCGACACGACCGACGCCGTAAGCGTCGCAGCCGCGGCAGCCGCTACAAAGGATGCATACTTCATGTAGGAACCCTTCCCTGTATTGCCTTGAACTCGATCGGTGTGGTCCCGATCCCGTAGATGCGACCGGCCTATCCGACGGAAATGCCGTATCGCGGTCTGGAGGGTTGAAGATCACGACCCAACCCCCATTAAAATTGAGCCTAACGACAAATCCTTCTCATTGTCATCCTGTTTTCACGGCTTTTTTGACCAGACGGTCGGACCCCGGCGGGATCGGCCCGGCCGGGTCCGCCGAAGCGGCGAATGCGCGACTTTTCTTGGTGAAAGACGGTTCCGTGCCACCCGCGCAACGGCGCGGTCGGCACGGTCGCAGGAGCGTCAGGAAGAAGAACGGCCCGCCGGGGGGCGGAACCGGGACGCCGCGTCGCCGGCCTTCAGCGCCAGCACTCGATCTGCAGCGTGAACGGTGCGCCGACATCGACGATGTCGGGCGTGGACTGTGGCTGCAGCGGCGCGGAAAGCGCGAGTTCGAGGCCGGCTTCGCGGGCGAAGCGCGTGACCTCGGCGGCCTTCACCGCGAAATTGACGTTCTGCGGCACCTCGCCGATCAGCCGCAGGATCTGCACCGCCTTCAGTTTCTCCGAGACGATGCCGATCACCCGGCCGGTGCGGTCCAGCACCGGGCCGCCGCTGTTGCCCTTCTGGATCGGGGCGGTGATCTGCATGGTGCGGGCATCGCTGCCCAGGCCGTTGACGTTGGCGACGATGCCGGTGCTGACCGTCGGGGTGTCGGCCAGCAGGCCGCTCAGGGGATAGCCGATCACGACCACTTCCTCGCCGGCGCGCGGGCGGGGATGGTCCGCGAACACCGCCACATGGGCGGGCCGGATCTCGTTGTCCGGGCGCGGCACCAGGAAGGCGATGTCGGAATCCGGCGACGTGGCCTTGACCGTCCAGCGTCCCCGCCGGCCCTCGACGCTGCCGCGGATATCCGTGCAGCCCTCGACCACGTGGCGGTTGCTGGCGATCATGCCGTCGGGAGAGACGAAGATCGCGGTGCCGCTTTCGGCCAGGCGAAGCTCTTCGCCGCCGCCGATCCGGCCGAGACTGCCGAGGGCGGAAAACGAGGTCTCCGTCGCGGCCTCGTCGTCGGGACGGGGATCGCCGCCGCCGGGACGCTGGCGCGTCAGCCGGGTGCGGTTGCGGGCGAGCCATTCGGAAACCCGGCCCTCGTTGCGGGTGACCTCCGAGGGCGACAATGCGCGGCGCACGCCCTCGCGGAACGCGCGCGCCGTCGCCGCCACGGCATTGTCGTCGTTGCGGGCGGCCAGCGAGAACCAGAAATAGGCGGCGTTGGGATCGGTGGGAACCACGTCGCCGGTGCGGTGGATCATGCCGAGGGCGATCTGCGAGGGTCCGTGGCCGGCGGTCGCCGCTCTGCGGTACCAGCCCAGCGCGGTCTCGATATCGGCCTTGCGGCCGCGGCCGCCGGCCAGCAGCTTCGCCAGGTCGTGCTGCGCGCGCACCATGTCCTGGTGCGCGGCCAGCTCGAGCCAGCGCACCGCCATCTCGTCGTTGCGCGGCGTGCCCTGCCCGGCCGCCAGCATGCTGCCCAGGTGATACTGGGCGATGGCGTCGCCCTGCTTGGCGAGCGGGATGAACAGGCGGATCGCGCTGCGGAAGTCGCCTCGCTGGTAGGCGTCGTAGGCATCGCGGAAGCCGGCCGTCGCCGGCGGGGCGGCGAACTGGAACAGCAGAAAACCGATCGCGAGGATCAGGGGAAGGTGCCGTCTCGAAGCGCGCATGGATTCCCTGTCGGGCCGTGACCGGCCTCTTGCTCCCTCGCCCTCTTGTCGCGCCCGGGTTCCTCCCGGGTCGTCGTCATTGCTGCCGGTCGGGTACGGCCGCCTTCTCGACCAGGTGGTCGGGCAGCGCCACCGTCCGGGTCGCCTGCATCTGCCACAGGAAGGCCGCCACGCCTCCCGCAATCAGGCCGTAGATCAGCAGGCCACGCCAGTACATCCGCTGCGGCCGGGCGATACGCCCCTGCCGAACGCAACGAATGAGATACGCAAACAGGAACACGCCCAGCGCCGTAGCCGCCCAGACGATCAAGTACCCCGGCATGGACCCAGTCTAGCACCGCGAGGGAAGCGAAAAAACGGATAATCCGTTCGCCCGTTCCCGGAGCGATCGGGCCGTCAGTACTGGATGCGCACCGTGCGGGCGCCGTCGACCACGAGGTTCGTGCCGGAGATGTAGCCCGCGCGTGGACTGGCCAGGAACACGGCGGCATCCGCGACTTCCTCGGGCGTGCCCATCCGGCCCGTCGGGTTGCCGGCCATGGCCTGACGGAACAGGTCCGGGGTTTCCACCTCGCGGCGATGCCAGACCCCGTTCTCGAAGTAGATCGTGCCGGGCGAGACCGTGTTCGCCCGCACGCCCTTGCCGGCGAGTTCGCGGCTGACCCCCGACATGTAGGCGATCAGCGCGGCCTTGTGCGAGGTGTAGGCGCGTACATGCGTCGCCTCGGCCGCCGAGACGCTGGAAATCGCCACGATCGCGCCCTGCTTCGAGCGCAGCAGGTGCGGCTCCGCGGCTTCCACGGTGTGCACCGTCGCCATCACGTCGACGGCGAAGCCCTGCGCCCAGTCCTCGTGGCTGCGTCCGCCGGCCAGCGCGCTGACATTGGCGATGGCGACGTCGAGACCGCCGAAGCCCTCGGCCACCTCGGAAATCCAGGCCCGCAGCGCCGGCGTGTCGGTAACGTCGAGAGCCTTGCCGACGACCTCGACGCCATGGGCCTTGAGGGCCTCGGCGGTCTCGGCGACGGCATCCGCGCCCCGGGCGCAGAAGGCCACGTTGCAGCCCTCCATGGCGAGTCGCTCGGCGATCGCCCGGCCGATGCCCTTGCTGCCGCCGGTGACGAGGGCGTACCGCCCCTTGAGTTCCAGATCCATGCATCCGTTCCTTCAGTGCTGGTTTCGACAAGGCGCGGCGGGAAGTGCGGCGCGCGGCGGTGGCGAAAGCCCGGGGCGCCCGCGCCGGCATGCTGGCGCAGGAGAAGCGCGCGGTAAAGCAGGCGGGTTTTTTCCTCAGAAGACGGGATCGACCGCCTGGGCGGAGGGCGGCAGGATCGAGCGTTCGACGGGAAAATCGAGCACCACCCGCGTCCCCTCGCCTTCCCGGCTGTCGATCGAGAGCTGGCCGCCATGCGCCTCGATCAGGGTCTTGGTGAGCGGCAGGCCGATGCCCAGGCCGTCATTGACCCGGTCGGGCTGCACGATCTGGGTGAACGGCCGTACCACGTCGGCCAGCCGGTCGGGAGCGATGCCCACCCCCTGGTCCTCGACCTCGATACGGATCCCGCCGTCGGCGCGCTGCGTGGCGCGAACGTCGATATGCCCGGCCTGCTTGGAAAACTTCATCGCGTTGTTGATCAGGTTGGCCACCATCTGCCGCAGCTGGTCGGGATTGCAGTGCAGCGCCGGCAGGCCGGGCGCCACCGCGAGCGCCACGCGGCAGTTCAGGTCCATCGCCTGGGGCATGACCTGGGCGACGACCTGTTGCAGGCGCTCGTCCACGTCGACGGTTTCCGCGCGCACCGAGACATCGTCCAGTTCGTTGCGGGTGATCTCCAGCAGGGTGTTGACCAGGTTGAGCTGGTTGCGACCGCTTTCGTGGATATAGCCCAGATACTCGTCCACCTTGCCCGGTCCCAGGCGCGCGGCCATGCCACTGCGGATCATCTCGGCATAGCCGATCACCGCGTTCAGCGGCGTGCGCAACTCGTGGCTGATCACCGCCAGGAAGCGCGATTTCGCCTCGCTCGCCTGGCTGCTTTCGCGCGCCAGGGTCTCGATCTGCTGTTTCTCCGCCCGCAGGCGCTGGATCGCCGCATAGTTGCGGCGGATATGGATTTCCCGGGCGTAGCTCGAGAACAGGCCGATCAGGGCGATCGCGCCCAATGCCAGAAGCAGCGGGGCGCCGGCATCCATCGCGCCGCGTTCCATCGTGGCGATGGCGTAGGCGGCGACGGCCCCGTTGCCCAGGGTGAAACCCAGGTTCCAGCGGAACAGCACCCGGTTGTAGTGCTGGGCGAAGGCCAGGATCATCACCAGTTCGCCCAGGAACAGGATGCTGTCTTCCGCCGCGCCCAGGCTGAGCTGCCAGAGCGAGAACTGGAAGATGGCGGTCGTGCTCAGCAGGTAGAGCAGCACGGAAAGCGCCTGGTTGCGGCCGTCGAGGAACAGGTAGGCAAGCGAGGCGGCGGCCAGCGGCAGGCCGATCGCGAAACGCAGGTCGAACAGGTCCGCCGTTTCCGGGCCGACATTGGCGTAGGTGACGAGGGTCATCACCAGGTAGGTGGCCACCCCGACCGCCGCCCAGATCCGGTTGACCTGCAGCGTCGCCGTCGTCCAGCTCCGGGCAAACCGTTCATCGAATTCGCGGTCGCGAAAGCGCAGCGAGAGGTCGAGTTCGTCGGGCACCAGCAGGCGCCGCAGGCGGGCCAGGCGGCCCTGCGATTCCTCGATTTCCTTCCCGCTCACCGCTCGTGTCCGTCCGTCTTGAGCGACGCGCCTGAACGCGCGCGCCACCGGGCCGTCGCAAACACGTGACCGACCGGCCGGCTATGCCCGTCCCGCGACGCGCCGCGGGACGATCCGGCCGGATCGCGGCCGACGGCGCGCCGGTGCGGGGCGAGTCGCCGCGATCCCGCAGTCTGGCAGGTGGACGGACGATCGCAAGCCGAACCTCGCCCGCCCGGTGGTGGACGACACGGGTTCAGAAATACGGGCCCGGCCAGTCGAACGCCTTCGGCTCCACGTTGCCATCGATGCAGCGGGCCGCGGCGTAGCCCGCGATCTCGCCGGTCTGGGTCGTCCAGGGGAAGTTGCGCATGACCATGAACAGCGCATCGTAGGTGAACGACAGCGAGGCCCCCGACAGGATCAGGTTGCGCACGCCCCGGGGCAGAAACGAGCGGAACGGCACCTCGAAGGTGTAGCGGGCATGGTTGTCCCAGAAGAACACCTTGGTCATCGGCTTCGTGACCGCGTCGCGAAAGCGCCGTCCCTCGCGGGCGTCCTGCAGCGTGAAGACATGCTCGCCGACGGGATGACGGCCGTCGCGCACGCCGACCATGCGGCCGATGCTGGCGATGGCGGCGTCCTGGAAGCCCGGCACGTACTTGCGCAGAAACCGGGCCTCGGCCGCGATGAAGCCCCGCAGCAGGGCGACCGCGCGGCTGTTGTCGGCCGCGCTCTCGTCCATCCTGAGCGCCAGTTCGTAGGGCACGTTCTGCCAGAGCACATAGGTGCCGTCGGTGGCGATCGGGCTCATGTCGAGCGTGGGATGGCCGATATACATCGCCCCGTAGACCCCGCGCCCGCCCATCCGCGGCCGGTAGAGCGCCTCGGGAATGTCGCCGGCGGCGCGCGCTTCGGCGATGGTCTTCGCCAGCATCGGATCCTTGGCATGCGCCTGGTGCCGGGCGAGCGCCGGGAAATCGATCCCGCTCATGGTCCACAGGAGACCGCCGGGGATCGGCCGCGAGACGCCGTCCCAGTCGGCGCCCTCGGGCTGGCCGCCGCCGCCCGCCACCCAGGGCACGCCGGCGCGCGCGGCCAGCAGGCCGGTACCGGTGCCCTCGATGAAGATCCGGCCGCGGATCGCCATCCTGCCATCGGCATTCTCCACGACAATCGCCTCGATGCGGCGATCCTCGCCCGCCGCCCCTTCGCTCATCACGCAGTCGACGAAACGGGTGTCGTAGAGGACCCTCGCCCCGGCCGCCTCCAGCAGGCCCGCCATCAGGCAGCCCGCGCCCTCGGGATTGAAGCTCATGCGGCTGAAGGGATCGCCGGCCTGCTTCAGCTGCTCGTAATGCGAGACCGGATTGCCGGCCCAGTCGGGATGGCTCTCGGCGTTGGCGACATGCACCAGGCCCTCCGCGGCGAACAGGTCCATCAGTTCCGAATGGATCCCGCCGACACCCGGCCCCGCCGAGCCCTGCAGGCCCGAAGTGTGCACCCCGCCGGGCATGTCGAACTTCTCGACGACCACCACCGAGACCCCCATGCGGGCGGCCTGCAGGGCCGCCGCGAAACCCGCCGGCCCGGCGCCGACCACGACCACGTCGGCCTCGTGCGCCACGGGGACCTTGCGGGCGGGGAGTTCGATCTGCGGGGGTGTTTCACTCATGCGCACCTTGTCCTCGTGGACGGTGATTGGGAAGCGATCATGGCGAAAGGGTTCTCGCCCCTAGATATCTACGTGTTCAAACATCCAGATAGCGTTCAAGCCGATGCTCGACTTTCGTTTTCAGCAACTCCACAAGTTCGGGAGCGCCCCGCTCGTATTCATCGGGGATGTGAAGCGTGATGATGCAGCTGTCCGCCGGTCGCTGGCTGAATTTCTTCCTGATCCGCTCGCGATGGTGGGTCTCCATTGCGAAGATCAGATCAGCGCTCGCCACAAGTTCTTTTGTAAGCGGCCTTGGTGCCGAAGGATCCGTGCCGGCCGATATCGCCTCAATGCCAGGAAAGTTTCTGAACATGTCTTCGGCGGTTGGGCTTCTCAACTTGTTGGCAGTGCAGACGAAGAGAACGCGCATCCAATCAGGCTATCTGCGAACCGAGAGTTGGGGAACATGCAATGTAGAGATCGCAATGCAAAACCGTGAAGATTCGTCCGGCAGGAATCGTCCGCGCCGCTGGTATGTCCTTGATTGCGTGAAGGTCCGCACCCAACTGACACTCAAAACGAACCGCCGTTCGAACGGGCCCGATCGCTCGCCCGGGCAGCCTCGCAACGAGACCGGCGGTCCGCCAATGACCAGCCGCTCGATGCGGCCGCCCTTAGCCCCCAGGAGGGTGACATGACTTCGAAAGATCAGACGAACCGCGACATCGGAAGCACCTTCGTCGGCGGCATCAGCACCCTGTTCACCGGCCTGCTGAACGCCTTCAGCCGGCTTTTCGCGATCAATCCACGCGACTTCCGGAAGCCCGGCGACCGCCCGAACGCGCCGCCGCCGTCGGGTGGGGTTTCCTCTCTCGACTGAGCGACGGCCATGAGCGGGAGACCGGGCGTATCAACCCTGTCTCCGGAACAGAGCGTTGCGCTGCGATCGGTAGGGACCACGCAAAAATGGCGCGCCCTGCAGGATTCGAACCTGCGACCTGCCGCTTAGAAGGCGGCTGCTCTATCCAACTGAGCTAAGGGCGCGGAAGGGGTTCGCTGCCGAACCCGCGCTTGGTGTAGTAGCTGAAATTGTCGGCGTAGGACTTCTTCTGCAGCGTGCGCGTCTTCTCGCGGCGGATCTCGAAATCGATGCCGTTGCGCGTGCAGTATTCCACCGCGTCGTCACGGCTGTCGAAGCGCAGCCGGACCTGCTGGTTCATGTCCGTCGAGGAGGTCCAGCCCATCAGCGGGTCGATCCGCCGGGCCGCGGCCTGGTCGAACTCCAGCACCCAGTCCCTGGTGTTGGCCCGGCCGGACTGCATGGCGTTCTTCGCCGGCTTGTAGATCGTCGCTTTCATGCGTCCCGTCGCCTTTTCCCGCCCCGCCCCGCATCGCGCCGATGCCGGAGCCGATCAACGCCTGTTCTCTACTGATCACCGCCCCGCTTGTCACCCCCAAAGGCCGCCCGCCGGGAGGCCGCGCGGGCCGGTGCGAAGGCCATCGGAACGATTGACTTCGCCCGGCGGGAGCGCCAGAACCCGGCAGGGACGGGGAGTGGCGCAGCCTGGTAGCGCATCTGCTTTGGGAGCAGAGGGTCGCTGGTTCGAATCCAGTCTCCCCGACCACCCGCCACCACCCGATAACGCGCCCTTCAGACCGCCTCGTAGCGCTGCAGGATCGCGTCCGCGTCGACCGGCGAAGCGAACCCCCCGTAGCTCGCCCGGCCGCTGTCCCCCAGCCGGCTGGCGGCGAAGGCATCGGCCACGGCGCCGGGCGCGGTGCGCCGCATCAGCACGCCCTGCAGCACCAGGGCCATGCGTTCGGCCAGGCCGCGCGCGCCGCTTTCCGCCGGCGCCGCCGAGAGGCGTGATTTCAGGTCGGCGATCGCGGCGCCGAGCGGATCTGTCCCTCCCGCCGGCCCGTCGCGCTCCAGTTCGGCGAGGAAACTCTCGCGGGCCAGCGGCTCGCGCGCGAGCGTGCGCAGGATGTCGAGGGCGATGACGTTGCCCGATCCCTCCCAGATGCCGTTCAGCGGCGCCTCGCGGTAGAGCCGCGGCATCGGCGAGTCCTCCACATACCCGGCCCCGCCGTGACACTCGAGGCATTCCACCGTGAACGCCGTCACCTGCTTGGTGAGCCAGTATTTCGCCACCGCCACGGCGAGCCGGGCATAGGCGCGGTCCTCTTGGCTTTCGCTCTCGTAGCGCCGCGCGACATGCAGCACCAGGGCCACCGCCGCCTCGTAGTCGAGCGCGAGGTCGGCCAGCACCTGGCGCATCACCGGCTGGTCGATCAGCGCCTTCTGGAAGGCCCGGCGGCCGCGGGCGTGGTGCATCGCCTGGGTGAAGGCCATGCGCATGATGCCCAGCGTGCCGGCGATGGTGCCCAGCCGCGTGTGGTGCACCATGTCGATGATGGTGGCGATGCCGCGGCCCTCCTCGCCCAGCCGTTCGGCATAGGCGTCGTGATACTCGATCTCCGAGGAGGCGTTGGAGCGGTTGCCTAGCTTGTCCTTGAGGCGCATCAGGTGGATCGCGTTGCGCGCGCCGTCCGGCGTCACCCGGGGCACCAGGAAACAGGTCAGGCCGGCGTCGGTATAGGCCAGCGTCAGGAAGCCGTCGCACATCGGCGCCGAACAGAACCACTTGTGGCCGCGCAGCGTGAAGGCCCGGCCGCCGCCCTCCCCGGCGATCGGCGTCGCCCTCGTCTCGTTCGCCCGCACGTCGCTGCCGCCCTGCTTCTCGGTCATCGCCATGCCGACGGTGATGCCGCGTTTCGTCGCGATCGGCGCCAGCGGCGCATCGTAGGTGCCGCCCAGCAGTTTCCCGAGCCAGGGCCCGCCGGTCTCGGGATCGCGACGCAGCGCCGGCACCGCGGCATAGGTCATGGTGATCGGGCACATCACGCCCGCCTCGGCCTGGGTGAACAGCGCCAGCATCGCCGCATGGGCGACGTGCCCGCCCGCCTTCGGCGTGACATCTCCACCCTTCTCGTGTGCCTGCCAGGCGACGTCGTGGATGCCGTGGCGCATCGCCAGTTCCATCAGCCGGTGATAGGCGGGATGGAAGCGCACCTCGTCCAGCCGCCGGCCATAGCGGTCGAAGCTGCGCAGTTCGGGCGGAAACCGGTTGGCCTCCTCGCCCCACTCCAGCACCTCGGCGCGGCCGAGTTCCGCGCCCAGGGCGGTCATTTTCTCGTCCAGCCAGGATCCGGCCTCCCGCAGCACGGCCGCGCGCAGGACGGGATCGGTCGCATAGAGATTGCAGTCGCCGAAGGGCGGCGGCTGGTTGCCGACCGCATGGGTCGCGAGGTCACCGCGGGCGGGAAGCATATCCATGTTGGCGTTCCTCCTCTGCCGGCGAAACCGGATCAGGCGAGGCCGAGGCGGGCCGCCTCCTCGTCCATCACCAGCGCCACGCGACCGGTCGCCTGGCGCCCGAGCACCGCCTGCATCGCCTCGCGGAAGCCTTCCAGCGGGAAGGTGTGCGAGATGTGCGGGTCGATCCGCCCCTCCTCGAACCAGCGGAAGAGCTGCGCCATGCTGTCCCGCAGCCGGTCGGCATAGCGGTGGCGCACGTCGTCCGGGCTCCAGCCGAAATAGTAGCCCAGGTTGAGGCCGGTGACGGTGAGGTTCTTGACCAGCAGCAGGTTCGCGGGGATCTGCTGGATCGTACCGCCGGCAAAGCCCACCGGCATGATCCGCCCCTCCGGCGCGAGACAGCGCAGGGAGGTGGCGAAGACCTCGCCGCCGACGGGATCGTAGACCGCGTTCACCCCCTGCCCGTCCGTGGCCGCGAGCACCGCTGCGCGGAAGTCCTCGCGGGCATAGTCGATCAGGTGGTCGGCGCCGTGGGCGCGGGCGATCGCCAGCTTTTCCGGCGAACCGGCGGTCGCGAACACCGTGGCGCCGAGAATTTTCGCGATCTCGATGGCGGCCAGCCCGACGCCGCCCGCGGCCCCGTGCACCAGCAGGCTCTGCCCGGCTTCCAGCCGCAGCAGGTGCGGCCAGCACAGCGCCGCGTAGGAGGTCGCGTAGGAATTGGTGAAACTGATCGCGCGGTTCAATTCCAGGCCGTCGGGGATCGGAAAGGTGCCGACCTCGTTGGCCACCGCCTCTTCCGCCAGGCCGCCCCAGTCGAGCACGCAGCAGACCCGGTCGCCGACCGCGACGCGGCCGACATCGTCCGCCACCTCGGTGACGATGCCGGCGATCTCGGTGCCGGGCACGAAGGGCAGCGGTGGCCGGCGCTGATACTTGCCCTGCACGAACAGGCTGGTGGCGAAGGAGACGCCCGCCGCCTGGGTCCTGACCCGGACCTGGCCCGGCCCCAGTTCGGGCCGCGGACAGTCGACAAGCTGCAACTGATCGAACGTGGTCCATTCCCGGACCAGGACACCCCGCATCGGCACTCTCCCTCCCGTGATCCGCCTCGCCGCCGACGCTATCGCCTCATCTTCGCGACCGGAAGATTCGATCAGAAGGCGCGGTGCAGCACCCGGTCGCCGACCCGGATGCCGAGCCGCCGCACGGTGCCTGCCACCACTTCCAGCACCGCGCGCACCGGGCGGTCCGAGCGGATCGGGGTCTCGTCGAGCGGCCAGGCGTTCTCGTGCAGATCGGCGATCCGGCCGTCGGCGGCCACGAACAGCATGTCGAGCGGCACGTAGGTGTTCTTCATCCAGAAGGCCTGCACCCGGTCGTCGGGGAACAGGAACAGCATGCCGGCGTCGGGGGCCAGCGTGCGCCGGAACATCAGCCCGCGCGCATGTTCGCCGTCCTCGTCCGCGATCTCGACCCGGAACGCGTGCCGGCGACCGTCCGCGGTTTCGAGCTGCAGCGGCTCGTATACCCGTCCCGCCGCCTCGTCCGCCCCGGCCGGCGGGATCGCCGGCGCCAGCATCAGGGTCGCGAAAAGGACCGCGAACAGGGCGGCCAGAACAGTCGTCGGGGCTCGCGGCACGGTCCGCATGGGCGATGCTCTCTCCTGATCCGGCGACGTGGCGCGGTCCGCAATCGTGATACCACGGTCGCATGGATTCGAGCAGCCATCCGCCGCAAGACGCGACCGCCGCCGGCGCGGCCGGCCTGCGGGTATCGGGCGCGGCGCTGCGGTACGAGGACAAGGACCTGTTCGCCGGTCTCGACCTCGACATCGCGCCCGGCGAGATGGTGGCCCTGCTGGGCCCCTCCGGGGTCGGCAAGAGCAGCCTGCTGCGCCTGATCGCCGGTCTCGATACCGGCGCACAGAGCCGCGCCGGCCTGGAACTGGACGGCGTTCCGCTCACCCCCGACCGGGTCTCGTGGATGGGCCAGAGCGACCTGCTGCTGCCCTGGCTGTCGGTGCTGGAAAACACGGTGCTGGGCGCGCGCCTGCGGGGCGAGCCGCCCGACCGGGGGCGCGCCAGGCTTCTGCTCGAGACCCTGGGCCTTGGCGACGATCTCGACCGGCCGCCCCGGGCGCTCTCGGGCGGCATGCGCCAGCGCACGGCCCTGGCGCGCACGTTGATGGAAGACCGGCCGGTGGTGCTGATGGACGAGCCGTTCTCCTCGCTCGACGCGCTCACCCGCTACCGCCTGCAGGACCTGGTGGTCGAACGGCTGGCCGGGCGCATCGTCCTGCTCGTGACCCACGATCCGCTGGAGGCGGCCCGCATGGCCGACCGGGTGCTGGTGATGCAGGGCCGGCCCGCCCGCCTGCTGCCGGCGAAGCTGCCCGACGAGCCGCCGCCGCGCGAGGCCGGCAGCCCGGCCCTGCAGGCCAGCCTCGATCACCTGCTGCGCCTGCTCGACCAGACCGCGGAGCCCGGCCCGCCCGGAGAAAACCCGTGAACGCGGTGCTGCGGACGTTTGCGATCGCCGCCGGGCTGCTGTTCGTCTGGCAGGTCGTGGTGAGCGCGACCGGCGTGCCGCGCTTCATCCTGCCAGGGCCGCTCGCGGTCGGGGCGGCGCTGATCGAGAATGCCGGGTCGCTGGCGCGGCATGCCGCGATCACTGCGCTGGAAATCGTCCTGGGCCTGATCGTCGGCACCGCGCTGGGCGCGGGCTGCGCGCTCGTCATTGCCCAATGGCGCCGCGCCCGCGGCTGGCTGCTGCCGGTGCTGGTCGCCTCGCAGGCGATCCCGGTGTTCGCGCTGGCGCCGATCCTGGTGCTCTGGCTGGGCTACGGGCTTGCCTCGAAGATCGCCATGGCCTCGCTGATCATCTTCTTTCCCGTCACCGCCAGCTTCCTCGACGGCCTCGGCCGCACCGAGAGCGGCTGGCTCGATCTCGCCCGGGTGATGACGGCGGGTCGGCCCGGCCGGCAGCGCGCCGTGCTCTGGCGGATCCGCCTGCCCGCGGCGCTGCCCGCGTTCGCGTCGGGGCTGCGGGTGGCCGCGGCGGTGGCGCCGATCGGCGCCGTCGTGGGCGAGTGGGTCGGCGCCTCGGCCGGACTCGGCTACCTGATGCTGCACATGATCGGCCGGGCCAAGACCGACCTGGTGTTCGCCGCGCTGCTGCTGCTTTGCCTGATCGGCCTGGCGCTGTATTTCGCGGTCGACCGGCTGGGACGGGCGCTCACGCCCTGGCAGACGGACGACAATGCCCGGCACTAAAGGAACCGGAAGGGAAAGACCCGGGACGAAAGAAGGCGCGGCGGCGAGCCCGGCAGCGGACGACGCGCGTCGGGCGAAGGTTCAGTCGCTGCCGGCGGTTTCCAGTTCGGCGACCAGCGGTCCGCGCGGTCCGTTGCCGATCTTCACCCGCAGCGGCTGGTTGGGCTCGAGATCCTCGAGACCGTAGCGGCGCAACACGGCGATATGGATGAAGATGTCGGCCTCGCCATCGCCACGGGTCACGAAGCCGTAGCCCTTGGCCCGGTTGAACCACTTGACGACGACCTCGATGAATTCGCCCTCGGCGACAACCGGCGTGCCCTCGGGCCGGCGCGGCGCGGCCGGGCGGGGGCGCCGCTCGACCGGCGTGGCTGTGCTCTCGTCCAGCTCGATGACCCGGACGGCCTGCATGCCGCGGTCGCGCTGCACGACCTCGCAGGTCACGGTTGCCCCTTCGGGCACCACCTGGCGGCCGGTTTCCCGCAATACGGTCTTGTGCAACAACACGTCGCCAGAACCGTCGTCGCTGACGACGAACCCGAACCCCTTGACTGCGTCAAACCACTTGACCAGTCCCTTCTTGACGATGGTCTCGGGCTCCGGCTTCTTGTCGGCATCCTCCCACGCCATTACGCCGCCCCAATACTCGAAACGAAAGCGTCCAAGGCTAGCATCGAATCGCCGCACATGCGAATCGCGATTGCCCGCATTCGCGTCTCGCGCGACTGCGCCGATGAGGGCCAAGAACGAGTCTGGCGCTCGCCAGACGGCCTGACTATGTTGGCGTTTCGGCAGGGGTCGGGGTGGATCGGAAGGCGATGACGGACGGGGAGCGGAATGCGGGCGTTTCCGGCTGGGTGCATGTCGCCGGCCTGGTGGCCGGAACGGCAGCGGTCTGGCTGCTGCTCTCGGGCTATTTCCTGCCGCTGATCCTCGCCTTCGGCGGGTTTTCGGTCGCCTTCACCGTCTATATCGCCCACCGCATGGACCTCGTCGATCACGAGGGCGCGCCCATTCACCTGACCTGGCGGGTCCTGACCTACCTGCCCTGGCTGGCCTGGGAGATCACCAAGGCCAACTGGGACGTCGCCCGCCGGGTGATCTCGCCCTCGCTGCCGGTCACGCCGACCCTGTTCACCACGCCGGCCAGCCAGTCGAGCGACCTGGGCCAGGTGATCTACGCCAACTCCATCACGCTGACGCCGGGCACCGTGTCGATGGATCTCGAGCATCGGCAGATCCTCGTGCACGCGCTGTCCCGCGAGGGCGCCGCCGACATCCAGGGCGGCGCCATGGACCGTCGCGTGCGGGAAATCGAGCAGCCGACCCGATGAGCATCGCGACGATCCTGACCGCCGCGACCTTCGCGGTGCTGGCCGGTATCGCCATGGCCCTGTTCCGGGCCTTCGCCGGGCCGAACGTGTTCGACCGGGTGCTGGCGGTGAACACGATCGGCACCAAGACGGTACTGCTGATCGCCCTGCTCGGCTTCGTCATGGGCCGGCCGGACTTTCTCGACATCGCCCTGCTGTACGCGCTGATGAACTTCATCGGCACCATCGCCGTGCTGAAATGGGTGAAGTACGGCAGCCTCGGCCGCGACGTCGCGGTCGACGGCGGTGCGTCCTCCGGCGGCGCGGAGCCGCGCGCATGAGCCTGGCCGCCGACATCGTCTCGGGCGTGTTGCTGCTGATCGGCGCGCTGGCCGTGCTGATCGGGTCGCTGGGCCTGATCCGCCTGCCCGACTTCTTCACCCGGCTACACCCCGCCGGCATCACCGACACGATGGGGGCGGCCGCGATCCTGCTCGGCCTGACCTTCCAGGCCGGCTTCACCCTGGTCACGGTGAAGCTGATCCTGGTCCTGCTGCTGCTGCTCGTGACCTCGCCGACGGCCTCCCATGCCACCGCCCGGGCGGCGCTGGCGCACGGGCTGAAGCCGAAACTGGCGGATTCGCCGGACGCGCCCGAGGGCGACGGCGAGGCCTCACGCGAAACCTCCGGCACCGGGACGGCGCCGTGACCGAACTGCTGATCGATCTTGTCCTGCTGGTGTTCCTCGGCGCGACCGGTCTCGCCATCCTTCGGCTGCGCTCGCTGTTCGCCGTGGTCATGCTGTCGGGCCTGTACAGCTTCCTGGCCGCCACCATCTTCGTGCTGCTGGACGCCGTCGACGTCGCCTTCACCGAGGCCGCGGTCGGCGCGGGCGTCTCCGGCGTGCTGATGATCGCCACCCTTTCGCTGGTCCGCCGCGAGGCGAAGCCGCCGGTGCATTCGCCGCTGCTGCCGCTGATCACCGTGACGATCACCGGCGCGGCGCTGGTCTACGCCACCTTCGACATGCCGGCCTTCGGCGACCCCGAGGCCCCGGCCCAGGAACATGTCGCCCCGCGCTACCTGGCGGACGCCGATCCGGCCAACACCAATCCGCAGCGCGTCGGCCTGCCGAACGTCGTCACCTCGGTGCTGGCGAGCTATCGCGGTTTCGACACGCTCGGCGAGGTCGCCGTGGTGTTCACCGCCGGCGTGGGCGTGATGCTGCTGCTGGGCAGCCGTCGCCGGCGCCGGGTGCCCGAGGACGGCGGCGGCGGGCCGGACGCAGACGCGGGCGACGAGAGCGCCGGCACCGCGCCGTCCGCCGGCAAGGACGGGGGTGCGGCATGAAGCATCATCGCGTCCTGCGGATCGTCACCAAGCTGCTGATCCCCTACATCCTGCTGTTCGCCCTCTATGTGCAGTTCCATGGCGATTTCGGACCCGGCGGCGGCTTCCAGGCCGGCGTGATCTTCGCCTCGGCCTTCATCCTCTACGGCCTGGTCTTCGGGCTGGAGAACGCCAAGCTGGTCGCGCCGCCGGCGGTAATCGAACGGTTCGTCGGCATCGGCCTGGCGCTGTACGCGCTGACCGGTTTCGCCGGGATCGCGCTGGGCGGCGAGTTCCTGAACTATTTCGTGCTCGCGGCCGACCCCCAGGCTGGCCAGCACTACGGCATCCTGATCGTCGAGCTCGGCGTCGGCATCACCGTCGCCGCCACCATGATCACGATCTTCTACTATTTCTCCGGCCGGGCGCCGGGCGAGGACTGAGCCATGGAGACCGTCCTCGCCTATTTCAACTACTGGGTCGTCATCCTGCTGATGATGATCGGCTTCTACATCGTCGTGGCCCGCGGCAACCTGATCAAGAAACTGGTCGGCCTGAACATCTTCCAGACCTCGGTGTTCCTGCTCTACATCTCGATCGGCAAGGTCAGCGGCGGCACCGCGCCGATCCACCTGCCGGGCGAGGACGTGGTCTATTCCAATCCCCTGCCCCACGTGCTGATCCTGACCGCGATCGTCGTCGGCGTGGCCACCACCGCGCTGGGCCTGGCCCTGGTGGTGCGCATCCGCGAGGCCTACGGCACCATCGAGGAAGACGAGATCGACCACGAGGACAGCGATCCGGGCGACTGGCTGGAAGAGGAGCAGCGGCCGTGATCGCCGCCAACCTGCCCGCCCTGCAGGTCGCGCTGCCGCTGGTCGCGGCGCCGTTCTGCGTCATCGTCGGGCATGCCCGGTTCGCCTGGCTACTGGCGCTCGCGATCTCCTGGGCCGCCTTCGCCATCGCCCTCGGGCTGACCTGGCAGGTCATGGACAGCGGTCCGATCTCCTACGCCCTGGGCGGCTGGCCGCCGCCCTGGGGCATCGAATACGTGATCGACGCGGCCAACGCCTTCGTGCTGGTCGTGGTCTCCGGCATCGGCGCGGTGGTCATGCTGTTCGCGCGCACCAGCGTCGAGCGCGAGATCGGCCCGAACCGCCAGCACCTGTTCTACTGCGCCTACATCCTCTGCCTGACCGGGCTGCTCGGCATCACCACCACGGGCGATGCCTTCAACGTCTTCGTCTTCCTCGAGATCTCCTCGCTGTCGACCTACGCCCTGATCGCCATGGGCCGGGACCGCCGGGCCCTGACCGCCGCCTTCCAGTACCTGATCATGGGCACGATCGGTGCGACCTTCATCCTGATCGCCATCGGCCTGCTGTACATGATGACCGGCACGCTCAACATGGCGGACCTGCAGGAGCGCCTGCCCGACGCGATCGGCAGCCGGCCGATCGTCGCGGCGGCGGCCTTCTTCACCGTGGGCGTGGCGCTGAAGGCCGCGGTCTTCCCGCTGCACCTGTGGCTGCCCAACGCCTACGCCTACGCGCCCAGCGTGGTCTCCACCTTCCTGGCGGCGACGGCCACCAAGGTCTCGATCTACGTCCTGATCCGCTTCTCTCTCGGCCTGTTCGGCAAGGACCTGGCCTTCGAGGGTCTGCAGATCAGCTGGGTGCTGCTGCTGGCCTCGGTGCTGGCGATGTTCGTCGGCTCCTCGGTGGCGATCTACCAGCAGGACGCCAAGCGGATGCTGGCCTATTCCTCGGTGGCGCAGATCGGCTACATCGTCATCGGCGTGTCGCTGGCCACGTCCGCCAGCCTGACCGCCGCCTACATGCACATCTTCAACCACGCCCTGATGAAGGGCGCGCTGTTCCTGGCGCTGGGCTGCATCTTCTACCGCATCGCCAGCACCCGCTTCGAGGACATGGCCGGACTGGGACGGGCCATGCCCTGGACCTGCGCCGCCTTCGTGATCGGCGGACTGAGCCTGATCGGCGTGCCGCTGACCGGCGGCTTCATCTCCAAGTGGCTGCTGATCCAGTCGGTGCTCGAGGATTCCCGCATGGTCTGGCTCGCGGTGCTGATCCTCGCCTCCTCGCTGCTGGCGATCATCTATGTCTGGCGCGCCGTCGAATGCCTCTACCTGCGGCCCGCGCCGGAAGGCCGGGGCGAAGTCGCGGAGGCGCCGCTGGTGCTGCTGCTGCCGACCTGGATTCTGGCGCTGGCCAATGTCTGGTTCGGCCTCGATGCGCGGCTGCCGATCGAGGTCGCCCGCAGCGCGGCCTCGGGACTGCTGGGCGGGTTCTGGTGATGGCGGAGGAAACCTTCCTGCTGCCGCTGGCAGTCTGCCTGCCGTTGCTGGGCGCGATCTTCATCGCCGGCACGCGGGACAATCCCAACCAGCGCGAGACCGTGACCCTGCTGACCGCGGCGTCGCTGGCGGTCGTCGTGCTGCTGGCGATCCTGCCGCTGCACCTCGCCGGACTGCCGCTGCACTACACCGCGCTGGAGCCGATCCCCGGGCTTGCCATCGCCTTCTCGGTCGAACCGCTGGGCATGACCTTCGCCGCGGTCGCCAGTTCGCTGTGGATCCTCAACTCGCTCTATTCGATCGGCTACATGCGCGGCAACCGCGAGCCGCACCAGACCCGCTTCTACATCTGCTTCGCGATCGCGCTGTCCTCGACCATGGGCGTGGCGCTGGCCGACAACCTGTTCACCCTGTTCATCTTCTACGAGGTGCTGTCGCTGTCGACCTATCCCCTGGTGGCGCATCACGAGGACGAGAAATCACTGAAGGCCGGGCGGACCTATATCGGCCTGCTGATGGGCACCTCGATCGGCCTGTGGATGCTGGCGATCATCTGGATCTGGGTCGAGGTGGGCACGCTCAACTTCGAGCCCGGCGGCATTCTCTCGGAGCGGGTGGGGCTCGATTTCGCCAGCCTGCTGCTGCTGCTGTTCATGTTCGGCATCGGCAAGGCGGCGCTGATGCCGATCCACCGCTGGCTGCCGGCGGCGATGGTCGCCCCGACCCCGGTCTCGGCGCTGCTGCACGCTGTTGCAGTCGTGAAGACCGGGGTGTTCTGCGTGGTCAAGGTCTCGGCCTACACCTTCGGCACCGACTTCCTGGCCCAGCTCTGGTCGACCGACCTGATCCTCTATCTCGCGGCCTTCGTGATCCTCGCCTCCTCCCTCGTCGCCATCCGCCAGGACAACCTGAAGCGCCGGCTCGCCTATTCCACGGTCAGCCAGCTCTCCTACGTCACACTGGGCGCGATGCTGGCGAACGGCATCGGCATCGTCGGCGCGGCCATGCACATCCCCATGCATGCCTTCGGCAAGATCACCCTGTTCTTCTGTGCCGGCGCGATCTACACGGCGCTGCACAAGACCGAGATCTCGGACATGAACGGCATCGGCCGGCTGATGCCCTTCACGCTCACCGCCTTCCTGATCGGCGCGCTGTGCGTCATCGGCCTGCCGCCGATGGGCGGGTCCTGGAGCAAGTTCTTCCTGGCACTGGGCGCGGCCGAAAGCGGGCACCTGCTGCTGATCGCGGTGCTGATGCTCTCCTCCCTGCTGAACGTGGTCTACCTGATCGGGCCGGTCATCCGCGCCTTCTTCTATCCCCTGCCCGACACGCCGGCGGGCCCGGTGGCGCTGCAGGAAGCGCCGGCCTTCTCGGTCGTGCCGCTGTGCCTGACGGCGGCGGGCTGCGTCGTGCTGTTCTTCATCGCGGACGACCTCTACGCCCTGCTGAAACCGCTGGGAGGGCTGCCATGAGCGGCGCGCCGAAGGACGAGAAGCCCGGCTGGCTGGACAGCAAGCGCAATGTCGACCGGATCTACTACGCGCTGTGCGCGATCTGCGCCGCGGTGGTGATCGCCGACTTTTTCTACCACAAGCACGTGCACTACGCCTGGGAGAACCTGCCCGGTTCCTACGCCGTCTACGGCCTGGTGAGCTGCGTGGTGCTGGTGGTGCTGGCCAAGGAACTGCGCAAGCTGATCATGCGGGACGAGGACTATTACGATCCGCCGGAGGACGAGCGGTGAGCCCCGAAGCGATCCCTCCCGGCCTGATCCTGATCCTGGGCGCGGCCCTGGTGCCGCTGCTGCGCGGCCCGGTGCGGGCGGCCTGGATGCTGGCCCTGCCCGTCGCCGGCTTCTACCACCTGACCCAGCTCGAGGCCGGCGCGCACCTGAACCACAGCCTGTTCAACCTGACCCTGGTGCACCTGCGGGTCGACGGCCTGGCCCTGGTATTCGGCTACATCTTCTACATCGCCGCCTTCATCGCGGTGATCTACGCCCTGCACGTGCGCAAGGCGCTGGAGCACACGGCGGCGCTGATCTACGCCGGCGCGGCGATCGGGGCGGTGTTCGCCGGCGATCTCGTCACCCTGTTCGTCTACTGGGAACTGACGGCGATCAGTTCGGTCTTCCTGATCCTGGCGCGCGGCACGCAACGCGGTTTCCGGGCAGCGCTGCGCTACCTGGTGATCCAGGTCGGCTCCGGCGTGATCCTGCTCTCCGGGCTGATCGTGCATGTCGCGCAGACCGGCTCGGTGGCCTTCGGCGCGCTCGATCCGGCGACGCTGGCGGGCGGGCTGATCCTGCTCGCCTTCGGCATCAAGGCGGCGTTTCCGCTGCTGCACAACTGGCTGCAGGACGCCTATCCCGAGGCCACGGTCTCGGGCACGGTGTTCCTCTCCAGCTTCACCACCAAGCTCGCGATCTACGCGCTGGCGCGCGGCTACGCCGGCACCGAATTCCTGGTCTATGTCGGCGCGACCATGACCGCCTTTCCGATCTTCTACGCGGTGCTGGAGAACGACCTGCGCAAGGTGCTGTCCTACAGCCTGAACAACCAGCTCGGCTTCATGGTGGTGGGCGTCGGCATCGGCACGGAACTGGCCATCAACGGCGCCGCGGCGCATGCCTTCTGCCACATCCTCTACAAGTCGCTGCTGTTCATGTCGATGGGCGCGGTGCTCTACCGGGTCGGCACGGTGAAGGGCTCGGAGCTGGGCGGCCTCTACAAGTCGATGCCGATCACCACGACGCTGTGCATCATCGGCGGCATGTCGATTTCCGCCTTCCCGCTGTTCTCCGGCTTCGTCTCGAAATCGATGATCCTGGCGGCCGCGGCCGAGGAAGGCTTCATGGTGCCCTTCCTGGTGCTGCTGTTTGCGTCGGCCGGCGTGATGCACCATTCGGGCATCAAGGTGCCCTATTTCGCCTTCTATGCGCACGATTCCGGCAAGCGCTGCAAGGAAGCGCCCACGCACATGCTGATCGCCATGGGCATCGCCGCGGTGCTGTGCGTCGGCATCGGCGTCTACCCGGCGGCGCTCTATGCGATCCTGCCGCACCCGGTGGATTTCCAGCCCTACACCACCAGCCACGTGGTGCTGCAGCTGCAATTGCTGATGTTCTCCGGCCTCGCCTTCGCGATCCTGATGCGCACCGGCATCTATCCGCCGGAACTGCGCTCCACCAATCTCGATACCGACTGGGTCTACCGGCGCATCCTGCCCGGCCTGTGGAACACGGCGCGCGACAGTCTCGGCGGTTCCTGGGACCTGTTCGTGGGCGGCCTCAACCGCATGGTGCGCCACATCACTTTCCTGGTCTCCCGCCACCACGGTCCGGAAGGCGTGATGGCGCGGACCTGGCCCACGGGAAGCATGGTGCTGAGCGCGGTGCTGCTGCTCGCGGCCTACCTGATCCTGTTCTACCTGCTGCCCTATCTCGACGGCTGAGACCCGGCGATGGCGGAGACCGCGGCCTGGCTGAACTTTCACACCGTCGCCCTGCTCTGCCTGTCGCTGGCGCTCGGGGCCGGCGTGTTCTTCACCTTCGCGGCGACACCGGTGCTGTTCCGCCGGCTCGGCCGCGAACAGGCGGGCGACGTGGTGGGCCTGCTGTTTCCCGGCTATTTCCGCCTGCTCGCCGGCCTGAACGCGGTCGCCGCGCTGCTGCTGTTCTATCGCGGCGAAGGTCTCGCGCTCGGCCTCCTGGCGCTCGCCTTCCTGTTCCAGGACCTGGTGCTGCGCCCCGCGATCGAACGCCACCGTCCCGGACGGCGGGCTGGCGAGGAGGCCGCGACCCGCGCCTTTCGCCGGCTGCACGCGGCAAGCGCGGTGCTCAATCTGGTGGCGCTGGCGGCCATGACGGGCCTGTTCTTCCTGCTGGCCGTCTGACCCGCCGGCTTGCTTGATGCGACGCAGGCGGAACAATAAGTTGCCGCTCCACCCGCCCTTCACGATGCGCGGCCGGCCGCCCAGCATGCGCCGCCGCGGCAAGGAGACCACAGCATGGAAATGACCGGCGAACGCCGCATCCCCGCGCCCCGCCAGCAGGTCTGGGACGCGCTCAACGATCCCGAGGTGCTGAAGGCGGCGATCCCCGGCTGCGACAGCCTGGAACAGACCGCCGACAACGCCTTCTCCGCCACCGTCACCGCCAAGGTCGGGCCGGTAAAGGCGAAATTCTCCGGCAACGTCACGCTGTCCGACATCGATCCGCCGAACGGCTACACCATCGCCGGCGAAGGCAAGGGCGGCGCCGCGGGCTTTGCCAAGGGCGGGGCCAGCGTCCGGCTGGAGGAGGACGGCGGCGAGACCGTGCTGCGCTACGAGGTCAAGGCCAATGTCGGTGGCAAGCTGGCCCAGCTCGGCTCGCGCCTGATCGACGGGGCGGCGAAGAAGCAGGCGGACGACTTCTTCGCCAGTTTCACCGAACTGGCGGCTTCCTATGGCGGCGCTGCCGCAACGGCCCCGGCGGCGGAAGCGGAAGCCGAAGCCGCGCCCGATGCGGCTCCCGAAACGCCTGCGGAACCGGCCGCGCCCGCAACCGCGGATCAGGCTCCTGCGGCGCCCGCGGCCGAACCGGCGGCGAGCCAAGCCGCGCCCGTTCCGGCGGGCGAGAGCGAACGCCGGGCCGAGCCCCCCGCCGACGAGGGCGGCGGCCTGCCCAGCTGGGTCTGGGTCGGCGGTCTGCTGGTGCTGGTGGCGATCGGGCTCTACGTCTTCGCCTGAGCCGGCGGTGCGCCACCCTCCTCCGCTTCGCCGGCGTTCGCGACCGGCCCGGGCTCGATCAGGAAAAGATCGGTCAGCATCAGCGGATCGAGCTTCAGGCCCGGCGTGTAGGGTTCCTGCAATGACTGATCGAACAGCATGTAGGTGAGCACCCGCCGGACTTCTCCCCCTTCGCCATAGGGCAGCACGAGACGCCGCGAACTGACCGTCAGGCCATCGGAAGGCCGGCGGAACCGCTGGGTCGCGAGATAGACCCCCGGTTCGCGCACCGACATCATCAGCTTGGCGATCACGAGATCGACATATTCGGGATCCTGCAGCACCTCGATCAGCGTCTTGCCGATGACGTTGCGACCCAGCATGCGGCCCGCGCGTTCGCCCACCACGCGATAGACGAAACTTCCGCCGGCGGGCTCGAACATGACGATGTCGGCCGCCAGCACCGGCACGCGGAAGGGATCGAGTTCCCCGACCTCCGGGCAGCGGCGCGCCCCGCACTGGTCGAACCAGTGCGCCGCGAGGATGCGGAACGCCACCGGTTCGAGCCGCGCGATCGGCAGTCTCTGCTGGGCCACCTTCGTCAGGGCGGCGGTCTCCGGGCCATCCGGCCTCTCCTCGCCAGGCGTGTCGGGGATGCAGGCCTCAAGACTACCCCCCGAACGGCGAATTGGGAAAGCGTCGGGCGCGCGTCTGCGGCCGATCGGGCGTCCGTATCGTGGCGGCGGACATCACGAAGTCGAAAAAGCCGCTGTTCGCAATCGTCATGAGCTTGACCCGTCGGACCGGAGTTCGGAAACTTCCGCCCAGCGAGGGGAACGGACGCGGATGTCGCGGCAACAAGACGGCGCGCGCACTGATCCTCCAGTTTCGAAGACTCGAAGTTTTCCAGGGAGGACCAGACATGGCCACTGTGAGCATGACCGTGAATGGCGAAGCCGTCAGCCGCGAGGTTGAGGATCGCACCCTGCTCGTGCAATTCCTGCGCGAGCATCTTCGCCTGACCGGCACCCATGTCGGCTGCGACACCAGCGTCGTGCATGTCGACGGCAACGCCGTGAAATCCTGCACGATGCTGGCGACGATGGCGGAAGGCGCCAGCGTCACCACGATCGAGGGCCTGGCCGAGGCCGACGGCTCGCTGCATCCGATGCAGCAGGCCTTCATGGACAATCACGGCCTGCAGTGCGGTTTCTGCACGCCCGGCATGGTGATGCAGGCGATCGAGATCGTGAAGAAGCACCCCGACGCGGATGAAAAGACCATTCGCCGCGAACTCGAGGGCAATCTCTGCCGCTGCACCGGCTACCACAACATCGTGAAAGCCATTCAGCAGGCGCAGAAGACGATGGCGGCCTGAACCCGCCCCTCGCCTGCACACGTGGACAGACGGAACCCCGTGGGAGGAGTTTCCAGATGACAGATACCGGCATCGGCGCCCGCGTTAAGCGCCGCGAAGACAACCGCTTTCTCACCGGCAAGGGCAATTACACGGACGACATCAACCGTCCCGGCCAGGCCCATGCCTATTTCCTGCGTTCGCCGCATGCGCACGCGAAGATCAACGGCGTCGACGCCGCGGCGGCCAAGGCCGCGCCCGGCGTGGTCGGCGTGCTGACCGGCCAGGACGTCGCCGACGCCGGCCTGGGCGGCCTGCCCTGCGGCTGGGGCATTACCCAGCCCGACGGTTCCGCCATGTTCGAGCCGCCGCACCCGATCCTGGCGCACGGCAAGGCCCGCTATGTCGGCGATCCGGTGGCCGTCGTGTTCGCCGAGAGCCTGGCCCAGGCCAAGGACGCGGCGGAACTGATCGAGGTCGACTACGAGGTCCTGCCCGGCGTGGCCGAGGCCGTTGACGCGCTGAAGGACGGCGCGCCGGCGGTGTTCGACGACAAGCCGGACAATGTCTGCTTCGACTGGGTGCTGCCCGACGTCGATACCGCCCAGGTGGTCGACCAGGCGCTTTCCGGCTCGGCGAAGGTGGCGACGGTGGAGATAGTCAACAACCGCCTGGTGCCCAACGCCATGGAGCCCCGGGCCTGCGTCGCCGAATACGAGGGCGGCACGGAAGAAACCACGCTCTACCTGACCAGCCAGAACCCGCACGTCATCCGCCTGCTGCTGGGCGCCTTCGTGTTCGCCATGCCGGAGCACAAGTTCCGGGTGGTGGCGCCCGACGTCGGCGGCGGCTTCGGCTCCAAGATCTTCCCCTACAACGAGGAGGCGGTGCTGATCTTCGGCGCCAAGACCTTCGGTCGGGCGATGAAATGGGTGGCCGAGCGTTCGGAGAGCTTCATGTCCGACGCGCATGGCCGCGACCATGTCTCGACGGCCGAGCTGGGCATGGACGAGAACGGCAAGTTCACCGCGCTCAGGGTCAAGACCACGGCCAATCTCGGCGCCTATCTCTCGACCTTCGGTCCCGGCATCCCGACCTGGTTCTACGCCACCCTGCTTTCGGGCATGTACGTGATCCCGGCGATCCATGCCTCGGTGCGGGCCGTATTCACCAACACCGTGCCGGTGGACGCCTATCGCGGCGCCGGCCGGCCGGAGGCGAGCTACCTGCTGGAACGCGTGGTCGACGAGGCCGCCCGGGTCAGCGGCATCGATCCTTCCGAGATCCGCCGGCGGAACTTCATCCAGCCCGAGCAGTTCCCCTACGCCTCGCCGGTCGGCATGACCTACGATTCCGGCAACTACGAGGCCAGCCTCGATCTCGCCCTCAAGCATGCCGACTATGCCGGCTTCGAGGCGCGCCGGGCCGAGGCGGCGAGCCGCGGCAAGTATCGCGGCATCGGCTTCTCCACCTTCGTCGAGGCCTGCGGCGCCGCGCCGTCGGCGGTCGCGGGCGCGCTGGGTGCCCGGGCGGGCCTGTATGAATCCGCCGAGGTGCGCTTCCACGCCACCGGCAGCGTCTCGGTCTTCACCGGCACGCACAGCCACGGCCAGGGGCACGAGACCACCTTCGCGCAGCTCGTCTCCGACCGTTTCGGCATCCCGCTGGAGAATGTCGACATCGTGCACGGCGATACCGCGCGCATCCAGTTCGGCATGGGCTCCTACGGCTCGCGCTCGCTGCCGGTCGGCGGCACCGCCATCGTCAAGGCGATGGACAAGGTCGTCGAGAAGGGCAAGAAGATCGCCGCCCACCTGATGGAGGCCTCGGTCGAGGACGTCGAGTTCAATGCCGGCCAGTTCACCGTCGCCGGCACGGACAAGGCGGTCGGCATCGGCGACGTCGCCTTCGCGGCCCACGTGCCGCACAACTATCCCCTGGAGGAACTGGAGCCCGGCCTCGACGAGCAGGCCTTCTGGGATCCGCCCAACTTCACCTTCCCCGGCGGCTGCTACATCTGCGCCGAAGCATCGCAATATCGAATATCGCGTTGTGTAAAACCTTGCCGATTGATTCATCGTTAAATACAGGCGCCAGACCTTCGAGTACATAT
>JBGTSP010000031.1:0-25716 GCA_041940205.1 Alphaproteobacteria bacterium
TTGCCGTAGCCCGTCAGGATGATCGCGCTCGCGTCCTCGCGTTCCTGGTGCAGGGTCTCCACGACGTCGAGGCCGCTGCCGTCGCCCAGCCGCAGGTCGACAACCGCGTAGGCCGGCGGATCGTCCTTGATCTGCATGATGGCGTCGCTCTTCGAGGACGCGGTGACGACATCGAAATTGCGCCGGGACATGGCCGTGGCCACGCGTTTCAGCCAGAATTCGTCGTCATCGACGATCAGCAACGACATGTCGCCGGAATCGGGCGCCGGCTTGTCCTGGTCTGTCATTCTGTGGTCCCCATGGCGGACGCGTCGAGCGCGACGCTGGAATCTAGCACAGTCCGAGGCCATTCGATCATCACCCGGGCGCCGCCCAGCCGGCTGCGGTTGGAGAAGGCGAGGGTCGCGCCGGTGCGTTCCAGAAGGGTCTTGGAAATGAACACGCCGAGCCCCATACCGCCCCGGCCCGCGCGGGTCGAGACATAAGGTTCGCCGAGGGCGGCCAGCACCGCGGAGGCGAATCCCGGGCCGTCGTCCTCGATCGACATCCAGATGGTCTCGTCGGACCAGACGACCGAGATCTGCGCCTTCACTTCGGCAAACTCGGTGGCGTTGTTGATCAGGTTGGCCAGTCCCTCGACCAGTTCGGCGCGCCGCTGCACCACCGGCTCGTCGGCCTGGTTCAGCGCCCTGCGTTCCAGGTGCACGTTGGTCCGCGCGGGCTCCAGGCGGTCGAGCACCGAACGCACGACGGCCGAGAGGGTCATGTGCGCCACCGCGGGATCGTCGTCCGTGGGGTTGCGCGACAGGCGCGCAAGGATGGTGCGGCAGCGCTCGGCCTGGGAATGCAGCAGCTCGATGTCCTCGCGCCAGGCGCTGTCGGCCGGCAGATCGTGCGCCAGCTCCTTGGCCACCAGACCGATGGTGCCCAGCGGCGTCCCCAGTTCGTGCGCGGCCGCGGCCGCCAGACCGCCGAGCGAGGCCATCTGCTGCTCGCGCGCCAGGGCAAGCTGCGTCTCGACCAGCGCGGCGGACATGCCCCGCGCCTCCTGCGCCACCCGCCAGGCGTAGAACATCAGGAAGGTCATGCCGAGGTTGAGCGCAGACCAGATCCCGAACAGGTAGACCGGCGGCAGCTGGATGGTGGCCTCGGGCAGCGGCAGGGGCAGGAAGGCGACGGTGAGAACGCTGATCGCGCAGAACGCCAGCAGGCCGAGGAAAATCGTGCTGCGCAGCGACAGGATGGTCGCGGAGATCGTCACCGGCACCAGCAGCAGGATGGCGAAGGGGTTGGCGAGGCCGCCCGTCAGGTACAGCAGCACGGCAAGCTGCACGATGTCGTAGGCCAGCAGCGCCACCGCCTCGCGATCGCTGTGCCAGCCGCGCAGCCGCCGGCGCAGGGTGATCCAGAGATTGAGCGCGGCGGACAGGGCGACGACGCCGCCCGCCCAGAGCAGCGGCAGGTCGGCGCCGAAGGCCACCGCGACGATGACGAGCGCCATGGCCTGACCGACCACCGCCATCCAGCGGATCAGGACCAGCGTGCGCACCCGCACCCGGTCCCGCTGCCTTGCGGCAGCCCGGCTTTCGGTCGGCAGGGGGTTCGCGTCGCTCATCGCCGCATGTTACGTGCAGGGGGTGGCGCGTCCAGAACTCCCGCCCGACGCCGCCCGAGGATCGATCCCGCCGTCATGTCCGCCGCCGTCATCGACGTCCGTCACCTGAGCAAGCAGTTCGGCCCGGTGCTGGCCGTCGACGATCTCAGTTTTTCCGTTTCTCCCGGCGGCGTGACCGGCCTGCTCGGCGGCAACGGCGCCGGCAAGACCACGACGATCGGCATGCTGCTGGGACTGATCCTGCCGACCGCCGGCCGCATCAGCGTGCTCGGGGTCGACATGGCGCGCGACCGGCACCGGGCACTGGCACGGATGAACTTCTCCTCGCCCTATGTCGACCTGCCCCATCGTCTCAGCGTGCGGGAGAATCTCGGCGTCTACGCCCGGCTTTACGGCGTGCGCGACGTGCGCGGACGGCTCGAGCGCCTGGCCGGCGATCTCGCGCTCGGCGAATTCCTCGATCGCAAGACCGGCAGCCTGTCGGCCGGGCAGCGGACCCGGGTGGCGCTGGCGAAGGCGCTGATCAACGAACCCGACCTGTTGCTGCTGGACGAACCGACCGCCTCGCTCGATCCGGACACCGCCGACCGCATGCGCGGCTACCTGACGGATTTCCAGGCCCGCACCGGGGCGACCGTGCTGCTGGCCTCGCACAACATGGGCGAGGTCGAGCGTCTCTGCCGCGACGTCCTGATCCTCAAGGCCGGCCGCCTGGTCGATCGCGGCGCGCCGGCCGAGCTGCTGGCCCGCTACGGCCGCGACGACATGGAAGCGGTTTTCCTTGATGTGGCGCGGGGACGCGACCGGGAAGAAGGCGCGTCCGCGCCGGCCGGCGACGCGGCGGAGGGGCGCTAGGGCGATGGCGGGAACGTCGGGCCGCATCGCCGCGATGGTGTTGCGCTATTTCTACCTGTTCCGGGGTTCCTGGCCGCGGGTGCTGGAGATGGCCTACTGGCCGACCATGCAGATCGTGATGTGGGGCTTCATCACCCAGTTCATGGCGCAGCATTCGAGCTGGGTGGCCCAGGCCTTCGGCGTGCTGCTGTCCGCGGCGCTGCTCTGGGACATCCTGTTCCGCGGCCAGCTCGGCGTCTCGGTCTCCTTCCTGGAAGAAATGTGGTCGCGCAACCTCGGACACGTCTTCGTCTCGCCGCTGCGCACCTGGGAACTGCTGGCGGCGCTGACGGTGATGAGCCTGATGCGCACGCTGATCGGCGTGGTGCCCGCCTCGCTGCTCGCCATCCTGTTCTTCGGCTTCTCGATCTACGACATGGGTTTCGCGCTGGTGGCCTTCTTCGCCCTGCTGATGATGACGAGCTGGGCGATCGGTTTCGCCATCTGCGGCATGCTGTTGCGGTTCGGCCTGGGGGCGGAGAGCCTGGCCTGGGTGGCGATCTTCGCCCTGGCGCCGATCAGCGGGATCTACTACCCGCTCTCGGTGATGCCCGAATGGCTGCAGGCCGTCGCCTGGTGCCTGCCGTCGGCCTATGTCTTCGAGGGCATGCGCGCGGTGCTGGTGGAGGCGACCTTCCGGGCCGATCTGTTCTGGCAAGCGCTGGCCCTGAACCTGGTCTATCTCGCCGCCGGCACCGGGCTCTTCATGCTGGCCTTTCGCGGCGCCCGCGAACGCGCGCTGCTGCTGCAGATCGGCGAATAGCGCTTCAGAGCGCCGCGGCCAGCGCCAGAAGCTGCTCGTCATCGCCCGGGGCGGCGATCAGCGACAGGCCCAGCGGACAGTCCCGGTACCGGCCGAGCGGCAGGTTTATCTGCGGAGCGCCGGCATGACCGGCAATGCAGGTCAGGCTCAGGAGCCGCTGGCGGAAGGCGTCCAGTTCGGCGGCCGGCAGCGCGCGCATCGGGGCGATCCCCGCCGCCGTCGGCAGGCACAGCAGGAGATCGCCGGCGAGCACGTCGTGCACGCGCGCCCGGATCGATCGCCGCGCGGCCTCGGCGGCGGCCACCTCCTCGTCGCCCAGGGCGGCGGCGGCCTGCATGCGTTCGGCGACCCCCGGACCGAAGTCGGGCCGGGCGCTGCGCACCCAGTCCCCGTGCTGGCGCCAGATCTCCCGGCCCTGCAGGATCCGGAACGGGGGCAGCCAGTGTTCCAGGCCGTCGTCCGCGAGAACGATCTCGTCCCGGGCCGCCATCATCCCGGCGACCCGAGCCACCGCCGGCTGCAGCGCGTCCGCCAGTTCCGGCGGCAGCAAGGCGAAGGCCTCGCGCACCAGGACCAGGGTGCGCGGCGGCGCCATCGGCCGGTATTCCGGCAGCAGCGCGCTGGCGATACGCTCGAACAGGCCGCCGGAATCGGCGAACCAGCCGACCGTGTCGAAACTCGGCGCCATCGGCCAGACACCGTCGGCCGGGATCCGCCCATGCGTCGGCCGCAGGCCGAACAGGCCGCAATAGCTCGCGGGTACCCGGACCGAGCCCCCGGTATCGCTGCCCAGGGCGAAGTCGACCAGGCCGGCGGCGGTGGCGGCGGCCGATCCCGACGAGGAGCCGCCGGGGATCCGTCCCGGCGCCCGCACGTTGCGCGGGGTGCCGTAATGGGCATTCTCGCCGTTCAGGCTGTAGGCCATCTCGTCGGTATGGGTCTTGCCGACGAGGTCGGCGCCGGCCTGCAGCAGGCGGTCGACGGCCCAGGCGTCCCGCGTCGCCGGCGGATGGCTCGCCCTCCAGGCCGGCGAGCCTGCTCCGGTGATGCTGCCGGCGACATCGAACAGGTCCTTGGCGGCGAAGCGCAGGCCGGCAAGAGGGCCGCCGGGGCGGCCCGCGCGCGTCAGGGGCGGGCCGTCGAGAAAGGCGCCGATATCGCTGTCGTTCATGTCGCTTCGTTCCCCTGGCGTCGTCGTCGCGGCCGCATCCGCGGGCACCGCTTGTTTCGGGCCATACTCCCAAGTATCAGGACGGCGCGATAGATTCACCGCATGACCGCACCGGCGAGGGAGTTCGCCATGCCGCTTCCGGCCTTCCAGTCCCGTTTCGAGATCGCCGACCGTCCGGTCGGCGGCGACGCCCCCTGCCTGATCATCGCCGAGGCCGGCGTCGGTCATTTCGGCGATGTCGCCCTTGGCCTGGATCTCGTCGATCTCGCGGCGCATGCCGGCGCGGACGTGTTCAAGACCCAGATCTTCGACGTCGATGAGCTGATCTCGGCGGATCTGCCGGACTGGCGCGACCGCCTGCGGCCGCGCAACCTGCCCTTCGAGGGCTTCGCCGCCCTGAAACAGCGTTGCGACGAGCACGGCCTGTTGTTCATGGCCACGTCGCATGACGAAGCGCACCTGGACTGGCTGGAACGGCTCGATGTGCCGGCGATCAAGGTCGGCTCGGGCGAACGCAACAACCCCCTGTTCCTGCAGCGCCTGGCCGAACTGGGCCGCCCGATGGTGGTCTCGACCGGCATGTATGCCGAGGCCGACGTGCTGGAGGCGCTCGAAGCCTGCGCGTTGGGTGGCTGCGAGCGGGTGGCGCTGCTGCACTGCGTGACCAGCTATCCGGCGGCGGCCGAGGATATCAATCTCGCCGCCATGGACCGGCTGGCCGAACTGTTCGAGGGCCCGGTGGGCTATTCCGATCATGCCGCCGACGACCTGGCGCTGCTGGCGGCCGTCGCCCGCGGCGCGCAGGTGGTGGAGAAGCACATCACCCTGCCGCGCGGCGTGCCCAACGCGCAGGACTGGAAGGCGTCGGCCGGACCGGAGGATCTGCAGCGGCTGATCGAACGCATCCGCCGCGTCGAGGCGATGATCGGCCACGGCCGCAAGGAGCCGGCGGCGGCCGAGAAGGCGGGCGAGCAGTGGGCCCTCAAATCCGTGGTCGCGGCCCGCGATCTCGCGGCCGGACAGGAACTCGCGCGCGAGGATCTGGTGGCCAAGCGTCCGGGCACCGGGCTTCCGGCGAACCGGCTTTCCGGCCTGATCGGCCGGCGCCTCGCGCGCCCGGTCGCGGCCGACAGCCAGATCGGGGAGGACGACCTTGCCGCGTAACCGGGTCTGCGTCTGGTCGGGCAAGCGTGGCGGTTTCGGCGCCATGGCGCCGACCATGCAGGCGATCCAGGATCATCCCGATCTCGAGATGGCGCTCGTCGTCACCGATCAGCACCTCTACGACCGCTTCGGGCGGACCGTGAACGAGGTCGAGGCCCGCTTTCCGGTGGCGGGCGCCATCGACATGGGCCAGGTCGGGGATTCGAACGAGGCCCGGGCGGAAGCCGTGGGCCGCTGTCTCGAGCGTTCGGTCGCGGTGCTGCGCGACATCGCGCCCGACATCCTGCTGGTGATCGGCGACCGGGGCGAAGTCTTCGCGGCCTGCATCGCCGCCCACAACATGCGGATCGCCATCGCCCACGTGCAGGGCGGCGACGTTTCGGGCTCGCTGGACGAACCGGTGCGCCATGCCATCACCAAGCTCGCCCACATCCATTTTCCCTCGACCGCGGCCTCGGCCGAGCGGATCCGGCGCATGGGCGAGGAGCCCGAGCGCATCCATGTGGTCGGCGACACCCATATCGACCAGATCCTGGCCGGCGAGGCGACCCCGGCGGAAACCCTGCGGGAACGCTACGGCCTGGACGGCTCGCCCTACCTGCTGGTGCTGCAGCATTCCGATTCCACCGTGCCGCACGACAGCGCGGCGCAGATGCGCGAGACCCTGGCCGCCGTGGAAGCCAGCGGCCTGCGCAGCCTGCTGGTCTATCCCTGCTCGGACCAGGGCTTCGAGGGGATCATCGAGACCATCGAAAGCGCGCGCGGCAGGCCGCAGCTCAGCGTGCACCGGAACATTCCGGCTCCCGATTTCATCGGTCTGCAGCAGGGCGCGGTCGCGCTGGTCGGCAATTCCTCGGCCGGTCTGATCGAGGCGCCCTATTTCAACCTGCCCGCGATCAATGTCGGTGACCGCCAGATCGGCCGCGAGCGGACCGCCAACGTGATCGATGTCGGCTACGAGCGCGGCGCCATCGCGGCGGCGATCGAGCGGGCGCTGAACGATGACGCGTTTCGTGCCGCGATGCGGGAGACCGCGCCGCCGTTCGGCGACGGCACCGCCCACCGGCGGATCACCGAGGTGCTGGCGGCGACCACGGTGACGCCGGCCCTGCTCAACAAGCGCATGACCTACTGACCCGCGATGTCGAGGCCGCGCCTGCTCTATTACAGCCTGCTCAGCTACCGGCCGGAGAACCGTCGCCGGTTGCAGGAGGCGTTCGACCTGGTCGAACGCGACAGTCCGCTGGAGGACAGCGACGAGGTGCTCGCCGGGCTCGACGCCTGCTGCGCGCCGCTGGGCTATCCGTTCGACGCGGCCAAGATGGACCGCTGCCCGCGTCTGCGCGCCATTCTCTCCAACACGACGGGCGTACCGCATATCGACATGGAGGAGGCCGCGCGCCGCGGCATCGCGGTGTTCTCGCTCAAGGACGAGCAGGCCTTTCTCGACACCATCACGCCGACTGCGGAACATGCTTGGGGCCTGATGCTGGCGCTTCTGCGGCGCACGCCCTGGTGTTTCGCGGATGTCGCGCAGGGTCGCTGGAACCGCTTCGACTGGGGCGCCGAACGCATGCTTTCGCGGATGAGCCTTGGCCTGATCGGCTACGGCCGCCTCGGCCGGCGCATGGCCCGCTACGCCCGGGCCTTCGACATGCCGGTGCGGTTCCACGATCCCCATGTGGCCGGCGACGGCGCGGCGGAGAAGGTCGCGCATCTCGAGGAACTGGTCTCTTCGGTCGACATCGTCTCGCTGCATGCGCCGGCGCTGCCGGAGACCGCGAACCTGGTCTCGGCCGAGGTCATCGCCGCCTTCCGTCCGGGGGCCTGGTTCGTGAACACCGCCCGGGCCGAACTGGTGGACGAACAGGCCCTGCTGGCGGCGCTGCGCTCCGGCGCCATCGCGGGCTATGCCGCCGATGTCCTGGACGGCGAATTCGCGCCGGGATTCGATGCCGGCAGCCACCCCCTCGTGGTGCACGCCCGCACGCATGACAATGTCCTGCTGACGCCCCATATCGGCGGCTCGACGATCGATGCCTGGCGGGAGACCCAGGCCCGGGTGATCGAAATGGCGATCCGGCATTTCGGGGAGCCGGGCGCGTGAACATCCGCGATGGTCTGGTCTGGGGACTGATTCCCGCCCGGGGCGGCTCGAAGTCGATCCCGATGAAGAATCTCGTCGATCTGGCGGGACGCCCGATGCTCGACTACCAGGTTCTGGCGGCGCGCGGATCGGGCTGCGTGGACCGCCTCCTGTGCAGCACCGATGACGACCGGATCGCCGGGCATTGCCGCGCTCTCGGGGTGGAAGTGCACGACCGTCCGGCGGCGCTGGCGGATGACGCCGCACCGGTGATCGACGCCATCCGGCATGTCGCCGAAGACCTTGCCGCCCGGGAGGGCGCGGCGGCCGAGATCATCGTGTTGCTGCAGCCCACCTCGCCGTTCCTGCTCGCCGCGCATGTGCGCGATACGGTGGCGGCGCTGCGCGCGGATCCGGATGCGGGTTCGGCGCAGACCGTGATCCGCTGTCCGCACAACCATCACGCGCTCAATCAGCGGGTGATCGCCGACGGGATTGTCGACTTCCGCTTCCCCGAGGAACGGGCCCTGGCCTTCAACAAGCAGCGCAAGCCGGCGCATTACCTGTTCGGCAACGTGCTGGCTTTCCGCACCCGGGCGGCGCTCGAGCAGAACGCGCCGTTCGCGCAGCCGAGCCGGGCCGTCGAGATTCCCTTCCATCAGGGCTTCGATCTGGATTCGCCGGACGACCTGCTGCTGGCACGCGCCTTGCTGCAATCGGGACTGGTACGCCTGCCTGTGCCGTGACGGCACGGTCTGTCGTGCTGTCGTGCAGCGCCCGGCCGGGGCCCGTGTTCCCAAAGTCCCGGCACGATGGCGACTTTAAAACTTAACCTTGATCCGACATTGCAAATTAACGGATCATGTATAGGTGTAGGTCAGCCCGCAGGGCAGAAAGGAGCGGAACATGTCGGATATGTCTAAAACCGAAGTGAAAGCCGTTTCTCGCCGCGATGCGCTGGTTCGTCTGGGTCTGGGCAGTGCCGTGGTCTATGCCGCGCCGACGATCACGCGGCTCGACCGGAGCGCCCAGGCCGGCTGGAGCGGTTCCACCTGCCAGGTCCAGAACTGCGATCCAGGCCGCGGCCGTTGAGGCATCCGACGCGCTGAGCACGCTCGCGCGGTCGTCTATCCCGATCTGAACTCGCGGCGCTGCCGCGCCTGATCTCCCTTGTGCCCGCCGGGCCCCGGGCCGTCGGCTCCCGCCCGAACAAGTCCGCTCCTCACAATCGATCAAAATATTTTCAAATGAACACGTTGATTTATCATTGAAATACTCAGCATTTGAGATAAATATATCTCGAAACCGAAAATGTCGAGGCCGGAAATGCGTACCAAGTCCCCCAGCAACAGCAACGCCAAGACCCTGTCCCGCCGTGCCGCGCTGGCGCGTCTGGGCATCGGTGCCGCCGTCGTCTATGCGGCCCCCACGGTGACCCGTCTCGACCGCAGCGCCCAGGCCGGCTGGAGCGGTTCGGTCTGTCGCGGCTCGCGGTGCCAGGGCGGCAACGGCCATGGCCAGGGCGGCCGCTGGCGCTAGGCCGACCTCCCGGCAATTCCCGGGCTTCAATCCCGGACCCGCAACCGGACACACTTGAGCCGACCTGACCCCGCGATCGGGCGATACGCGCCCGGACGCAGGCGGTATTCTCATCCGCGATGTCGGATTCCCTCTGTCTTGCCGGTCCGCGGAGCGCCATCGCGCTCGCCGGCGATCTCGCGCTCGCCCGCGAGGCCGCGCCGTTGTACGCGGCCTGGCCGCGGGCCGGGCCTGACGGCAGCGCCGCCGCCGCGGTCCCGCCGTCGGGTCTCGATCTTTCCCGGGAGGGAAAGGACTGGCGCCTGTCGCCGCGCGGTGCAGCCGTCGAATCCCAGTCCTTCGCGCAGGGCTATGAGGCCTGCAACGGTCTGATCGGCGGCCTGATCGGGGAATATGTCGTCCAGGATCCCGGTCTCGTCAGCGTGCATGCCGCGGCTGCGCTCACCGGCGCCGGGGTGCTGGTCGCCGTGGCCGACGCCTTCGCCGGCAAGAGCACGCTGGCCACGGCGCTCGCCTGGCAGGACTGTCCGCTGGTCTGCGACGATCGCGTGGTGATTGTCGCCGGCCCGCCGGTGCAGGCCCGGGCGCTGGGGCTTGCGGCGAAGATGCGCCTGCCTCTGCCCGACGATCTGCCGCCATCGTTTCGCGAGTTCATCGGGGCCGCGACGCTGCCGCACTGGCCCGGAATCGCGGCGCTGGCGCTCGACGGGCGCCACCAGTGTCCGTTCGGAAGGGAGGCGCCCGTCGCCGCCTGGCTTCTGCCCGCGCGCGATCCGGCGCGGACCGGTGTCGATCTCGAACCGGTCGAACGCGCCGCCGTGGTGCGCGCGCTCGCCGAACAGACCTTCGCGCCGCACCTGCCGGTCGCGGACCTGCTGCGGCGTTGCGCGACGCTGGCCGAGGCCGCGCCCTGCTATCGCCTGCGCTACGCCGCGAGCGCGGAGGCCGCCGGCTGGCTCGCCGACCGGTTCGGCAGACCGGCATGAGCGTCTGGACGCGCACCCCGGAGGTGGTCGAGACGGATGTCGGCGACGACCTGTTCCTGGTCCATCCCGACAGCGAGGAGATCGTGCATCTCGACCGCCTGGCCGGGGCGGTCTGGCGGGCGCTCGACGAGCCGCAGGATTCGGCAGCCCTGCTTGCGTTGTTCGGGCAGGCCTTTCCCGATCAGCCGCGCGAGCGGCTCGAGGCCGACATCGCACGCTGTCTCGCCGTGCTGTCCGATGCCGGCCTGATCGTCGCCGGCGGCGACGGGCCGCCGGACTGAGGACGGTTCAGCCGTCGTCCTGGAAGACCCACTTGATGGAAAAGCCCGCCAGCAGCATCCCCGCCAGCAGGCTGGTCACGGCGAGATAGGGGTCGCCGTAGGGAAGGCCGTCGAACAGGTCGGTATAGCCGGCCCAGAGCCGGTTGAGGGCCAGGGTCAGCTCGTAGTCCAGGCGTCCGGGAACCATGATCGCTCCTTTCGGGAGCCCCGCTGCCATGCCATCGACACGCGCGTGCGATGGTGAAGGCCGGTGGCTTTGCGTCCCGCCGTTTCCGACGGTTTGCCGTTTCGTGGAACCTTCAGGATTCGCGAGAACCGTGAATCAGGAGTTAACGGCGCGTTCGGGAAGGCCCGTCGCGGCCCGCGCGGCGAGAAGCAGCAGGGCGAGCGCGGCCATCCACCAGGTCTGCCAGGCGCCGAAACTGAGATGGGCGATCGCCAGCGCGCCGCCGGCCAGGGCGGCAAGACAGATGCGGTCGGCCGTCGGCCGGCCGACAAGCGCGAGCAACAGGCCGGACCAGAACGCCAGCCACCAGGCCGCGCCCGCGAAACCGAGCTCGACCCAGACCTGCACCGCGCCGTTGTGCGGGTGCATGTTCATGCGATGGCCGCCCTGCGGCAGTTTCTCGTCACCGCCAGGCAGCCGTCGCGCCGCGTCCATGCCCCAGCCCGCGACCGGCCGCTCGGCGATCCGCCGGGAGGCGAACTCCCAGATATGCAGCCGATGCACCGCGGAGTAGAGCCCGTCCGGCAGCCGCTGCTCGATGGCTGCCGGCGTTGGCAGCAGGCCGGGCAGCAGCGGTGCGAAGGCGATCCCCAGCGCGGTCAGCAGCGCCAGCAGGCGCGGGCCCGTGCGCGGCAGGACGAGGACGAGGCCGGCGAACAGGATGGCGACGGCGACCGCGACTCCGGCGCTGCGCGAGACCCCGAAGGCGACGACAAGCATCGCCACGAGCGGCGGCAGTATGGCCCAGCCCCTGCCGTGCAGCCGCGCGGCCACAAGGGCGGCCGGCCAGGACAGCAGGAACAGCAGGCTCACGGCGCGGTTGGTCACCGTGCGTTCGAACTCGGCCTCGCGGTCCTGCAGGGCGAGGACGAGCCGGTGCACCGGTTCGCCGCCGGCGGTCTCGATCAGCAGGAAGACGGCGGCGCAGGCAAAGCCGGCGAGGAAGGCGCGGCCCGCGCGGATCCGGGTTTCGGCCGACAGGTCGCCCGCGAGGTCGAGCAGCAACAGCGCGCCGAACAGCACCGCGGCAAGCTTGCCCGCCGTCGCCAGCGCCGCGCCGGCATCGACGGCCCAGGCCGAGGATGCCAGCGCCCAGCCTGCCAGAACCAGCGCGAACACGGTCCGCGCCGCGAGAAGCCGCCGCCAGGTTCCGCTCCGCAACCGGTGCACGAGCGCCGCCAGCGCGAAGGCGAACAGCAGCGGTGCCAGCGCCTTGGGGGCGGCAACCGCCGTCACCGGCAACAGCAGCGCGAGGGCGCGGCTTGCGCCGTGGCAGAGCCCGCTCATCCGAACGGGCCCGACGGGGTGACGCGGGCATAGCTTGCGAGGGTTTCCTCGACGAACCGGCCAACCGAGAACTCCGCCTCGGCGCGGGCCCGGCCGCGCGCGGCCATGCGTGCCCGCAGGTCGGCATCGACGATCAGCGGGCGCAGGGCGCGGGCGGTATCGGCGGCGTCCGCGACCCGGGCCAGCGCGCCGTTGTCGCCGTCGCGAACGATCTCGCGGCAGCCGGGCACGTCGGCGGTGACGATCGCCCGGCCGCAGGCGGCCGCCTCGATCAGCACCCGCGGCAGTCCCTCGCGGTAGCTCGGCATGCAGACCAGATGGGCGTCCGCGAACACCGCGGGCATGTCGCTCGAGAAGCCCCGCCATTCGACCAGGCCTTCGGCCTCCCAGCCGCGGATCTCGGCTTCCGCGATGTCCGTCGGATTCTCCGGATCGCGCCGGCCGACCAGCAGGAAGCGGGCGTCCAGACCTTCCGCCTTCAGCAGCCGGGCGGCGCCGACGAACTCGCGCAGGCCCTTGTCGCCGATCAGCCGGGCGGGAAACACCACCCGGACCGGCGGCGCCTCGGGCTCGGGGCGGGGCGCATAGCGCTCCAGGTCGACGCCGCAGCCGCGGATCATGTCGACGATGGCGGGCGGCACCATCGCGTTGTCGGTGAACAGCGCCAGGTCGTCGGGGTTCTGGAAGATCGCCCTGGCGTTGCGATGATGCAGCGCGAAGCGGTAGAGCGGGATCAGCAGCCGGCGCATCCAGCGTGCCCCGCGATCGTCGCGGATGAACAGGAAACCGAGCCCGGTGATCGCATGCACCACGGCGGGCACGCCCAGCAGCCGCGAGGCGAGGCCGCCCCAGATCACCGGCTTCATCGCCACATGGTGCACGAGGTCGGGCCGCAGGGCGCGGATCAGGCCGGCGAAGCGCCAGAACAGGCGCAGGTCGGCAAGGGGATTGCGGCCGCCGCGGGCCAGCGGGATGTCGTGATAGTGGAACCCGAGCTCGCGGATCCGCGCGACCGGCGCGCTGTCGAAGGGCGCGGCCACGTGCACTTCGACCCCGCGGGCCTGCGCCGCGAGTGCGATCGGCAGGCGGTGCGTGGTGAAGAACAGCGCCTCGTTCATCAGGAACAGCAGGCGGAACGGCCGCGTGCTCATGCCGGCCGGCGCCCGCACCAGTTGAAATGGGTCATCAGCGGAACGAGACGGCGCTCGCCCGCCCAGCGCTCGAAACCGCCCAGACCGTCGAACAGCGGCAGATTGGGAAAGATCCGGAAGTAGCGCCGGCTTTCCGGAGTGATGCCGCGGGCCCGGAACAGGGCTTCGAGACTGCCGGCGGTCAGCACCCGCTCGTCGCCATAGGGAACCTCGCGGCCGTCCTCGAGCCGCTTGGTGGTGACGGTGCGAAACCCGCGGCGCCGGAAAAGCTGCATCTGCAGCAGCGGGTTCCAGGCATTGGCTTCGCTGATCACCAGCAGACCGCCGGGCTTCAGCATGCCGGCGACATGATCGGCAACCGCGTCGCGCGGCTCCAGGTGATGCAGCGCCTGCTCCATCCAGATCAGGTCGTAGGCCGGCGCTGCCGGCAGTTCCAGAATGCCGGTGACGGCAAAGCGGGCCGTGAGGTCCGGGCGCTCGCGGCGCAGGATCGCGGCCCGGGCCTCGGCCACGGCGACGCGTTCGCGTTGCACGTCCACCCCGAACACGTCGGCCCCTCGGAGAGCCAGCCACAGGCTTTCGGTGCCGCAGCCGCAGCCGATCTCCAGCACCCGGCAGCCCGGCCGGGCCTCGACCGCGGCCACCGCCTCGTCGAGTTGCGCGGCGTAGTAGCGACGCATGCGTTCGGGAAAGTGCCGCCGGAAGCCGGCATAGTAGGCTTGGAAGGTCGCGCTCTCCGAGGCCGGCAGGCCGTCCTGCCGCAGCCAGCGGACGAGAAAGTCGGCCGGGTCGTGGGCCGATGCGTAGTCGGTCACGGGGTCGCCGCTGCCCGGATTTCCGGATCCCGGGTTCATGCCGGCCGGGCCTCGAGCCAGGACTGGAAGATCAGGATGTCCCACAGGTCGTGATGCCAGTTGCGCCGGCCGCCCAGATGCTCGGTCCATTTCGCGCGGATCGGCCGGGGATCGAAGACGCCCTCGCGGCGCAGCCGGTCCTCGGCCAGCAGGCTCTCCGCCCAGTCGCGCAGCGGCCCCCGCAGCCAGTCGTGCAGCGGGACGGCGAACCCCATCTTCGGCCGGTCGATCAGCGTGCGCGGTACATGCCGGTCGAGCACCCGGCGCAGGACCTGCTTGCCGACACCGTTGTCGATCTTCATCGCCGTCGGCAGCTGCCAGGCGAAGGCGACGACCCGGTGGTCGAGGATCGGCACCCTTGCCTCCAGGCTGACCGCCATGCTGGCCCGGTCGACCTTGGTCAGGATGTCGTCGGGCAGGTAGCTGGCGGCGTCGAGATACATCATCTGCGCGGCGAAATCGGGCAGGACCGGCCAGTCCGAGCGTCGACGCGCCAGCGAACTGGCCTCGCGTCCGTCCAGCACCGGGCCGGTCCCGGCGGCCCAGTGGCTGACCAGGCCCTCGTAGATCGCGCCCGCGTCCTCGGCGTCCAGCACACCGGCCAGCTTGTGCAGCTTGTCTCCGGCCGTGCGCTGGCGCAGCACACCGCCCAGCCGGTCGAGGCGGGCCGGTGGCACCGCGGTGATCGCGGCGGCGAGCGCGCGGCGCAGGGAGCGCGGCATCCAGGCCGTGCGCCGGGCGATCCGCTCGACCCAGATATGCCGGTTGTAGCCGCCGAACATCTCGTCGCCGCCGTCGCCGCTCAGCGCCACCGTGACATCGCGCCGGGCCAGGCGGCTGACCAGGAAGGTCGGCAACTGGGAGGAATCGGCGAACGGCTCGTCATACAGCGCACCCATCTCCGGTGCGGCGGCGAGCGCATCGGCCTCGCTGACATAGAGTTCGGTATGTTTCGTGCCGAGATGCCGGGCGACCGCGGCAGCATCGCGGGCCTCGTCGTAGAGTCCGTCCTCGAAGCCGATCGAGAACGTGCGCACCGGCCGGTCGCTCGCTTCCTGCATCAAGGCCACCACCGTGGAGCTGTCCACGCCGCCCGAGAGGAAGGCGCCCAGTGGCACGTCCGAGACCAGGCGGCATCGCACCGCCTCGCGCAGGCGGCTTTCCAGCTCGTCCACCGCCTCGCGGGCTTCGCCGGTGAACGGTGCGCGGGCGCCCGCCTCGGCGACCTCGCGGAGCGACCAGTAGGCCCGCAGCGTCTCCCGGCCTTCGCCGTCGATGCTGAGGATGTGGCCGGGCGGCAGCTTGCGCACTTCGGAGAAGATGCTGTGCGGCGAGGGAATGCAGTTGCGCCGCAGATAGAGCGCCAGCACGTCGCGATCGAGGCTGCCGGCAAAGTCCGGATGCGCCCTCAGCGCCCGGAGTTCGGAGGCGAACAGCAGCAACCGGCCGAACCGGCCGTAGCAGAGCGGCTTGATCCCCAGGCGGTCGCGGACGAGGTGCAGGACGCGCTCCCGCCGGTCCCACAGCGCGAAGGCGAACATCCCGACCGCCCGTTCCAGCGCCGTCTCGAGCCCCCAGCGGGCGATCGCCTCCAGGAAGACCTCCGTGTCGCTGTGACCGCGGAAGCGCACGCCCGTCGCCTCCAGCTCGCGGCGCAGGTCGGGAAAGTTGTAGACCTGCCCGTTGTAGCTCAGCAAGTAGCGGCCATCGGCGCTCTCCATCGGCTGGCGGCCGTTGTCGCTGAGATCGATGATCGACAGCCGCCGGTGTCCCAGTCCGATACCGGCTGCCGCGTCGCTCCAGAAGCCGTCGCCGTCGGGACCGCGATGGCTGAGGGAATCGCACATGACCCGCAGTTGCGCGACGATCGTTTCATCGGAACGTCCCTTCGACAGGTCGAGCAGGCCGGCGATCCCGCACATCTCAGACCTCGAGCGCCCTGGTCTCGGGGAAATGCGCGGCAAGCCGGCCAAGGCGGTCGCGTTGCGCCGCGCTCAGTTCCTGCGTTCCGCGGCCGGCAACGCCCTTGTTCAGGCGGCTTCCGGCGCCGCGGGCCTGGCCCGCGGCCTGCTCCAGACCCTCGGCCCCGATCCCCAGCGTCGACAGGATCGGTGCGAGCGAGCCTCCGGGATCGGCGGTGACGTCCTCGTAGCGAAGCCAGAACGGCGCGCTGGCGCCCGACCTCTCCGCGCGCTTCCAGCCGGCGAGGAACTGCAGGTACCAGGGGGCGGCAAGGTCGATCACCAGGTCGAGCCGCTCGCTGCGCGACCGCTCGGCGAAGTCCGCGCCGACCTGCAGGATCGGGGTCTCCGTGGTCTCCCGCTCCAGGTGATCGCACAGGCTGACCAGTGCGTCGGGCAGGTTCCGGGTCAGCACGATCGGCCGAATCTCCAGGCCTTCCAGCAATGCCAGGTTCGGCCGCGTCGCCCTGGTGTGCTGATGGCACACCAGGTCCATCGACCAGCCGTCGAGCAGTTGCGGCAGATAGAGGTCCTGTTCGTTCAGGTGGTCGTAGCCCAGGAACATCCGGGTGAAGCCGGTGGCTTCCGCCAGCGTGTTGACCACGAAGGTCGAGGCCGACTTCGGCATCGCGGTGACGAACAGGGTGCGGCCGCGCCGGGCGAAGCGGCGCTTCCACCACCAGGCGAACCGCAGGCTGCGGCGGCCGCCCGAATGCACGGCCCTGTCGAACCGCTCCCGCATGGCGCTCATCGCGACAGCACCAGCACCGGCCGGGGGGGAGAATCCCCGTCGACCAGCATCCGGCTGGCGCGGATCTCGGCATCGGCGAGCCAGGGTACGTCGCGCAGGCGCTCGGCCTGGTCGCCGATGCCCTGGTCGGCATGGCCTTCGTAGATCATCCAGCGCCACGGCAGGGCGGCGACGCCGTCGGGAAAGCCGATATGGTCGCTGACCGAGAGAAAGAACAGCACGCCGTCGCGCTGTCCGCGAAGGTGCGCGGGAATGTCGGCGGCAAAATCGGTGTCGGGTCCGATCGCGACTCCGGTGACGCTGCTGCGGGTGGCGCCCAGGGCCGGCAGCAGCGCGCCCGCCACCCGGGCGACCTCCGGCAGGTCCCAGCCCAGTCCCCAGCAGGCGCCGCGGGCGAGCCCGCCGTACAGCATCAGCCCGCTGTTGCAGCCGATATCCATGACCAGGCGGTCCTGGAAGCTGCCGCCGGCCTCGGCCAGCAGCGCCTCAAGGTCCTGCCAGCGACGGGTGACGTCGCGCTTGCCGGCCTCGAGGCCGGGAATGCCCTGGTAGAGATAGGCGCCGCCGCCGCGAAATCCGCGACCGGCGCCGAAATGGACGGATTCGCGACCGTCGTCGACGATGGCGGCCAGCTCGGCCAGTTCGTCCCGGAAGGTGAAGGCCTGAAAGTCGACATAGACCGGCCGGCCGGCGCAATCGAGCCGCAGGTTGCCGTTGCAGTCCGGCGGCTCGAAATCGAGCGTGCCATCGATCCGGCCGTGCATCGTCGCCAGCGCGCTGTCGGCCAGCACCGCCTTCAGCTTCGCGAGGAACGCCGCGTGCCGGTCCGCGGGCGCCGGCTCCGGGGCGTCCTCGACCACGTAGGCCGTGCGCTCGCCCGACGCGGTCGAGAGGGCCACGAGGTCGTGCACCCGCGGGCCGAGACCGGCGCGGTGCAGGGCCTGTGCGACGCGCAACAGGGTGGCCGGAGACGGCGTCAGCCGGCGCAGCAGTTCCGCGCCCGGCGCGGCGTTGAGTTCGTGCGGCGTGTAGCGGGCGCTCTCGGGCGGCGCGGGATCCTTCAGGATCTTCAGGCCGGCGCCCGTGGGATAGCGCCCGGCGAGGTCCGGGCAGACCGCCAGCGCCTGCTCCGGCGGCAGGTACAGCGTCCAGCCGCCGACGGCGGCCTGCGGCAGGGCGGCCGCGAGCGCTTCCGCGTCGGCGCAGTCGGGCAGCCCGGTCGGCAGGCGCGGCACCGTCTGGCGGCCGAGGAACGCCATCGTCTCCTCCGGGGCCCGGCGTTCGCGCAGGCGCCCGGCGATCAGGGCCCGCAGGAAGAACCGCAGGCCGAAAAAGGCGCCCCACAGCGCCAGCAGCAGCCGGTACAGCGCCGGATAGGGCGCGACCAGCGCCCGCAGGCGCTTGCGCGCGCGATAGAACAGGCCGGGACGGGGCGGGGCGACGACGTTCATGGTCGGGCGGTTTAGCAGTCCTGCCGGACGGGAGCGAGCGCCGCTTCGGTCGCGCCGGCGTTCACGGGGCGGCCAGTGCGAAGCTGTGCGCAAGGCCGCTGACCTCGTGCAGCCGCACCTGCTCGAATCGCCCGCACGCCTGGCGCAGGGTCTCGAGGGTCTCCGTCACCTCCTCGGCGTCGAGACCGGGAAACTTCTGGGCGGCGTAGAGCGAATCGCGCCCGCGCGCGCGGGCCAGCGCGCGCAGCCGCCGCTTGCCGCTCTGGCGCAGGGCCGTGCCGCGCCGGCGCAGCCGGGCCACGGGGCCACCGCGCAGCCGGTCCCGCTCGGCGGCGACATCCTCGAGCACGTCGAGAATGCGATCGACGGCAAGGTCGCCGGAAAGCCCGTCCACGTAAGGCGCGGCGAGAGCGGCATCCGTGCCGTGCGCCGCGTCCGCCATGGCCGCGCGAATGCCTGTCTCCAGTTCGTCCGGCGTGGCCGCGCGGTGACTGCCGATCAGCGGGATCTCGGCGTCGAACAGTGCCGAGCTGTGCGGCCGGTAGGAGACCGCCGGACGGCCCATCAGGTAGCTCTCGAAGCCGGTGCTGCAGGCCGCGTGCACCATGGCGTCGGCCGCCAGCAACCAGGCGTGGGTCGGGCCTTCGTGCCGCACCTCGACATTCTCGAGATCGGCCGTCTCGCGACGCCAGCGCTCGAAATTTTCCGAAGGGTGCGGGCGCACGATCAGCCGGTGTTCGGGAAAGCGCCGGCGCAGTTCGGGCAGCATGGCGACGAAATCCCCGAACTGGTCGCGGATGTGTTCGCACCAGGCCGTCAGCTCGGCGATTTCTTCCGGGCGCTGGGCGATGCCGCGCCGGCGCTGCAGCTCGATCATGTGGAAGTCGCCGAGCTGGTGGTTGTAGCGGGCGAACGACGTGTTGATCAGCAGGAAGCGACCGTGCTGGTCGCGGATCGAGTCCACCCGCCGGCGGTGCAGGGCGCGCAGTTCGGGCCGCAGCACGTCGCCCCGGGGATTGCCGGTGGCGACGATGCGTCCGGCATACGCTGGCAGGGCCCGCGTCATGTCCTGCCACTGCCGCGGACCCCAGGCGAGAAAGGCCGCCACTTCGGCCAGCGATTCCTCCGCGACCCGGTGCGACAGGTAGATCTCCGGATTGAGATAGACGAGCCCCTCCTCGCACCAGGCGGCGACCGCGAAGCCCTGCTGCTTCAGGCGGCGGAAGTGCGCGGTCTTGGTGCGGGCGACGCTCTTGTCGAGATAGAGGCCGCGCGGCAGGTGGCGGATCTGGGTCAGCAGCTCGTTCTGGTCGCCCAGCAGCACGTGCCAGCCACGCTCCGCGGCGGCGGCCGCCAGCAGCAGCTTGCCCTCGAACTCCCGCACCTTGGTCTCGATCGGCAGGATCAGCCAGCGCGCCGGCCGCGACAGGAGTTCAGGCATGGGCGCTCGGCGCCAGGCCCAGGCTCTCGGCGATCAGGTCGGCGGTCCGCCTGCCGGCGCGGCCGTCGGGATTGCCGGTCCAGTGCTGCAGCGAGGCCATCGCCTCGGGCGCCAGTCCGTCGCCGGTCCCGGCGGCCGCCCGTTCGCGCGCCGTGGCCGCCAGCAGGTCGACCAGGGCCGCCCGGCTGTCCGCGGTCCGCGCGCCGGCCCCGAGATCGACGATGAAGGTCTTCAGCCGGGGATCGGCGGCCTCGGCGAAATGCGGCTGCACCACCGTCTTGCCGGCGGCCAGCGCCTCGAACATGGATGTGCTGTTGAAGGCGCAGACCACGTCGGCGGCGGTCAGCGGGGCAAACGGATCGCCCCCGAGAATGAAGTGCAGATTCGCCGGCAGGTCGGCCTTGGTCCCGAACGCCTCTTCGATGGTCGCCAGCGCCACGGCGTGATTCTTGGTCTTGATCCGCACCTCGATCTCGGGGTGAAGGCGGGCCAGGTCGACCATGGCGGCATGGCATTCGCGGACCAGCGTCGGAAAGGCGACATTGTCGAATTCCGGCGGCAGGTCCTCCCAGCCGCGCTCGTCCTTGTGCTGGATCTTCGGTGCGCCGGTCTGGTCGTTGAACGACATGAACAGCACCCGGGGCGGACCCGGCTGCCGTTCGCCGGCGCCGTTCCGGCCCTCGCGCCAGTGATGCACCTCGTCCAGGCGCGGCATGCCGGTGACATGAATGCGCTCGGCCGGCGCGACGCCGGCGGCGACCTGGATGCCGCGTTCGATCTCGTTGTAGACGGTGATCAACCGGCCCGCGAACGGCAGTTTCCGGTCGCGGTAGGTGTATTCGAAGAACGGCTCCAGGCCCGGCGTCTTCAGGCATTCCTTGTGCATCGCGATGAAGGCGTCGCCGGCGGTGTCGACGACCGCGCACAGTTCCTGCTCGGCGAAATAGCTGAAATTGCCGGTCAGCACGCCGCGCACGCCAAGCCGTCGGCGCAGCACCGGCCACAGTTCCGCGAGGAAGGCGCGGTAGGCATCCATCCGCGCGCCGTGCTCGGCCCGGGCGTTGCGGTAGTAATTGTCGTCGATCGCCGGCGGCAGGAAGGCGGCCGCGACGGCCTTCAGCAGGCCCCGGTCCATGGCGACGAGGCCCAGGCGCGCATCGCGGCCGGCGCTGGCGCGGATGTCCTCCGAGAAACCGGGCTTGGGCAGGAACAGCAGGCTGGCGCCGCCCGGACCGGCGGGCTTGATGCGCACGCAATGATGCGCCATCAGCCGAGCCGCAAGGCGCGGCCGGCCGGCGCGGGCCAGCCGGGTCAGCAGCGGTTCGCCGCAGATCTGGCCGTAGCGGCGCAGCAGGCGATAGCGCGTGGAGGCGGTGTCGAGATACTGGGTCATACGTGTCGTGTCTGGCGTTGCCGGATCTCGGCCGCGCGGGCCGGCGGGCGGCCGAATCCGGGGTTACGTATCGCCCGGGCGCCGGCCGCGTCAAGCGGCGTCCGGTCGCGGTTAAGGCGTTGGGGAATCGATGGAATTCATGCCGCCTGCATGTTAGTTAGCGGCCCGATGTCCGACCCGCTCCTGCACATCGGCTATCATCGTGCCGGCTCCACCTGGTTGCAGCGGTTCCTGTTCGCCAACACCGAGGCGGGCTTTGTCCAGCCGTTCGACCGCAAGAAGGATGTCAGTCCGGCCCTTGTGGCGCCGCATCCGCTCGAGTTCGACCCCGCCGCCGCGGCGCGCGTCTTCTCCGACGGCCTTGCTCGGGCTGCCGCGGAGGGCAAGGTGCCGGTGATCAGCGCCGAGCGGCTGTCCGGCTACCCCGACAGCGGCGGATACGATTCCAAGGAGATTGCCGACCGGCTTGCCACGGTGTTTCCCGACAGCCGGATATTGATCGTGATCCGCCGGCAGGAGGAGATGCTGCTCTCCTTCTACAAGGTCTACGTCTGGGCCGGCGGCGCGCTCCCGCTGGAGGAGTATGTCGATCCGCCGAAGCGCGGCCGCATGCGCCAGCCGCGGTTCCGTTTCGCCTACCTCGCCTACCATCGCCTGATTGCCTACTACCAGAAGCGCTTCGGGCGCGACCGGGTGATGGTGCTGCCGTTCGAGGACATCCGCAGCACGCCGGAACGGGTGGCCGCCGACATTGCCGCCCATGCCGGTCTCTCCAGGCAGCCCGATGTCGCCGACGCCCGTCAAGTCAACCAGTCGCTGAATGCCGGCCTCGTCATGGCCAAGCGACGGCTCAACCCGTTCACGGCGCGTGATTCGACCAATGCCTATTCGCCCCTCGCCGTGCCCGCTCTGGCCCGGCCCAGCGGCTCGCTGCTGACCCGCCTGGACCGGGTGCTGCCGGCCACCCTGGCGCGGCGATGGGAAGCGGACCTGAAATCCCGTATCGACCGCCTGACCGAAGGGCGCTATGCGGAGAGCAATCGCCGAGTCGCCGACCTGACCGGTCTCGACCTGGCGCAACGAGGTTACGATGTTTGATTCCGAAGCGCTGCGCCGCCGGTTTCCCGACCGTGAAGGGATCGAGGAAATACTGGCGCCGCACCTGCATCGCCGGTTCGAGGTCGACGATCCGGAGTGGCGGACGCTGGTGCGCAAGCAGCGGCGCGGCTGGCGCCTGCGCCGGCTGCGGCGTGCGCTCAACGGCGCGCTGTTCCGCCGCAACGTCGCTTCCGTGCGCGAGCAGTACGAAGAGCACTGGTCGCTGGACGACCTGACCGGCGACGCTGCACCGCAGGTCCCCAGCCCGGTGCTGTGGGGCGAGGCCCCGATGCTGCTCGAGGCCCAGGCGCTCAAGCGGCTCTACCTGCGCCTGATGAACGACGTGCTGGCGGCGTTCGAGCCCGAAAACGCGCTGGAAGTCGGCGCCGGCAACGGCCGCAACCTGTTCGTCCTGTCCGCGCTGCAGCCGCAGATCGCGTTTGCCGGCCTCGAACTGGCCGAAGCCGGTGTTTCGGCGGCCCGGGCCCTGCAGGGCGAAGACGAGGTCGGCGAAGGGATCGCCGGCCATGCGCCCCTGCCGCTGCGCGATCCGACGGCGCACAAGCGGATCGATTTCCGTCAGGGCAACGCCGCGGCCCTGCCCTTCGACGACGGCAGTTTCGACGTCGTCTTTTCCATTCTCGCCCTGGAGCAGATGGAGAGCGTGCGCGACGCGGCGATGGCCGAGATGGCCCGGGTCGCCCGCCGGGCGGTGGTGATGATCGAGCCCTGGCGGGACTTCAATGCCACCGGCATCCGGCGTGACCGCATCGTCGCCCTGGACTATTTCAGCGCCCGCATCGACGAGCTGCCGCGATACGGGCTCGAGGCCGCTCTGGTTCTGGACGACCTGCCGGGCAAGTTGCAGATGGGGGTGGGCCTGGTGCTCGCCGTCCCGACAGACGGTGCGAACTGAATGATGTACCGCTATTCCGGCGAGCCGGCCAAGCAGCTGCTTTACCTGCTGCTGCAGCGCGACATGCGCAAGACCTCGGGTGCGGTGGGGATCGATGCCGGCGCCGGCGACATGCGCAACCGCCCGCTGTTTCGCACCGGTCGCTACATCGCCGTCGACGTCGACGGGGACCGCCTTCGCCGGGCGCTCGAGCGCTACCCGGACGCCGAGATCCGTCCCGGCCGGCTGGAAGAGCTCGACGGGCTTTCCGGCGATGTCGTGATGTGCGTGCAGGTGTTCGTGAACAAGCATTTTCAGGTCGAGCAGACCGTGTCGGCGGTGCGCAGCCTGATCGCGATGACCAACGGGGGCGGCACCCTGATCTTCAACATCACCCAGCGAAACCTTCCCTACGAAGGCGAGATCGACGCCCTGCTGGGCGAGGCCTTCGACAGCGTCGAGAAGACCCGCTACGGCGCCCTGGTCGGCCGCCGGCTCGGCCTGCTCGCGCCGTTCGTCGCCTATGCCATGCGGGCGCTGCCCGCGCTGCGCTACGGAGCGACCTACAAGCGCGTGTACTACTGCTGCCGCGGACGTCGCGGCGGCGGCGACTGAAGCGGTCCTCAGAAGGACGGCTGCGGCGGATTCAGGATCGGCCGCCCGGTGCGGCCCTGCTTGTCGGTCTCCAGGCTGACGTTCGGCCAGGTCGTGTACTGGAACATGAAGGCCAGGCGATCGCCGCCGCGGGCCCGGCTGCCGAAATGCAGGCATCGCGAGGTGTCGACGAAGAACCCGGTACCGGCCGGTCCGGCCATCTCCACCACCGGCGCATCGCCGATCTGCGCGTCCTCCAGGCGCGGCGCCTTGAAGCTGTGGCCGAGACGACGGCCGATCGCCGCCGAACTGTCGGCGGGCACCAGTGTGAACGGGCCGTTGGCGGTGCCGACATCATGCACGTAGACGAAGCACTTGATCTGCGTGAAGTCGTCGGCGTCGCGATGGAAGAGCTGGCTCGAGCGGGTCGTGTCGTTGGCGGGCGAGTGATAGAGGCCGATGGCGTTGAGATAGGGCAGGCTGCCGAGATAGCCGGTGATCGCCTCGACGACCGGCGCGCTGTGCGCGAACGCGATCAGCGCAGGATGGCGCTCGAGATCGTCGCGCTGCATGACATTGCGCAGAAACGGCTTGTTGTCGTGTCCGTCCGGCGCGTTCGCCTCCTCGCGGGCCCAGATCTCGCGACAGGCCGCCAAGGCCTCCGCCTGGCCCGGCAGTTCGGCCGGTCCGAAGGCGCGGTAACCGGCCTGCGGGTCGATGAACCCGGCCCAGGCGCTGCCGGAAAGCCGGGTCGCGATGTCGCGCCGGCGGCGCAGCGTTTCGCCGGGATGCCGCGCCATGCGGGCGGCACGCAGGCCCTGGTAGAGCGACCTCTGCGGCAGGTCGAACTTTTCGCACACGGCGGAACCCAGCTTCATGATGCGGGTGGTGACGGTCATGGCCGTATCCTATCTCTCGTCCGTCAGTTCGCCAGATCGGTCTGCTCGGCGCGATCGACGATCGCCACGCCGCCTCGGCCGTCAAGCCGGTAGATCCGGTCGGCATCGCGCACGGCGGCCGGGCGGTGCGAAATGATCAGCACCGTGGCATCGCGGGCGATCTCGTTGATTGTCTGCTGGATGAACGCTTCGGAATCGCGATCGAGCGCGCTCGTCGCCTCGTCGAAGATGAACAGCGCCGGCCGGCGCAGCAGGGCACGGGCTATGGCGATGCGCTGGCGTTGGCCGCCCGACAGTTTCACGCCGCGATCGCCGACGATGGTGTCGTAGCCCTCGGGCAGCGTGCGCACGAAATCGTCCACATGGGCGGCGCGCACGGCCGCCTCGAAGGTCGCCGCGTCGGCTTCCGGTCGGCCCATAAGGATGTTCTCCCGGATGCTGGCGTGGAACAGCTCGGCCTCCTGCGAGACATAGCCGATCTGCTGGCGCAGACTGCGCAGCGAGAACGCGCCGGCGTCGCGGCCGTCGAACAGGATGCGCCCGCTGTCCGGCCGGTACAGGCCCAGCAGCAGGTTGGCGAAGATAAACAGCAGGCCGATGCCGAAGAACAGGGCAAAGAACATGATCGCGAGGATGTCGTTCGCGGTCATTGCGGCGACGATGTTGCTGGGGACGATGTTCAGGATCGCCTCGACCCCGCTGGGCGTGGTCGCAGTGCGTTCGAGGATCGCGCCGGCGCTGTCGCCCGATGCGGCCAGCAGCGCCTGAGCCTCGGCACGATCGACGCCCGCTCCCGGCTGCAACAGGTTCACCAGCAACAGACTGACGATCACCGCGATGGTCGACACGCAGATGGTGAGGAACAAGGTGCGCAATCCGACCCGCTTCAGTGCGGCGATCTCGCCCATTTCGGCGATCCCGACAACCAGCGCGGAGAAGAGCAGCGGGATGACCAGCATGAACAGCAGGCGCAGGAAAATCTGACCGATCGGCCCGGTGACATAGGTGGTCACCGTCTTGACCCATGCCGCATCGGCCGCCGCGAAGTGCCCATGTAGCGCGTACGTCTGCGGGGGGGGGGGGGGTCCCTATAATAAACATTGTTTACTGTAATAATTAGGATACACTAGATAAAAATATGCACATTTAAAGTTTAAAGGTATAGCTTTTAAGAGTTGTAAACATTGACTCATCCTTTACCATAATTTTGATTGTT
>JBGTSP010000032.1:0-24984 GCA_041940205.1 Alphaproteobacteria bacterium
GTCGGCGGCTCGACCGAGGAGGCGCAGGAACGCATCGGCGAGGAGGTGGCGCGCAAGCTGGTGGAGTATTCCGACGTCGGCTCGACCGCCGGCGCGGTGAACTTCCCGGCGGTGCAGTTGCCTGTCCGGCCGGCGGGAACCCGCTTCATCCAGGTCCAGCGCAACCTGCCGGGCGAGCTGGGCCGCCTGAACGCGGTGTTTGCCGGCCACGACCTCAACATCGCGGCGCAGTACTACCAGACCGATGGCGAGATCGGCTACGTGGTGCTGGATGCCGAGGGCGCGGTGGCGAACGCCCAGGACCTGGTGCAGGAAATCCGGGCCCTGCCGGGCACCATCCGCGCCCGCGTGCTCAACCGGGTGGCCTGACGCCGCGGCCGTTTTCCGGCGTTAACCGGCCGGCAAGTCCTGGCGGTTAACCATGCGGGCCATGACGCAAGCGCTCGCGCTCCAGCAAAGCTACGACGGCGTGCCCTACACGGCGCAGCCGGTGCCGCAGTCGCATCCGGACCGGCTGTGCGTGCTGGCCCATCTGCACGGCCTCGCGGCCGCGCCGGTGGAGACCGCGCGCATTCTCGAACTGGGTTGCGCCACCGGCGGCAACCTGCTGCCGCTCGCCGCCCACCTGCCGCGGGCCGAATGTGTCGGTCTCGATCTTTCCGAGCGGCAGATCGCGCTCGCCCGCCAGGACGCCGCCGCCGCAGGGCTGGACAACCTGCGCCTGGAGGCGGGAGACGTGACCGAGCCGGACTGGCCGCTGCGGCTGGGACGCTTCGACTACATCATCGCCCACGGGCTTTATTCCTGGGTGCCCGAGAGGGTGCAGGCGGTGCTGCTGGACATCGTCGCCCGCCTGCTTGCCCCCCGCGGCGTCGCCTATGTCAGCTACAACTGCCATCCCGGCTGGCACCTGCGCGGCATCGTGCGCTCCCTGATGCAGCAGGCGACCGCCGGCATTGCCGATCCCGGCGCCCGCTGTATCGCCGCGCGCAGCGCGCTCGAGCGCCTGCGCGAGAACCAGCAGGGCGGCGAGGCCTATGGCGCCGTGCTGGCGCAGGAGGCCGAACGGGTTGCGGCGCTGGACGACAGTTTCCTGCTGCACGATCTGCTGGAACACGAGAACCGGCCGGTCTGGTTCCGCGACTTCGCGGCCGCCGCCGGCGAGGCCGGCCTGCAATGGCTGTCCGAAAGCAATCTCAGCGTCAGCCGCGCGGAAAACCGTCCCGCCGGTCTGCACCTGCCGTTCGGCGAGGACGGCGACATCGTCGAACGCGAGCAGGCCCTCGATTTCTGGCTCAACCGCAGCCTGCGCGAGAGCCTGCTGTGCGGCGCCAACCATCGCCTCGACCGCGACCTGGTGCCGACGGCCCTCGATACGCTTTGGGTCAGCGCGGAGGGAACCGCCGATCCGCACGCCGCCGCCACGGGCGAAACCTTCTTCCAGCTCGGATCGGTGCGCGTCGGCCTGCGCGCGCCGGCCGCCGTCGCGGCGTTGCGGGTGATCGTGCAGGCCGGCCCGGGGGGGCTGGCGCTGCACGATCTTCTGGCTGCCAGTCCGGCGCCTGAGGAGGTTCGCCAGCTCGTCTTCGACCTTGCGGTCCGCAACCTCGTGGAACTGGCGCCGCGCGCGCCGGACTTCCTTGCCGACGTGCCCGAGCGGCCGCTGCTGACCCGGCTCGCGCGCCGGCAGTCGGCCCGCGGCGAAGCGGTCACCAATTTCCGCCATCGCCCGGTGCTGCTGGACGATCCCCTCGCGCACCGTCTCGCGCCGCTGCTCGACGGCGGGCATGACCGCGCCGGACTGACGGCGGCGCTCGCCCGCGACGGTGGCGCGCCGGTTCCCCCGGCGCGGCTGGAGGCCATGCTGGGCGCTTTCGCCATGTCGTCTCTCCTGTCCGCCTGAGCGCCATCGTCCGGCCCCGCCGCGGGCGCCGGGCGATACCCGGCACACTTCGAGCAGCGTCGTTCTGTCCGACCGCAAAGCGCGCTAGACTTGGCGGCATGAACGTTCGAAGCGAACAGGACCGGTTCCGCGCGGCCGGCGGCACGGTCTACGAGGCGCCGCGCCCGGCGGGTCGCGACGGGGAAACCGTCGTCACCAGCACCTGCGGCCACAATTGCGGCGGGCGCTGCGTCGTCAACGCGCATGTCGCCGACGGCAGGATCGTCCGCATCTCGACCGATGCCAGGCCGTGGGATCCCGACCATCCGCCGCTGCCCGCCTGCGCGCGGGGCATCGGCCAGCCCGAACGGGTCTACCATCCCGACCGGCTGACCCATCCGCTGCGGCGCACCGGCCCGCGCGGCTCGGGACAGTTCGAGCGCATCTCCTGGGACGAGGCGCTGGACACGGTCGCCCGCGAACTCCTTCGCGTGCGCGAGACCTGGGGCAATGCCGCCATCCTCGACGCCTCGCGTTCGGGCAGCCTGTCGGTGCTGCACGGCCGGGCCGCGGCCAAGCGCTTCCTGCACCGCTTCGGCGGCTGTACCGACCTGTGGTCGAACATGTCCTGCGAGGCCGAGATCTTCGCGGTCAACCGCACCTACGGTCCGCGCACGCCCTACAAGGCGGCCGGCCGCGAGCCCACGGACTACGTCAATTCCAGGCTGATCGTGATGTGGGGCTGGTCGCCCGGCGACGGCACCTTCGGCACCGGCACCATGGCCTACCTGAAGGCGGCGCGCGACGCGGGCGCCCGGATCGTCTGCGTCGATCCCCGCCGTACACGATCCAGCCGGCAGCTCACCGACGAGCACATCTTCATTCGCCCCGGTACCGACACCGCGGCGCTGCTGGCGATGGCGCAGACCATCGTCGCCGAGGGGCTGCACGACCAGGCCTATTGCGACCGGCATGTGCTGGGCTTCGACGAGGCCGGCCTGCCTGCGGATGCGCCGGCCGGATCTTCCTGGCGGGCCTATCTTTCGGGCGAGACCGACGGGGTCGAGAAGAACCCGGAATGGGCCGCGGCGATCACCGGCATTCCCGCCGAGCTGCTGCGGCAACTGGCGATCGACTTCGCCACCGTCCGGCCGGCGGCCCTGCAGTGCGGTTACGCGCCCGGGCGCACGGCGCATGGCGAGCAGTTCCATCGCGCCGCCTACGCGCTGGCGGCAATCACCGGCAATGTCGGCGTGCCCGGCGGCAGTTCCGGCGTCAGCAACGGCGCCACCGGCCGGGCGGGCATCGCCATGCTGCCGTCCGGCGCCGATCCGCTGCCCGAGGCGCGGGTCGCCACGGGCCTGCTCGCCGACCTGCTCAGGCGCGGCCGGGCCGGCGGCTATCCCGCCGACATCAAGCTGATCTATTCCGCCGGCGGCGACATCTTCAACCAGTGCCCCGACGCGCCGGGCATTGCCGCCGGCCTTGAGAACGTGGAGTTCATCGTCGGCCAGGATCATTTCCTGACCCCGACGGTGCGCCATGCCGACATCGTCCTGCCGGCGACGACCTTCTGGGAACGCAACGACGTGCACACGCCCTGGGCCGGCGCCGGGCACTACGCGATCTACATGCGCCAGGCGATCGATCCGGTGGGCGAATGCCGCAACGACTTCGACATCTTCGCCGCGCTCGCCGATCGCGTGGGAATCGCCAATTATGCGGAGAAGAGCGAGGAAGCCTGGCTGCGCGAACTGACGGCCGGCGCGGTGGACGATTTCGAGGCCTTCCGCGAACAGGGCGTGGCGCGCTTCCCCGCGCCGGAGGACGCCGTCGCCTTCGCCCGGGAGATCCGCGAACCCGAGACCTTTCCCTTCTCGACGCCCTCGGGGAAGATCGAGGTCTTCTGCCCGGATCTGGCCCGCGATCCCGATCCCTGCGGCCAGGGTCCGATCCCCGCGGTGCCCACATGGCAGGAACCGGCAGCACCGCCGGACTACCCGCTGCTGCTGTGCAGCGCCAAGTCGCGGGCCCGCACCCATTCCGTGCATGGCAACCAGCCGAAGCTGGCGCGGGTCGATCCCGACGATCTGTGGATGCATCCCGAGGATGCCGCCCGGCGCGGTCTCGCCGACGGCCAGCGGGTGCGCATCGCCAGTCCCGCGGGCGCCACGGTGTTGCCGCTCAGGGTGACCGACGGAATAGCGCCGGGCGTGGTCTCCCTGAAGGAAGGCGCCTGGTTCGCACCGGGCGCGGACGGCACCGATACGGGCGGCGCCGCCAATGCCCTGACCGCGGCGGCGGCCTCGCCGTGCGGGGCGCTGACCTACAATTCCTGCCGGGTCGAGGTCTCCGCGGCCTGAACCTCGGACCGTCGGGCGATGCGGAAATCGGGGCGTCTGACTTTCGCCCCCTGATCCCGGATATTGGTTTTTTTGTCGGCTTGCGCGGTCAAAAAGCCGCGCCTAAGGTGCGCCCAAAGTCGCGCCCGATGGCGGCGCGACAGCGCGGGCAGACGATATCCCGCTCGCACATCAGGGAGAGTAATCTCATCATGACGGTACTGAAGCACGGACTCGTCGCGCTCGTTGCGGGCACGATGCTGTCCACCGCCGCACTGGCGGAGACCACCCTGCGCTGGACCAGCCAGGGCGACGCCCTGACCCTGGATCCGCAGGGTCAGAACGAGGGCCCGACCTCGACCATGAATTCGCAGATGTACGAGCCGCTGGTGCGGCGCGACCCGAACATGGTGCTGGAAGGCGCGCTCGCCGAGACCTGGGGCCCGAAGCCGGGCAATATCTGGGAATTCAACCTGCGCAAGGGCGTGAAGTTCCATGACGGCGCCGAGTTCGACGCCGAGGACGTCGTGTTCTCGATACGCCGGGCCCAGGACAAGGCCTCCGACTTCCAGGAGCAGGTGAAGTCGATCAAGGAAATCAAGGTCATCGACAAGCACACCGTGCAGTTCGTGACCGACGGTCCGAACCCGATCCTGCCCAACGAGATCACCAACGTCTACATCATGGACAAGGGCTGGGCGGAGAAGCACGACGTGGTGCGCCCGCAGGATTTCGAGGCCGGCGAGGAGAACTACGCCGTCCGCAACACCAACGGCACCGGCCCGTTCATTCTCGACAAGCGCCTGCCCGACGAGCTGACGGTGCTCAAGCGCAATCCCAACTGGTGGGGCTGGAGCTCGCACCAGGGCAATGTCGACACCATCGAATACCGCCCGATCAAGAACGCCGCGACCCGCGTCGCGGCCCTGCTGTCGGGCGAGGTCGACTTCGTGCTTGATCCGCCGCTGCAGGATCTGGCGCGCATCGACGGCGCCGCCGGCCTGAAGACCGTGAAGGTTCCGCAGATCCGCACCATCTTCTTCGGCATGGACCAGGGCGTGGCCGAGCTGCGCAGCTCCAACATCAAGGGCAAGAACCCGCTGGCCGACCAGCGCGTGCGCCAGGCCATGTACCAGGCGCTGGACGTCAACGCGATCCAGCGCGTTGTGATGGAAGGCCTCAGCTTCCCGGCCGGCATCATCACCTCGCCGGGCGTGCACGGTTACACCAAGGATCTGGACGCGCGCCGGCCCTTCGATCCTGCCGCCTCCAAGAAGCTGCTCGCCGATGCGGGATATCCGGATGGTTTCGAGATCCGTCTCGACTGCCCGAACAACCGCTACAACAACGACGAGAAGATCTGCCAGGCGGCGGTCGCCATGCTGGCCAAGGTCGGCATCAAGGTGAACCTCGAGGCGATCCCGAAAAGCCAGCATTTCCCGAAGATCAAGAACCGGGTGACCGACTTCTACATGCTGGGCTGGGGCGTGCCGACGCTCGACAGCCACTATGTCTACAGCTACCTGTTCGACAGCAAGGGCAGCTGGAACGGCACGGGCTACGCCAATGCCCGGGTGGACGAACTGACCGCGGCGATGGCCGTGGAGACGGACCTCGCCAAGCGCGACAAGATGATCGCGGAAGCCTGGTCGATCGTGAAGAACGACGTCGTCTACCTGCCGATCCACCACCAGGTGATCGCCTGGGGCATGTCCGAGAAGCTCGACATGCCGATCATGCCGAACGACTCCCCGCAGTTCCGCTGGGCAGTCATGAAGTAGTCGGCCAAGCCGGCGCGGGCGGTCCCTCGGGACCGCCCGCTGCCGTTTCAGGCATGCGTTTTCCCATCGCCACCCGCTGATCGGCCGGTTTCGCCCATGTTCTCGTTCATCGCCCGGCGTCTGCTGCAGGCGATCGTCGTCATCGCGATCGTCTCCTTCATCTCGTTCTCGCTGTTCAACTTCGTCGGCGATCCCGTCGACAACATGGTCGGCCAGGAGGCCACGCTCGAAACGCGGGCGATGATCCGCGACAAGCTGGGCCTGAACGATCCCTTCGTCGTCCAGTATGTCCGCTTCCTCGGCAACGCCCTGCAGGCCGATTTCGGCATTTCCTACCGGACCAAGCGCTCGGTCTCGACGATGATCGCCAGCCGGCTGCCGGCGACCATCGAACTGGTGCTGATCTCGGCGATCATCGCGCTGGGGGTCGGCATACCACTGGGGGTATTCACGGGCATCGCCCGGGAAAGCTGGATCAGCCGGGCGATCCTGACCGTCTCGCTGGTCGGGGTCTCGCTGCCGACCTTCATCATCGGCATCGGCCTGATCTACCTGTTCGCCGTGCACCTGGGCTGGCTGCCCTCGTCGGGACGGGCGGGCGCCGTGGACATCGGACCCTGGCGCACCAGTTTCCTGACCTTCGACGGCTGGCGGTCGATCATCCTGCCGGCGCTGACCCTGAGCCTGTTCCAGCTCACCCTGATCCTGCGGCTGGTGCGCGCGGAGATGCTGGAAGTGATGCGCACCGACTACATCAAGTTCGCCCGCGCTCGCGGCCTCAGCGAGGGCGTGATCAATTTCGGCCATGCCCTGCGCAACACCCTGGTTCCGGTCATTACCATCGTCGGTCTCAACATCGGCGGCCTGATCGCCTTCTCGGTGATCACCGAAACCGTATTCCAGTGGCCCGGCACCGGCCTGATGTTCATCCAGGCCGTGGACTTCGTCGATATCCCGATCATGTCGGCCTATCTGTGCCTGGTCGCGATCATCTTCGTCAGCATCAACCTGATCGTCGACGTGCTGTATTTCGTCGTCGATCCCCGCCTGCAGGCGGACGCGGGCTGAGGGAAGGACCATGGGCAAATCCGACAATTCCGCGAGTCCCGCCGGATCCGGCTTCTGGTTCCGGGTGAAGGACAGCGACATCACCCATTCCTTCCTGCGTTCGCCGCTGGTGATGGTCGCCGCGCTGGTCACGGCGCTGTGCGTGCTGACCGCGCTGTTCGCGCCCCTGCTGGCGCCGTTCGATCCCTTCGATCCCTCCCAGATCTCGCTGTGGGACGGCAAGCTGCCGCCGGTCTGGGTCGAGGGCGGCAATCCGCAATATCTGCTGGGCACCGACAACCAGGGCAGGGACATGCTCTCGACCCTGATGTACGGCAGCCGGATCTCGTTGCTGGTGGGTTTCGCCGCCGTGGCGCTGGGCGCCGTGATGGGCGTCGCGCTCGGCGTGATGGCTGGCTATCTGGGGGGCTGGGTCGACGGCGTGATCATGCGGCTTGCCGACGTGCAGCTCACCATTCCCGGCATTCTCACCGCGATCCTGATCAACGGCATCCTGCGCTCGGTGCTGCCGCCGGAACTGCGCGACGAACTGGCGATCTATGTCGTGATCCTGGCCATCGGCCTGTCGGACTGGCCGCAATTCGCCCGGGTCGCGCGCGGCGCCACCCTGGTCGAATCCGGCCGGGAATACATCCAGGCGGCCCGCGTGATCGGCTTGCAGCCGGTGGTGATCATGGCGCGTCACATCCTGCCGAACATCATGCGTCCGGTGCTGGTGATCGCCACCATCGGTCTCGCGCTGGCGATCATCGCCGAAGCGACGCTCAGCTTCCTGGGCCAGGGCGTGCCGCCGACCACGCCGTCGCTGGGCACCCTGATCCGGGTCGGCAACGAATACCTGTTCTCCGGCCTGTGGTGGATCACCTTCTTCCCGGCGATCGCCCTGGTGGTGCTGGTGCTGGCGGTCAACCTGCTGGGCGACTGGTTGCGCGACATCCTCAATCCGAAGCTGCGCTGAATCCGGGAAGCGCTTCGCAGGCTGGCGCCGCCGTCGCGATCGGGAGGGCACGCGGACCGACCTTGTCCCTTGTCTGCCGGCATCTTCGTTCGCACATGGTCAAGGGAGAGGCGAAAACGGAGGGTGGAGATGAACGCGGTGGATTCCCTGCTGTCGACCGTCGCCGCCGAGGTCGGTTGCGATGAACGGGAACTGCAGCGGTTCTCCGATCACCTTGCCCGCCTTGACGGGCCGGCGGCCGCCCGCATCAATCCGCTGCTTTTTGCCGAAGCCGCGTCGCTGTCGCCGCAGACCGCGGTCGACCTCTTCGTCCGCGGCGCGAAGCACGGCCTGTTCGATCTGGAATGGGGCTCGGTCTGTCCGCTCTGCGGCGCCATTACCCACAGCGCGCCGCGGATCGACGGCATGGCCGCGCACGAACTGCTCTGCCGTTTGTGCAACAAGGAAGTGCCTGCGGCCCTCGACGATACGGTCGAGGTGACGTTCGCGTTCGCGCGCCCGGATGTGCGGTTCGACCGGCATGCCGATTTCGCCACGCACATGCGCTATCACGTTTCCGCCTCCTATCCGTACCGTGCGGCCATGCGGGACTATCACCTTGAAAACAAGGTGGCCGACGCGCTTCTGGCCCCGGGTGAGACCGGCGTGCTGCGGTTCCGGGCCGCCCCCGGCGAGTACTATCGCCTTGCCTGCCTGGACATTCACGCCGGCGCGGAACTGCCGGTGAGCGGGGACGGAAAGGCCGGCGCGATGATCCACCGGACCACCCTCTCGCCCGAGGGCTTTTCCGAGCGCGAACTTCCACTGACGGCCGGAACGGTGGAGATTGCCGTGACCAACGCCAGCGAGGAGACCGTCTGGGTCCGGGCCTTCCGCCTCGATATGGCGAAGATCGGACAGGTGATGGCCGGCGGTCCGCCCGAGTTCGGCCCCCGCCTGACCGGCAAGAGCCTGATCAACAACCAGACCTTCCGGGACAGTTTCGCGCTCTCCGAGCTGGCGCCGGATCTCAATCTGAAACTGCGCAGCATCACCCTGCTGTTTACCGACCTGAAGGGATCCACCGCGCTCTATGACCGCCAGGGCGATCTCGCCGCCTACCGACTGGTTCAGGATCATTTCATCGCCCTGAAGCAGGCCGTGCGCGGACACGAGGGCGCGATGATCAAGACCATGGGCGATGCCGTCATGGCGGCGTTTCCGCACGGCCGGGACGGGGTACGCGCCGCGGTGGAGATGATGGCGGCGATGCGGACGCTGGAACGGGAAGGCCGTGGCGACGAGGTCGGCCTAAAGGTCGGATTGCATGCCGGGCCGGCGCTCGCCATCAATGCCGGCAACACGGTGGATTATTTCGGCCAGACCGTGAACATCGCCGCCCGCGTGCAGGGCATGGCGGATGCGGGCGATATCTGCATCACGCGGAGCATGCACGAGGAAGGCGACGTGCCGGCGCTGCTGGGCGAGGCGGGCTATGTCGGACGCCGCGAACGGGCGCGGCTGAAGGGCGTTTCGGCCGCGGAGGATGTGGTCCGCTACAGTCTCGCCGGCTGACCGCCTTCAGGCCGCTCTTGCGATCGCCCCGGCCAGCAGGTCGATGCCCCGGGCGATCGCGGCCTCGTCCATCGCGGTGTAGCCCAGCAGCAGGCCGGCAGCCTGCGGCGTGCCCTGATAGTAGGGCGTGAGGGGGTAGACCCCGACCCCGGCCTCGGCCGCCGCCGCCACCATGGCCGGCACCGCCTCGGCGGGCGTGTCGTCGAACCAGAGCATCAGGTGCAGGCCGGCATTCGAGCCCTGGATCCGGGCCCGCGATCCGAAGTGTCGCCCGAGGGCCTCCAGCATGGCCTCGCGCCGACGCGCGTTGCGGGTGCGGGCGCGCCGGACATACCGCTCGAAATGCCCTTCGGCGATGAAGTCGGCGATCGCCGCCTGGGTCAGGGTCGGCGTATGCCGGTCGCAGACATGTTTCAGCGCGATTGCCGGCGCGCGCAGGGCCGGGGGCACGGCGAGGAAGCCGATCCGCAGGGCGGGAAACAGCGTCTTCGACATGGTGCCGAGATAGATCACCCGCCGGTCGCGATCGAGCGCCTGCACCGCCTCGACCGGACGGCCGCCATAGCGGAACTCGCTGTCGTAGTCGTCCTCGATGACGTAGGCGTCCTGGGCCCGGGCCCAGTCCAGCAGCGCCAGCCGCCGCGCCAGCGGCATCACCGCGCCGGTGGGAAACTGGTGCGAGGGGGTGGTGTAGACCAGCCGCGCCGCGCCGGCCCGGGGACCGGCCGTGGCGATGTCCAGGCCCTCGTCGTCGACCGGCGCCGCCAGCAGCCGCGCGCCGGTGGCGGCAAAGACCTCGCGGGCGCCGAGATAGTGGGGCTCCTCGATCAGCACCGGGTCGCCCGGGTCGACCAGCAGCCGGGCGATCAGGTCGAGGCCCTGCTGCGAGCCGTTGACGATCAGGACGTCCTCGGCGCCGAAAGTGACGCCGCGGGCCCGGTGCAGATAGTCGGCGATGGCCTGGCGCAGCGCGGGCAGGCCCTCCGTGGGCGCATAGTGCGCCGCCCGGTTGTCGGGATCGACCGCATGGCGGGCGACCAGTCGGCGCCAGACGGTTTGCGGAAAGTCGCCAAGGTCGGGCAGGCCATAGCGGAAGTCGAAGCGGATATGCGCCGGGGTCGGACGCATCTGCGGCGCCCAGGGCCCCTGCACCCGGCCGGCATAGGCGGAAAGCCGCGGCGCCGGCGGCCGGCTGTCGGCCGACGATCCGCCTGCCGGTCGACGCGGCGGCGGCGGATCCGGCAGGTCCCGGGCGACAAAGGTTCCCGCGCCGCGCCGGCCTTCCACGTATCCCTCCGCGCCGAGCTGTTCGTAGGCCAGAAGCACGGTGTTACGCGACAGGCCGGAATCCCGGGCCAGTTCCCGGCTGGCCGGCAGCCGGCTGTCGGGAGGCAGGGCGCCGCTCAGGATGGAATCGCGCAGGCGGCGGTAGAGCTGGGCATAGACCGGCTCGCCCGGCTCGGGACGGAACAGCATATTGGCACCTTTGAATTCCTGAAAAGTGGTGCTTCAGGCATGCCAATATTCCGGTCAGGGTGGCGCTGTCCAGCCTGGAGAACGACATGAGTGACGCCCTGAAGACCGCCCGCACCACGCTGAAGCGTCGTCCCGACCGGGGAGCCCATGACCTCGAGGCGATCGCCGCCGTGCTCGACCGGTCGTTTCTCTGCCATCTCGGCTTCGTCGTCGACGAGCAGCCCTTCGTGCTGCCGACCTGTTACGGCCGCGAGGGCGCAACGCTCTACGTGCACGGCTCGGCCGCCAGCCGCCTGGTCCGTCATCTCGGGGAAGGCGTGCCCGTCAGCCTGGCGGTCACCGAACTGCAGGGCATCGTGCTGGCCCGTTCGGCCTTCCACCATTCGGTCAACTATGCCTCGGTCATGGTGCTTGGCGTCGCCGAGCCGGTGCCGGAGCGGGACAAGGCGCATGCGCTGGAGGTCATCACCGAGCAGATCGTGCGCGGGCGCTGGCGGGATTGCCGACCGCCGACCGCGAAGGAACTGCGCGCCACGGGCGTGTTGCGGATCGCCATTCGCGAAGCGTCGCTCAAGCGCCGCGCCGGGCCGCCGGTGGACGACGAGGCGGACATGGCGCTGCCGCACTGGGCCGGCGTGCTGCCGCTCGCCCTGCAGGCCGGCGCGCCGCTGCCCGACCCCGCCGGGAGGCCGGAAACGCCCGTGCCCGGCTATCTATCGGCCCGCGGCGGGGACGAGCGGGCCGCCGGCTGATCAGGTCCTGCAGCGCGAGGGTGGAGTGCCGAACTGCCGTTTGAATGCGGTGGAGAAGTTCGCGGTGTTGGAGTAGCCGGCCATCCGCGCGGCCGCGGCGATGCCGATCGCGCCGCGCCGCAGCAGGTCGCGCGCCCGGTCCAGCCGGCGCCGGCGCAGATATTCGACCGCTGTCATGTTGGTGGTGCCGCGGAAGGCCCGCTGCAGGGTCGAGATGCTCATGCCGGCTTCGCGGGCGACCCGCTCCAGCGTGATCGGCTCGTCGATATGGGCGTCGATGAAATCCCGCGCCCGCTTGGCCCGGCGGACGTCGCGGGAGGTACCGTGGGCGGCGAACAGCGGATCCTGGTCGCCGCCGATCTGGGAAAGCGCCTCGGCGACGATGCCGAGCACAAAGCTTTCGAGATGCAGGCTGTCGGGAAAGGCGACCGTGGCCGGGATCGCCAGCAGGCGTTCGGCAAGCTGGACCGTGTGTTCGGTCGGCCGCCAGTCCGACTTGGCGAGATCCTTTGCCCGGAAGCGCGCGACCGCGCCGCCGACCGGCACCCGCCGGTCAAGGGCTTCCGGGGACAGCAGGATGGCGACCTGCCGCAGGCGCCGGCGCGGGGCGGGGACATGCCGGAAGCGCGAGGTCCGGGTGGCGTTCCAGGCGAGACCCCGGGCGGCGCGGTCCGCCCCGACCGCCTGGTCCAGGGCCAGATCGGCGACCGCCGCCGTCAGCCCGCCTTCCAGCAGCAGCGAAATGCCGATCCCCGCCGGCTGCCGCCCATCGAGGATGTCGCTCGCCGTGGGCACCAGGTCGCGGACCAGGATCCGCACATCGGGATCGGAGGCGAGGGGCCGCCAGCCCCTGTCTCCGGATGTCCCGGCCGGTTCTGCCGGGGTGTGTACGCCAACTGGCTCGGTGCCGACGGGTCCGGTGCGGACGAACCCTTCATAGGCACCCGGCTCGACTGCCCGATCGTGGAGGAAAGCCGCTTCGGCCATGGATCTGCTCCCTGTGCAACGCCGCCATCGCGCGTCATGTTCTTGCAACTCATTATCATTAGCGGCTGGAGGTCGAGGGCGCAAGAATAATGCGAACCATTCGCAATAAAGTCTCAGGCCGGTGCCGGCATGATCCGTCGCAGCACGCCGACACCGGCGAGGATCAGGGCGCAGACAACGCAGAGCAGGAGCAGGCCGGCGTCGAACCCGCCCGTCATGTCGTAGAGCAGACCGACGGCGAAGGGACCGCCGGCGCCGCCGATCTCGGCCGCGGCGAAAAACAGGCCGCTTGCCGTGCCCGCCCGTTCGGCGCCGACGCCCGGGGTTTCCACCAGCACGAGCAGGGCGACCGTCATCATCGACGATCGCACGATGCCCTGCAGGATCAGCCCGGCCGTGAGCACGCCGGGGGAGCCCTGCAGCAGCGCCAGCGTCGCCGCGATGCCGGCGAGACAGAGCAGGGCGAGAATGGCGAGGCGGCGCGGCGGCGTCGCCAGCCGCGGAATGACGAGGGCACCCAGAATGCCGACGAAGGTCGGCAGTGCGGCCCAGTATCCGGCCTCGCTGGCGCTCATCCCGCCATGGCGCAGCAGTTCCGGCAGCCAGTGTGTCGCCCCGTGGTTGAAGGCGAAGATGCCGACCGCGACCGCCAGCATCACCGGCACCACCGGCAGCCGCAGCAGCTCGCCCAGTACCTCGCGCTGCGGGACCCTTGCGGATACCGCCTCGCTCTGGTCGTCGCGCCGGCGGATCGCCGGGAGGTGGGCGATCAGGAGCCAGCCCGTGCCGGCGGCAAGCGTGACCAGCGCCCAGAGCGTCAGCAGCAGGCGCCAGTCGCCGTCGAGCAGCGGCAGCATCACGGCATTGGTGAGGGTGAGGGCGGCGATCCCGCCGAGATTCGGTCCGGTGATGTAGAGCCCCATGGCGAGCCCGCGCTCGGGGCCCTCGAACCAGCGGGCGATCACCTTGGGCGCGCCGGTGGAGACGATCGGCCCGCCGAGCCCGAACAGCGCGACCGCCAGATAGAGCGAGAGCGCGTCGGTGGCCTGGCTGCGCAGCCAGCCCGAGGCGGCGATCGCGAGGACACCGAGCAACAGCGCCCGCCGGGCGCCGATCCGGTCGAGCAGGCTGCCGCAGGGAATCGCCGAGACGATGAAGACGAGCTGCCAGATCCCCAGCACGCCCCCCATGGCGGTGTGCGACAGGCCCAGATCGCGGGTCACCGGGCCGACCAGCGGCGCCAGGCTGGTCGCGGTCAGGCCGAAGCAGAAATACACGCTCCACACGCCGGCCAGGACCAGCCAGCGATAGGGCGAAGGAGTGGCGGGCGATGCGGTCACGCGGGCGGGTTCCGGAATTCGGGATGACGGTCGCGCGGAGGCGCAGGGGAAGGGCGGCACTATAGCGCTGCGACTGCCGATGCGGGGCTTGCATCGCGCGCGCGGCGCGCGTAGACGGGTCGCCCGGCGCGCAGGGGCGCCGTCCCGCACAAGAGGCTCTCACCCTGCATTTCGTTGAACATCGGTCGTGACCATCCTGTCGTTGGCAAGCAGCGGGCCAGCCGAACGCGAACAAGGAGAGAGTCATGTCCGGGTCACTCCCGAAAACCGATTCCCCCGGTGACGCGCTGCTGCGCGAACTGAAGGTCCGCGCCCGCCTGCGGCTGAAGGCGCTGCAGGCCGGCGAAGGTGGGCCGCTGGCCGCCGCCGAGCGGTATGGCCGCCGCCGGGGCTGGCCGCCGCCGCGTGACTGGCGGCACCGCCAGGCCCTCAATCTCGTCGCCGCCGAGTGCGGCTTCGACGACTGGTCGCAGGCGCGTCTCGTGCTCTCGGGCCGGGCCGCGCGGGATGAGGATCAGGGCCGCTTCTGGTACGGCCCCGGCTGCGGCGCCTTCCTCAACCACTGGCATGCGGATTACGGCGAGGCCCGCGAAACCCTGGCCGCCGGCGCGGGGCGCAGCCTGTTGCCCTATGGCCGTCAGTACATCGTGGTGGAGGCGGAATTCATCGACGCACTCGGCCTGGCGAGGGAACCGATGGCCGGCGCGGACCTGGTGGCCGGCTACGGATCGGCCTTCTGGCAGGCGCGCTGCCGCGAACGTCTGGCCGCCCTTCGCGCCTGAACCGGCGAGCGGCGCGGGTCCGTTCCCGCGCCGCCCGTTGCCGCGCGTTCAGAACGCCAGCGTGATCTTGCCGAAATGCCGGCCGCCCGGCATCGCTTCGAGCGCCGCGCGCAGGTCGTCGAACCCGTAGACCGCCTCGTCGACGGGAATCCGGGTGCCGTGGGCGGCAATCGCCCGGCACATCTCTTCGTGCATGCTGCGGCTGCCGACGGTGACGCCCTGCAGGCGCTTGTTGCTCATCACCACCAGGCCGATGTTGAAACTGTCGGAGCGGCCACCGGCAAGCACCCCGATCAGGGCGATGGTGCCGCCGATGCGGGTCGCCCGCACCGATTCCTTCAGTGTTCCGGCGCCGCCGACCTCGACCACGAGGTCGACACCGCGGTCGCCGGTGAGGGCCAGGGCCTGCTTGCCCCATTCGGGCGTGGCGACATAGTTGATGACCTCGTCGGCGCCCAGCGCGCGGACCCGTTCGAGCTTCTCGTCGCTCGAGGAGGTGGCGATCACCTTGGCGCCGTGCATCTTGGCGAACAGCAGGGCGAAGATCGACACGCCGCCGGTTCCCTGAACCAGCACCCAGTCGCCTGGCCGCAGGCCGCCCTGGGTGACAACGGCGCTCCAGGCGGTCAGCCCGGCGCATGGCAGGCTCGCCGCCTCGCCATCGCTCAGGTGCCCGGGCACGGCCACCACGCCGGTTTCCGGCAGGCGCATGTACTGCTGCATCACGCCGTCCAGCGGCCCGCCCAGGGGCTTCGAGAAGCCTTCGGCGCTTGGCGGCCCCGAAAACCAGCTCTGGAAGAAGGTCGGGGTGACCCGGTCGCCGACGCCGATCCGGCCGACACCCTCGCCGACGGCCACGACCTCGCCGACGCCGTCCGAGATCGGCACGATCGGCAGGTTTCCGGCGACCGAGCCGTAGCCGCCCTGCACCATCAGGAAATCCCGGTAGTTGAGCGAGGCGGCCTTCATCGCCAGCACCACTTCGCCCGGGCCCGGCGCGGGGTCGGGACGCTCCGCCGCGCGCAGACCGTCAAGACTCCATTCGCCGACCTCGATCACCTTCATGCGTCCCTCCCTTCGCACCGTCGCCGTCCGCCGGTTCGAGACCGCGGAGCAGCTTCGCTACTATGGCGAGGGAATCGACGGTGGGGAATGGGAGAGACGCGATGCAGCCCTGGCAGCCCGACGACGCCGACCGGGAGAGCGTGAAAGCCTGGTTCGATACCTGGGGCGGCCAGGTCGCGGCCGAGGATTTCGGCGCCGCCCGCGCGCTGTTCGATCCCGCCGTCACCGGCTTCGGGACCTGGATGGACATGGTCGAAGGCCTGGACGCGCTGGAAGGCGAACAGTGGAACAGGATCTGGCCCAGCATCCGGCACTTCCATCACCGCACCGAGGACAGTCTGAAGGTTTCGGTATCGCCGGACCGGCTGATGGCGGTCGGCCTGGTGATCTGGACCTCGACCGGCTTCGACGAAGACCACGTGCCCTACGAGCGCCCCGGCCGCACCACGGCGGTGCTGGTGCGGAGTTCGGTGGACGAGCCCTGGCGGGCGATCCACACCCATGTCTCGCTCTATCGCGGCGTGCCGCAGGTCTCCCACGGCGAAACGTGAAACCGCGCGCGACGCGGCCTCAGCAGACCCGGCAGGACTCGCGCGCGTTCGCCACCAGCGCCGACATCTGCTCGCTGTCGATCGCGCCCGGGACCAGGGTATCGCCGATGATCATGGTGGGCGTGCCGCGGATCTCCATCGTGCCGGCGAGCTTGCGATTGCGCTCGATCACCGCCGCGATCTCGGGATCCTCCATGTCCGCCTTCAGACGCTCGATGTCGAGGCCGAGCCGACGCGCGGTCTCGATGACCGCGGCGTGGTTCAGACCGCCGCGCCGGCTCATCAGGGCATTGTGGAAGGGCAGGTACTGGCCCTGCCGCTTGGCCGCGAAGGCCGCCTTGGCGGCATAGACCGAAGACGGTCCCAGGATCGGCAGTTCCTTGAAGATCAGCCGCACGTCCTTCTCGCGCTTCTGCAGCGCGAGAATGCTCGGATAGACCTTCTTGCAGTAGCCGCAATTGTAGTCGAAGAACTCGATCACCGGGATCGTGCCGTCGGGATTGGCGACATAATCGTGGGCGGCGGCGAACAGTTCGTCCCTGTTCTCGAGGATATTGCGCCCGGCAGTCTCCTGGCGCTCGCGTTCGCGCCTCTTCTCCAGCGCATCCATCGCCTCCAGCAGAACCTCGGGATTGTTCACCAGGTAGTTGCGGATCAGCTTCTCGAAGGCGCGGCGCTGGTCGGCCGGAATCTCGTCCGCCGCCTGCGCGGATGCGGTGGCGAGCGGCAATGCCAGAAGCAGGGCGAGAAGACAGGCGAGCGGGCGGATCGGGGTCATGGGGGATCTCTCCGGCGTGGTTCCCGGGGGCGGGCGGACTATGCGTATCGGCCGGCGGAGCGGCAACAGGCAGGCGTTCAACTTGCCGTGCGCGTTTGCCGCGCGGCGGCGGGCAAACCGCGAGCGCGGCGCCTCAGTTGCGGTTCTCCCGGCGTTCCTCCTGCAGCTTCATGGCCTGTTCGGCGGCATTGCGGATGTCGTCGGCCCGCAGGTGGGCGGCGGATCCTTCCTCCAGCAGTTTCAGGGCCCGGTTGGCCTGGCCCAGGGCCTCGCGCAGCCGGCCGGTGAGCATGTAGCGTTCGGCGGTCGCCAGGGCGGCCATGCCGATCCTCTCGTCGCGCGCGTAGCCCAGCGCGAGCCAGTGCCAGGCGGTCGGATTGTCGCGCTCGTGACGGATGATCGTCTCCATCACCTCCACCGCTTCGCGCGCACCCTCGCGGGTTTCGGTGTTGACCAGGGCCTGCGCCAGGCCGATCCGCAGCAGGATTTCCTCGGGCGCGAGCGCGACGGCGCGGCGATAGGACGGCACGGCGTCCGCGACCCGGCCGTTCTCCAGCAGCATCTGGCCCTTCAGTTCGTGAAAGAAGGCATCGTCCGGCCGCATCGCCAGCAGGGCGTCGATCTCCGCCTCGGCTTCCCGTCCGGCCCGCAGCTTGTGATGGGCGATGGCCCGCGCGTAGCGCGCCGGCAGCGACTGGTCCTGCGCCTTGTAGATCCGCAGCGCCTCGTGCGGCGACAGGAATCCCCGCAGCTTGGCGATCATGCGGGCATGACGCTCAACATTGTCGGCCGTGTCGGGCCGGTCGGACAGCGGCGAGGCGGCGACATGGGCGCGCACCGTGGCAATGCGCTCGCGGTTCAGCGGATGGCTGCGCACATAGGGATCCTGGCTCTCCGTCAGCAGGGCTTCCTGATCGCCGAGCTTCTCGAAGAACTCCAGCAGGCCGCGGGCGCTCTGGCCGCTCTGGTCGAGGAAGCCCAGGGCGGCCTGGTCGGCCGCGCCTTCCTGGATCCGGCTGTAGCGCAGGAAGCCGGAAGTCGCGGCGCTGGAACCGCCGGCCAGCACCGCCTGGCCCACCTGGCCCTGGCCCGCGACCGCGGCGGCCGCGCCGAGCACCATGGCGATGATGCTCTGGGCGCTGGCGTTGCGGAGGGCCTGCTGCGTCGCCGCCAGGTGGCCGCCGGCGATATGGCCGGTCTCGTGCGCGATCACGCCGATGACCTGGTTCGCGCTGTCGGAAGCGAGCAGCAGGCCGGTGTTCAGGAAGATCCGCTGGCCGCCGGCGACGAACGCGTTGAGGCTGTGATCGTTTACGATATAAACGCGGACCGATGCGGGCTCGAGACCCGCCAGCGCGAACAGGGGGGCGCCGAAGGTCCGTATGGTGTTTTCGATCTCGGCATCGCTGATCAGGCGGATGCGCTGGGCCTGGGCGGTCGGTGCGAGGGCCAGCAGGAAAACCAGCAGCAACAGGGCCGCGCCCGCACGTCTTCTCGCCAGTCCGCCATTCATCGCCGCTGTCCGCATGATGCGCGGCGACGGTATTGGCCTGCCGGGATGGCGTCAACGGATGCTTGCGCTGGCCCTTCTGCCGGCGCTTGCGGCCTGCCAGGAAGCGAAGCAGCCGCTGGGCGTCGAAGGCGCCGCGACCGGCTTTCTCGGCCTCATCGTCGGCGAGGAACCCCGGGCCGTGCTTTCCGCCCGCGACGTGCTGTCCGCCGGCGGCAGCGCCGCGGATGCCGCGGTCGCGGGCTTCTTCACCCTGGCCGCGACCTATCCGGCCGCGGCCGGTCTCGGCGGCGGTGGGGCCTGCGTCGTCTACGACCGGGCGAGCGACCGCAGCGAATCCCTGTCCTTCCCGCTGACCGCGCCGAAGGACGGCGGTCCGGTCGCGCTGCCGGGGGCCCTGCGGGCGATGGCGGTGCTGCATGCCCGCTACGGTCGCCTCAACTGGGGCCAGCTCGTGGCGCCGGCGGAGAGCCTCGCCCGTTTCGGGCATCCGGCCAGCCGGGCCCTGGTGCAGCGCCAGCGCGAGGCGGCCGCCGCCGGAATCGAGGTGGCCGGCCTGTTTTCCGACGGCGCCGAAGCGCCGCTGGAGGAGGGCCGGGGGATCCGCCAGGTCGCACTCTCGGGCACGCTGGGGATCATCCGTTCGCGCGGGGTCGGGGTGATGTATGGCGGCGCGCTGGGACGGGCCTATGTCGAGGCCGTCGGCGCGCTGGGCGGACGCACCACGCTGCAGGACCTGCGCGACTACAGGGTGACCTGGCAGCCGGCGCCGTCGGCGCCGCTGGGCAACCATCAGGTACTCGTGCCCTCGGGCTGGCCCTCCGGGGCCGCGCTGCATGCCGCGCTGGCGACGCAGGCGGGCGGGATCGATCCCGTCGCCGCCGGCAATGCCGCGGAAGGCGCGTTCCGGCCGCGCCCGCCGGGCGATGCGACGGGATTCATCGTCATGGTGCCCGACGGTTCCGGCGTGTCCTGCGTGTTCACGATGGGCCGGCCGTTCGGGCTGGGCCAGGTCGCCCCGGGGCTCGGCATCCTCGCCGCGCCGGCCGATCCGGGCGGTGCGAGCGAGGCATCGCCGGTGCTCGTGGCCAACCCGCATACCGACCAGAGCTTCTTCGCCGGTGCCGGACACGGCCCCGCGCCCGCCATGCTCGCGGTGATCCTGCAGGCCCTGGTGTCCACCGATACCGCGCTGGAACCCGCGCTCGAGCGATCCCGGGCGGTCGATCCCGACCGGCGCGCGCGCCTGCAGACGGCCTGGTGTCCCGGCGGCGTGCGCGACGAGCCCGAGCGCTGCCAGGCGCTGACGGATCCCCTGGGCGCCGGCTACGCCATCGGGGGCGACCTTTGAGCCAGGCCGGCGCGAACGGCGGCATGAAACTGGGCTCGCGCAGCGCGGTACCGCCCTTCATCGTCATGGACGTGATGAGCGCTGCGGCCGAACGCGCGGCTGCCGGCGGCGACGTGCTGCACATGGAAGTCGGCCAGCCGGCCACCGCGGCGCCGCGGGGCGTGATCGAGGCGGCCAAGCGCGCGCTCGATGGCGACATTTTGGGCTACACGCTGGCGCTCGGCATCGAGCCGCTGCGCGAGCGCATCGCCGGGCATTACCGCGACTGGCACGGATTGACCGTGCGGCCGGAGAACATCGCGGTGACCACCGGCTCCAGCGCGGGCTTCCTGCTCGCCTTCCTCGCCAGTTTCGATCCCGGCGACCGGGTCGCGATCCTGCGTCCGGGCTATCCCTGTTACCGCAACATCCTCAAGGCGCTGTCGATCGAGCCGGTCGACGTGCCGGTGGGAGCGGACACCCGTTTCCAGCCCACCGTCGCCGCGCTGGAGGCTGCCGGCGGCGAGGCCCTCGACGGCCTGCTGCTGGCCTCGCCGGCCAACCCGACAGGCTCGATGCTGAGCGACGGGGAACTGCGGCAACTGGCGAACTACTGCACGGAAAACAACATCCGTTTCATCTCCGACGAGATCTATCACGGCATCACCTACGAGCGGCCGGCCACCAGCGCGCTGGCGCACAGCCGCGACTGCGTGGTGATCAACAGCTTCTCGAAATATTTCTCGATGACCGGCTGGCGGCTGGGCTGGATGGTGCTGCCCGACGACATGGTGCGCGCGGTCGAGCGGCTGGCGCAGAACCTGTTCATTTCCGCGCCGACGATTTCCCAGCAGGCGGCGGTGGCGGCCTTCGACTGCCACGAGGAACTGCAGGCCAATGTTGCCCGTTATGCGGCCAATCGGGCCTTGCTGCTGGAAGAACTGCCGGCCGCCGGCTTCGATCGCCTGGCGCCCGTGGACGGCGCGTTCTACGCCTATGCCGACGTGCGCGCGCTGACCAACGATGCCGGCGCTTTCTGCCGGGCGATGCTGGAGGGAACCGGCGTGGCGGCGACCCCGGGCAACGATTTCGACCCTGTCGATGGGCCCGGCTATGTGCGCTTCTCCTTTGCCGGCGATACCGCCGACATGCGCGAGGCCGCGCGTCGCCTCAGGACCTGGCTGGCCTGACGGCCCGCTTCTCTGCCACCTGCTGCGCCGCGGCCAGGTGCGGCGCGATCCGGCTGGCGATCTCGTCGATGCCGCTCTCGTCCAGCAGCAGCGGATCGTCCATCCGGGCGTGCAGGTACCAGGGCAGGCGGACGGCATGCGGCGCGAGCGGCCGGACGATCAGCTCGCGGTCGCCCAGCAGGGGGGCGATCACGGAGCGTGGCTGGATCGACAGGCCCGCGCCGCGGCGGACCAGGCCGGCGATCGTGGCGATGACGCCGACATGCGAGACATGGGCAGGCAGGTGGCCGGCGGGCCGGAAGAAGCGCTCGAACTCGAACCCGTGCTGCGGCGTCAGGGAGTGGGCGAAATAGGTTTCCCGCGCCACCGCCTCGGCCTCCACCCGCCGTCTGCCCGCCAGGGCATGCCCCGCCGGCAGCAGGCAGACCAGTTCGTCCTCGCCGACCGGACAGCGCACGAGATCGCCGAAACTCTGCTCGCCGATCGCCAGTGCCAGTTCGGCCCGCCCGGCGCGTACGCGCTCGATCAGGGTACCCTCCTCGCAGGCGATCAGGTCGAGCTGCAGCGGCTCCGGCCGGGCGGCAAGCGCGGCGTAGAGATCGGCGGCCCAGCCCAGGCCGTCCTGCGGTCCGTGCGCCAGTCGCAGGCGCGGGGCATTGCCGAGGCCGATCTCCCAGGCCCGCGCGACCGCGCCTTCCAGCACCGGCGCGCAGCTCGCGGCGGCATCCGCGATGGTTTCGCCCGCGCGTGTCAGGACCACGCCGCGGCCCCGTCGGACCAGCAGGGCGACGCCGAGCCGGCGCTCGGCTTCGCGCACCTGGTGCGAGGCCGCCGACTGGGTCAGCGCGAGGCGGCGGGCGGCGGCCGTCAGCGAACCGGTCCGGCGGATCGCGTCGAGCATCGCGAAGTGGCGCCATTCGATTTTCATGACAGGATAAAATTTAATGATTTAAAGGCGAATAATCAATTTGCCTCAAACCATTGGGGGCGGCATCGTGATGCCGATCAGCAGGGAGACGTGAACGATGATCGCCGCCGCCCCGGACTTTCCCGAGACCGCGCCCGAGGGCTACGAACCGCTGGAACGCGAACCCGAATTCGTTGCCTCCCGTCATCTGGCGCTGGAGCCGCCGCGAGGCCGGCTGTCGCTCGCGGACCTCGGCTATGACGACGAGAGCATCGCGGCCTGCCCGAGCACGCTGGCGATCACCGATCCGTTCCGGCTGTTGAGCGACGAGGGCGTCGCCTGCCTGCAGGACGTCGCGGCGCTGCTGGAGCCGTTTGCCACGGCGAACGCGCGGATCTCGCGCAATGTCCGCGGCGGGGTCTATCGGTCGCGGTTCCTGCGCGACCTCTGTCGCGCGCCGGAGGTGACCTCCTTCATGGCCGGGCTTGCCGGCGCGCCGCTGGCGCCGCACTCGATGCCGCACCAGCTCGGCCATCTGAACTACCAGCCGCGGCGGCTGGGCGAGCATGTCGACAAGTGGCATGTCGACACCCTGCGCATCGACTACGTGCTCTATGTCAGCGACCCGCGCGAGGTCGCGGGCGGCGCCTTCGAGTTCTTCCGGGGAACGCGCGAGGAGGTGGCGGCGCTGGTTGCGGCCGGCAAGCCGCTGCCGGCCGGGCGCATCGTCGCGCCCGCGATTCCGGGGGCCGGACATGCCGTCGCCATGCAGGGCAACATGGTCGTGCATCGCGGTCGCGCCCTCACGCGGCCGGGACGGCGCGTGACCATGGTCAACGGCTATGTGCCCACCGACCTGCGCTTGCCGGACTATTGCCGCTATGACCAGCTCTGCCTGGCCGATCCCGCGCATGTGGTGACGCCGGAATACGAGCGGCATGTCGCCTGGCGGGTGCGCGAACGGGCCCGGGAAATTCTCGCCGCCACGGTGTTCTCCGACGACCGCGACGGCGCCGCGACGCGGCTTGAGGCGCTGGCCCGTGAGATCGCGGCCGCGGCCGGTGCGATCCGTGATGCCGACCATGCCCGCATGGAGCATTTCGGCGACGGCTGAGGCCGCACCATCGACGCAAGCGCGAGCGGGTGAAGAGCCTGCCGGTGAAAACGAAACGGGGCGGACCCATGGTCCGCCCCGATTGGCGTTGTGATCGAAGACCGGCTCCGCCGGCCTCGTTTGCCGTCAGCCGTTGAAGAAACGCCGCTGCCACCAGCCCGAGCGTTTCGGCCCGTCGTCGACCGGCTCGGCGCTCTGGTCGACAACCGGCCGGTCGGCGGGTTCGTCCGCCTCGGCCGCTTCCGCGCCGACCACGTCGGCGTTGTCCTCAGCCGCGGCGGTCTCATCGTCGCCGTCTGCCGGTTCGCCCGCGTCGTCGTCGACAGGCGCGTCCGCCGCGGCGGTTTCCCGATCGGCCTCGTGCGGTGCCGGTTCGTCGGCGGGTTCCGCGCCGGAATCCCCGGCCGCGTCCTCCGCCGGCGCATCCTCTGCCGATGCATCCTCTGCCGACGCGATGTCGACCTGCTGGTTGTCGGTGGTTGCCGCCTCGGCCTCCCCGGTGCTGATCGGGATCTGCACCACGTTGGCCTCGTGCGTCCCGCCATCGGCATCCTGCGGGCCCGCCTCGTCACGCGGCGCATCCTCGCCGGTCGCATCCGCAGCGATGGCGGTGTCGGCGACGGCATCATCGCCCGCGGGCGTTTCCTGCCCGTCGGAGGCGGACTGCTCCTCGCCGGCTGCCTGGGCTTCCGCCGCCTCGCGCTGGCGACGACCGCCACGGCGACCGCGCCGCCGGCGCCGCCGGCCGCGCTCTTCCTCCTCGCCGCCGCCATTCTCGTCGGCGGATTCGCCATCGGCGTTCTGCTCGGCCTGAATCGTCTCGCCGGCTTCCGTCGTCTCCTCGTCGTCCGACTTGCGGCGACGCCGGCGGCGGCGGCGCTTCTTCTTGCCGTCGCCCTCGTCGTCGGGGCGGGGCTGCTGCTGGGTCCTGGCGGGCTCGAACGGCACCACTTCGCCGCCGGCATCGCCGTCGCGGCCCCGGGTGATGTCGAGCCGGTAGTCCGGCGGGGTCAGCGCGTCGTCGCCCTCGACCAGCACCAGCACGCCGTGATGGTGCTCGATGTCGTTCAGCACGAAACGCTTCTGGTTCAGCAGATAGAGCGCGACCGAGGTCGGCACCTTGACCGTCAGTTCGGCGGCGCGGTTGCGCAACGCCTCTTCCTCGATCGCCCGCACCACATGCAGGGCGGTAGATTCGGTCGAGCGCACGACGCCGGTGCCCTGGCAGACCGCGCAGGTCACGGTGGAGGCTTCCACGAAACTGGGGCGCAGCCGCTGGCGCGACATCTCCATCAGACCGAACATCGAGATCCTGCCGATCTGGATGCGCGCCCGGTCGTTCTTCACCGCGTCCTTCATCCGCCGTTCGACGGAGCGGACGTTGCGGTTCTCTTCCATGTCGATGAAGTCGATCACGATGAGGCCGCCGGTGCCGCGCAGGCGAAGCTGGTAGACGATCTCCTCAACCGCTTCGAGGTTGATCTTGACGCTCGTCTGCTCGAGGCCCGTCGCCGCCGTGTAGCGGCCGGAATTGACGTCGATGGCGGTCAACGCCTCCGTCGTCTCGATGGTGATCCAGCCGCCCGAGGGCAATTCCGCGCGCGGCTCCAGCGCCGC
>JBGTSP010000033.1:0-24879 GCA_041940205.1 Alphaproteobacteria bacterium
CGCCAAGTGGTGGATGCCCGACGACGTGCAGTTCGTCGACGAGATTCCGCACACCGCGACAGGCAAGATCCAGAAGACCAGCCTGCGCGAGCAGTTCAGGGACTACGTCCTGCCCACGGCGGGCTGACCGGAGGCCGGGGCCCGGCCGGTGACGGCCGGGCGGCCCTCAAGGCAGGCGATAGATCGCGTCGGGGGCGATCGGGCCCTCGCAGGTGACCCGGCCCTCCTCCACCATGTGGATCAGGTGGGAAAGCACCGAGCGCGCCGCCGCGCGGTGCAGGCCTTCGGGCACGTCGCGATACATCTCGGTGACCATGGCCGGAATGGCGCCGACGCCGCGTCCCAGGCAGTCGAGAATCTGCCGCTCGCGGTCCCGGCGGTGGGCCATGTAGGCGCGCACATAGTCCTGCGGCCGATCGATGTTCGGCCCGTGGGTCGGCCAGTAGCGCACGTCGTCGCGGGACAGCAGCTTCTCCAGGCTCGCCATGTAGCGGCGCATGTCGCCGTCGGGCGGCGAGACGATGGTCGTCGACCAGCCCATCACGTGATCGCCGCTGAACAGCACCTTCTCCTCGCGAAGCGCGAAGCAGGTGTGGTTCGAGGTGTGTCCGGGCGTGTAGACCGCTTCCAGCGTCCAGCCCGCGCCCTCGATGACGTCGCCATCGGCCATCGCCACGTCTGGCGCATAATCCTTGTCGGCGCCCTCCTCGACGCTTTCGCCGGCATGTTCGGGCCGGCCGGAACCGTGCGGTCCGCAGCCCCAGATCGGTGCCCCGGTCGCCGCCTGCAGGGCCCGCGAGGCCGGCGAATGGTCGCGATGGGTATGGGTGACGACGATGTGGCTGACCTGCTCGCCCTCCAGCGCGGCGAGCAGGCTGGCCACGTGATCGGCATCGTCGGGACCGGGATCGATCACCGCCACGCTGCCGCGGCCGACGATATAGGTGCCGGTGCCGTGCAGGGTGAACGGTCCCGGATTTTGCGCGATCACGCGCCGGATCAGGGGCGAGAGTTCCGCCACCTGCCCGTATTCGAACGCCAGTTCCCGGTTGAACGGAATGGCCATCTGATCCCTCCCCCGCGCGGATCCGGCCCGCGCCCTCGATGCCTCGTCTCGCGCCGTTGTGCCAGAGCCCGCGGCATAATACCAACACGCACTGATCGGAACTCGTTCGCCCACTGCCGATATCTGAAGGGCATGATCCTCCTAGGCCTATCAGTGAGTTGGTTTCATGTTTTGCAGCAGTGACCAACAATGTCCTTGCGAAAGTCGAGGATACGATTGGCGACGTCGGAGACACGCTGGGACCGCCAGACCTACTCGAACGGAGGCCGTTCGGGAGACCACTGTGGCAGCAGTAGTAGGATGATGATGTCCGAAATCGTCAGCGTCATTGTGGTGTGCCAGCCGGACTGATCGAGGATCAAAACACTTGGGCGCTGTGCACTATTCTGGCGCCGAACTCCTGCAGGCGCCGGGCCAACGCTTCAGTGTTGCACCAAGACACGACGATCGCCGCGCTCATGCTCTTGGCGCGGCAGGAGACGCCGAAGAATCAGGCCCACTTGGTGCACTGGTCGTGCGTCGACCATGGACGAGTTCCCTCGCTCCCCAGCGGCGGGTGAGCTCGTTCTTCTGGCCTCTTACGACCTCGTCCTATAGTGAGAGCTTGATCTAGAGGCTTTGACAGATCGTCACCAGCGGACAATGCGATAAGCTGCAAGGTCCGAATCCTAATCGACGATCTAAACCAGCCGTGCCCGTTGCACGGGCGGCGACTTCAATCGCTGGCGAGGTGCCTTACCGACGACCAAGCTCTCTGGGCCCTGCGCATTGAACCGCGATAGCAAGTCCCCGTCGACTAGAAATCTCACCCTACCGATCCGCGCAGCCATCGACCGGTTGACGCCGTCCTAGATCGCCGCTGCCGTGCCAGACCTCCTCGCGATACCGTCTGATCGTTGAGTAAGAATTTCGTGGACAGAGGAATTCCCAACGAGTCGCGTTCATCGCGCGATGCAATTTCTCATCTCGATTTTTCAAAAATCTTGATTCCCCCTTTACGAGAGTACTGGCTTTTTAGAAAATCGAAAAAATCTAACTTGGGGGAAAGTATGTCGAATCTTTTGCGCACCGGACTTATAGCCCTTGCCCTATCATCGCTCACCATCAATACGGCCAATGGACAATCTCTCTCGGACACACTCGCTGATTGTGGTGTTATCCGGTTGAACTACGAGGTGATCGGTGTCGATTCCGGATACGTTGATCTCAAGTTCTCTGGTGGACAAAATCCAACTGCCAAGTTCATGGGTTTCCTTTCAAGGGCCGGCGGAAATATTCCGTCCGGTTCGATGAAATCGGTCAAGATTGACGGCAACAAAGTCAATATGGTCTCCCCGACCGGAGCTGAATATGAGCTTGTCTCGAAGGGCGGATGTGCGCTGGAGGGCAAGGTAATGTCGAGCAATTCATACGGCGATTTTGAGGGCGATATCAGTTCGTCTGATTGAATCCGACCAACCTAGTCATTGCGATAGCCGCGCTCTCGCGCTTCGCGGTACAGACGGTGCCAAAGATATAGGCCCACCTGACGCGCTGTTCGTACTGTGCCCCGCGGACGAGTTCGGTCCCTCCACGAAGATTAGGATCAGCTGTACACGTTGCTCCGTAGACGGCTTCGGTCTCGAGCCAGGAACTTTGCCGTCGCATCCTTGGGACCCTGTTCGGAGAAACGCAGCATCCAAGATCAGACGATCTACAGGCCCGCCCTACCGGTCCGCGCTGCTGTCGTCCGGCTTACGCCGTCGGAATCCGCCGTCAGCGCAAACAGGCACCGCGTCTGGTTCGCGCCGTTTCTTGCGCCCACCAGACGGCACAGTTCAGATCCATCGAGATCCCTACGCAACTTGATCGCCGCTACCAATCCCGACCTCTTCTCGAAACAGACCAGTCATCTACTCAGAACACCGCAGGCAAGGGAATTCCCACTGAGTCACGATCAATTCGCGATAGCATAAGTCATGGACTTGCCGTCGCGGCCACGCTACCAGCCGGCGCATGGACTATACCGGCAATCCCGACGCCCGCCGCGCCGAGTGGTATCGCTACTATTCGGAAAAACGCATCGGCCATCAGTGGTTCCAGGTGCGCCTGCTCGACGGCCTGGCGATCGAGCGGGTGCTCGAGATCGGCCCCAATCTGGGGCTCGTCACCGCCCTGCTCGACAATGCCGGCTACGCCGTCACCACCTACGACTTCTTCCCCTCGCAATGGCCGCAGCCGCACATCGCGCATCGCCGCGGCAACCTCCTGGAGGCGACGGCGGCGGACTTCAAGGGCTTCGATGCGATCCTCTGCTGCGAGACCCTCGAACACCTGCCCTGGCCGCGCTTCCGCGAGCAGCTCGCGCTGTTTCGCGAGGCCGCGCCGCGTCACCTGGTGATCTCGATGCCCTATGTCGGCCTGCAGCTCGACTGGCGGATCTTCGCCAGCCTGCACGGCCTGCGCAGCAGTTTCTCGTTCAAGAAGCTGAAGTCGTTCCGGCGCTTCACCCCCGACAGCGACCCCTGGGGCCACAAGTGGGAGGTCGGCTATCGCGGCACCGGCCTGCGCGAGGTCGAGGCGGGGATCGCGGATGCGGGCTGGCGCATCCGCCGACGCGATTTCACCAGCCCGACCCGCTCGGTCTTCTACCTGCTCGATCCCGCCTGAACCGGCCTCCCGGGCCTCAGGCCGGGCGCTTGACCACCATGCCGACGCGCCGGCAGGTCGCCACCAGTTCGTCGCGCTGGTTGTAGGCGCGGTCGAGAAAATGCACCACGCCGCGATCGGGCTTGGAGGAACTCTCCCGCTTGTCCTCGATCTCGGTCTCCGCGCGCAGCGTGTCGCCATGCTTGACCGGCCGGGGAAAGGCGATGTCGGTCATCGACAGGTTGCCCAGCGTCGTGCCCAGCGTCAGCGTCGTGACCGACATGCCGACCATCAGGCCCAGCGTGAAGATGGAATTGACGATGCGCTCGCCGTGCTGCGTGGTGGCCGAGAAATGCTCGTCCAGATGCAGCGGCTGCGTGTTCATGGTGAGCGAGGAGAACAGGATGTTGTCCATCTCCGTCACCGTGCGGGTGTAGGGATGCCGGATCACCGATCCGACCTCGAACTCCTCGAAATACATGCCCATGCTGTCCCTCCGTTGCGGCTATGCGGAGGGCAGCATACGCGAGGCCGCCGCGCCGGGAACCCACCCGGCGCGGGCGTCCTTCTGAAGAGGCACGCGGTTCAGATTCGCGGAATCCGGACGTCGGCCCCGGTTTCGCTGACGCAGCGGACGAGGCGGGCGTCGTCGTAGACCGTCAGGGTCTCGCACGCGACCGTGCGTGTCTGCGGCGCGGGATGATGCGCTCGCGCGTCGGCGATCCGCGAATTCTGGCTGGCGCACAGGCCGCCGGCGACGATCAGCGCCGCCGCCGACCAGGTCAGCGTCAGCGATCCCAGGACCCGTCCGAACAGGCCGTCCGCGCCGTGGCTGAGCGACCAGGAATGGACCCGGTGTCCGATGATGGAGCGGGGCGGTCCGTGTTGCAGTTCCCTCATGTCATCCCCTTCCCGCGCAGCAGGCGCGCGTCCAACATTGCAACGTCGACCGGCATTATCGCGCGGCGAACATGGCCAAATTGTGCCCGCCATCGGAAACCCTCCCGGCCGTCACCAGCAGGCGCCACGGGCCGGCCCGGAGCCGGCCGCGCGGGACCCAGCAGGTCACCAGCATCAGTCGCCGCCCGCCCCCGGGCAGCACCGTCCGCGCGGCATGAACCACCTGCCTGGCTTCTATCCTGTACGTCGCCGGCGGCCGCTCGGACGTCGCGAGGCGCAGGATGTCGCCCGGCCGCAGGCGGCGAAGATGCCGGAAATGCGTTTCCCGGTGGCCGGCGATCAGGGGATCGTGATCTCCCGTGATCCGTCCCGGAGCGAAGGCCAGCGCCTGGCCGCTGGCCCGGTCGAGCACCGGCCAGTCGCCCACGGGGGTCTCCAGCCGTCCCACGACCGCGAAGTCCGCCCAGGCCCAGGGCCGGACCGGACGCCCGCTGGCGATCGCCTCGGCGGCGGCCCGCGCCAGCAGGACCGGCGCGAGCGCCGCCTTGATGCGGTCCGCGACGACCCCGCCCCCCAGCGCGACGCCGGACAGCAGCAGCAGGCCCGCCGCCGCCAGGGACAGGCGGCGGCGGGCCGTCCGCTGGCGCGTGGCGGGCATCACGCGCCGGCGCGGCGGTGCAGCCGGGCGAACCAGCCGGCGCCGAGGAGCAGCAGGGCGAGCGCGGACAGCGCCAGCGCGGTATCGCCGGTGCCGGTCTGCGGCAGCAGGGTCGCCGCGCCGCTCGTCGCGGCGGCGGGTGCGGTGGCGGGCGCGGCCCGCTCGCGGGTGACGAGATGCAGGGAGGCCTGCCGCGGCGGCACGGGCGCCCGCGCATCGCGCGCCGCCGGCAGGGCCTTGCCGGTCTCCCGGCCGGTCAGGATGTCCCGGTCCCAGCCCGCGGGCAGGTTGAGCGGCACCGTGCGGCGGTGGGTTGCCGTCCCCGCCGGCCGGCTCGGGGTCACGTCGACCGCGACCAGGCTGGTCAGCCGGGTGACCAGCCGATGCTCTAGGGCCAGCGCCAGGATCGCCGCGTCGACGGCCGCGGGATCAGCCCCGGCCAGCAGGGAGCGCTGCCGCGCCTCGATCGCTTCCCGGGCCCAGAGCCTGTCGAGGCCCGCGCCCGCGGCGCCGCCGGACAGCGGCAGGCTCCGGCGCCAGACGGCGCCGCCGATCCGGCCTTCCACGGTAACCGCGGTGGCCTGCCCCTCGAGCCGCAGGAAGACCTGGACCGGCTCGCCGGCATAGAGGTCGGGCACCGGATCCGGCGCGATCTGCACGGGTTCGCCCGAACTCTGCGCGAGCGCCACGCGGATCTCGGACAGGGCGGGGCTGGCCAGACGGCGGAACAGGGTGCGCATCTCCGTCTCGACCCGGTCGAGCCGGCCGACATGCACGAAACTGCCGCGCCCGGCGCGCGCCGCGCCGCGCATGAAGTGACTGTTCGGCGCCGAGCCGATGCCCACCGTGAACAGGCGCCGGCTGCCCAGTTCGCGGGCGATCAGGGCGAACAGGCCCTGCTCGTTGCCGACATTGCCGTCTGTGATGAAGACGATCTGCTGCAATCGCTCGCGGTCGGCCGGAACCTCGAACGCCATCTCCAGCGCCGGCCGCATCATCGTGCCGCCGCCCGCGGTCAGGCCCCGCACCCAGCGCTTCGCGCGCGCCACCGCCTCCGGCGTCGCCGCCTTCAGGCCGGGCCAGGGGCGGCGGGCCTCGCTGGCGAAGGCGACGATCGCGAACCGCTCGCCCGGCGTCAGGCTGTCGAGCGCGAACAGCAGGGCGGCGCGGGCCTGCTCGATCGAGGTTCCGCCCATCGAGCCCGACGTGTCGATGATGAAGGTGACGTCGCGCGCGGGTTGCCGGGCGGCCAGCACGGCGTCCTGCGGCGGCAGCAACATCAGGTGCAGATAGTCCCGGCCGCCGATGCGCTCGCGGAACAGGCCGGCGCGCGGCGCCTCGTCGGGCTCGGGCCGCCAGGTCAGCACGAAGTCGCGATCGGCCGGCACGGTCTGCTCGCGCAACGCGATCAGCCGTTCATGCCCCGTGCCGGGCCGGTCGGTGATGGCGTGGCTGGCGCTTTCCACGGTCGCCAGCGGCATGCCGGCATCCAGCCGCACCGCGAGTCGCACCGGGTTGCCGGGCCCGTCCGCCTCGGAACGCAGCGGCGATGCCAATCCGTCCGGCCGGTCTTCCGCCGGCGCGGCGGAGGCCCAGCCGGTCCCGGAAAAGTCCGCCAGCGGATCCGACGGCGGCAGGAACCGCGGTCCGGCCACCAGCGGCACCCGCAGACTGAAGCGCCCGTCTTCATAGTCCAGCCGCTGCTGGTAGCGGATCTCGATGCCGACGCTCTCGCCCGGCCCGATATTGGCCACCGCGGTGGTGAACAGGTTCGCCCGGACGCTCTCGAGCAGCGAGGCCTTGCGGCCCTCGCCGCGGGCGGTCTCGTAGATCCGGCGCGCTTCCGCCTTCGGCCGGATCCGCCCCTCGATGAAGCGCTCGCCGATGCGCAGGCGCAGGCTGTCGACCGCGGCCTTTTCCGGCAGGGGAAAGGCGTAGACGCCCTCGACCCAGGCGTCCGAGGGATTGGTGAAGCGCTGGCGCACGATCGTGCGGGCGCCGAGACCGGTGGCGACGATCTCGATGTCGGTGTCGACAAGCGGCGCGGGCACATAGAGCCCGGGCATGTCGCTGGCCAGCAGCAGGCTGCCGCGCGAGACCTGGTCCTTGCGCAGCAGCGAAGCGTCCGGCGCGGCCCGCGCCCCGCCGGTGGCGAACAGCAGGGCCAGCAGGAGCAACAGGAGCAGCGCGTTGCAGGCCCGGCCGGCGGCGGCAGGAAGCGACATCATGGAAAACCCCCGCATCGTTGTGACGGAGGCAGTGCAGCAGGCCGGCGGGGCGAAAGCCGGGCCGCCTTGCGGCGGCCGCGCGGTGATAGCGTGGCGGCAATGGGGCGGACGTCGCGGCCGGCAGACGCCGGCCGCGGCGCCGGCTCAGTCGAACGTGGACTGGGTGATCAGGATGTGGCCGGGCTGGTCGGCGACGCGGGAGAGCCAGGCCCGGATCGCGGGATAGGCGGCCAGGTCGAAGCCGCCCTCGTCGCAGACATGGGTATAGGCATAGAGCGCGATGTCGGCGATCGAATAGCGCCCGCCCACCAGGAACGGCGCCTCGGCGAGCCGCTTCTCCATCACGCCCAGCGCCCGGTAGCCCTTCTCGTGCTTCTCCGGCAGCAGCGCCTCGTAGGGTGCGGGATCCTGCAGGTGCAGCCAGAACCGGGCGACCGCGACATTGGGTTCATGGTCGTACTGTTCGAAGAACATCCACTGCAGCACCTGCGCCTGTTCAAAGGGATCGGCCGGCAGGAAGGACGTGTCGCGGGCCATGTGGAAGAGGATGGCGTTGGATTCCGAGAGGATCCGCCCGTCCTCGAAGCGCAGGGCGGGAATCCGGCCGTTCGGGTTGATCGCCAGATAGTCGGCCTGGCGGGTCTCCCCGGCGATCACGTCGACATCGACATAGCGGAAGGCAAGACCGAGCTGGGTCAGCAGCAGGCGCACCTTGTAACCGTTGCCGGAGGACAGGAAGTCGTAGAGCGTGAGCATGGTCGTTCCGTTCGCGCGGGGCGGCCGGGGCTCGACCGCGATCAGGGCGCCAAACTAGGGCCGGGGCGCGCCGCGGCGCCAGCGAGGATTTCTCATGCCCCGATCAGCAGCGCTCATTCACGGCCCGGTCCGCGGGGCGCGGTGTTCAGACCGCACCCTCCGCCCGCAGGCCGGCGATCGCGGCCTCGTCGTAGCCGACTTCGCCCAGCACCTCGTCGGTATGCGCGCCAAGCGGCGGCGGCGCGAGTTCGGTCGCCGGACCGTCGCTGTCGGCCATGAAGCCCGCGGCCGGCACGGTGATGCTGTCGTAGACCCCTTCGATTCCGGCGAAGCGCATCAGGGCCGCCGGACGGTGGGCGAGCTGTTCCTGGGCCACGGCCTGCTCGATGGTGTTGACCGGCGCGCAGGGCAGGCCGGCTTCGGCGAAACGCCCGCGCCAGGTTTCCGCCGTCTCGCGCGCCAGCGCCTCGATCATCAGCGCCCGCATCGCCTCGGCATTCTCGATCCGGGCCTCCTCGGTGGCGAAGCGCGGATCCTCGATCGCGCCGTCGAGACCCAGCACCTCGCACAGCTTCACCACCTGGCGCTGCAGGATCACCGAGATCTGCACATGGCCGTCGGCGGTGGGGAAGACGTTCGCGGTGGGCTGGCGGGTCGGCGAGGTGTTGCCCAGCAGCTTGTGGGTCCGGCCGGCATTCAGCACCTGGGAGACGCCCATCGCCTGCCAGGTCAGCGCGGTGTCGAACATCGCCACGTCGAGATGCTGGCCGAGGCCGGTGCGCTCGCGGCGGAACAGGGCGGCGGCGACCGCGAAGGCCGCGGTCATGCCCGTCGACATGTCGACCGCCATGAAGCCCGCCCGCACCGGACCGGTGTCGGGATGACCGGTCACCGACATCATGCCGGAGGCGGCCTGGATCGCGCCGTCATAGGCGGCATCGCCGGACTTCGGTCCCTGCTGGCCATAGCCGGAGATCGAGCAGTAGACGAGGTCCGGCTTGATCGCCGACAGCGCGGCATAGCCGAAGCCCAGCCGGTCGATCACCCCGCCCTTGAAGTTCTGCACCACCACGTCGGCCCCGGCGACCAGGCGATGCACGATCTCGGCCGCCCGCGCGTGCTTCAGGTCTAGGGTGATCGAGCGCTTGCCGGCATTGACGGCGAGATAGGCCGCGGAAATGTTGGCCCGGGTCTCGGCCTCGCCGCGCATCAGCTGGCGCGACTGGTCGCCCTGGCCCGGCTGCTCGATCTTGATCACGTCCGCGCCCAGCAGACCGAGCTGCTCGGTGCAGAACGGGCCCGCCAACACTTGCGAAAAATCGACGATACGCACGCCCGCGAACGCTTGAGCCACGAAAACGGTCCTCCCTCGACACAAAGGCGGGCCCGACGGCCCGCCCGCTCACATCTATTTGGTTTGCTTCGTCGCGGGAAGCGTTGCGGCGAACCGGCCTCCTGCCATCCCGCCGCTCAGCCGTCGAAGGCCTCGAGCCGGTAGGCGGGGAAATGCAGGCTGGCGCGCGTGCCCCGGCCGGGCTCGCTCTCGAGCTGCAGGTGGCCGCCGTGCATCTCGATCAGGTTGCGCACGATCGGCAGGCCGAGGCCGGTGGAGCGGATCGAACCGTGCATCTCGGTGTCGACCTGGCCGAAGGGCTGCATCACCAGGTCCATATCGCCGGGCGCGATGCCGATGCCGCTGTCCTCGACGGTCAGGCAGAGGCCGTCCTGGTCGGCTTCGGCGCTCATGCGGATCCAGCCGCCTTCCGGCGTGAACTTGATGGCGTTCGAGAGCAGGTTGGCCAGCATCTGCTGCACCGCCCGGCGATCGCCGACCAGATCGGGCACGGCGCCGGTGATGTCGTTCTCCAGCCGCAGGGATTTCCCGTTCGCCTGTTCCTCGACCAGCTTGGCGGCGGCGCCGGCGATTTCCACCACGTCGAACTGTTCCTCGTTGATCTCGAACTGTCCGGATTCGATCTTCGAGAGATCCAGCAGGTCGTTGATCAGGCTGAGCAGATGCTTGCCGCTGGCATGGATGTCCTCGGCATAGTCGGCATAGCGCCGCTGCTCGATCGGACCGAAGAGCTGTTCCTTGATCACCTCGCTGAAACCCATGATGGCGTTCAGCGGGGTGCGCAGTTCGTGGCTCATGTGGGCCAGGAACTGCGACTTGGCGCGATCCGCGCGCTCGGCCTGGTTCTTCGCCAGCAGCAGCTCCCGGGTCCGCAGCTCGACCCGCTGTTCAAGGTCCTGGCTGATCCGCTGCTGGGTGCGCTCGCTGTCCTTGAATTCGCTGATATTGACCATGATCACCGCCAGGCAGCCATTGCTGAGCGGCTGCTCGTAGATCCGGTACCAGCGGCCGTTGCTCATCTGCCGCTCGAAGCTCTGCGCCCCCTTTCTGTGCCAGCTCATCCGCCAGTCGTACCAGTTGCGATCGACGGCGCCGTTCTCGTCCTGCCACCAGCCATTCTCCTCGGCGGCGCGCACGAGATCGGCAAACGAGACGCCGCTGGCGCTGATTTCCGATACCCCGACCTGCATCGACCGGTAGGTCTCGTTGCTGCGGATCAGCCTGTCGTCCACATCGAACAGGGCGAAGCCGTCGCTGATCGCATCGATGGTTTCGGCCAGCAGGTTCTCCGCCTCGGCGGCGCGGTTTTCCGCCTGGACGACCGTGGTCAGGTTGCGCACCGCGCCGCGATAGCCCGTGAACCGGCCGGTGGAATCGAACAGCGGGGTGCCGCTGACCGACAGGAAGACCGGTTCGCCGAGCACGCCCCTGTTCCAGTAGGTGAAATCCCGGAACGGCCGGTGCGATTCCAGCAGGTCGCGATGCGCGCGCCAGACCGGATCGGTTTCCGGATCGGCGCCGGCCATTTCCCAGCGGGTGCGGCCGATCGACGGGCCGAGCTGCGGCGAGGGCTTCTCGCCGTGCAGCATCACCATCTCGGTGAACCGCAGGTCGGCGTCCATCTCGTAGAACCAGTCGGAGGCAAGCTCGGCCATCGACGCGAACACCGCGCCCTCGCGCTCGCCCGCATCGCTGTTCAGGCCCGCCGTCTGCATCGCCTCCGCGAGGCTCTTGCGCTCGAGTTCGCTGATGTGCTGGGCGGCCATCACCGAGGAGATGTCGCTGGCGGTGGAGACGATATGGCCGTCCGGCATCCGCCGGTCGCGCTGCACCAGCCAGCGGCCGTCTGCAAAGCGCCGGATGAAGGTGCCGCCGCCTTCGCGATGGAAGCGCACCCGGCTCTCGATCCAGTCCTCGCGCGACATCTCCCGCAGTTCCATCGACGTCGCGCCGATATCCGGCACATGCTGGGTCTCGCCCGGCGTGGCCCGGTCCCAGAAGGCGGCGCAGAGATCGCGGAAATGGGTGCCGGGCACCAGCAGGTCGGCGATCTCCCGCCAGACCTCGCCGGCGCGGCGATTGCACAGGACGATCCGCTGGTCGGGCGAATACAGCGAGAAGGCTTCGTCGAGATGGTCGAGGGCATCGCACAACAGCCCGGCCAGTGCCGGATCGTCTCGCCGTTCCTTCGTGCCGCCTGTCGCCATGATGCCCCGAGCACGTCTCCGTTTGCGCGGCGTGGCGCGCGCGGGCCGCGACCGTGCGCGCTTTCGCTGCCGTTCATTCTGCCGATAACATCGAACCGGGCAAAGAGCGAGGGACACCCGACATGAGCAATCCATCCGCGCAAGAAACGGATACCTACGACATCTCCGCCGGCAATCTGTCGGCGATGGCCGATCGCCTGGTCGACTTCCTGAAGATCCGCACCCTGCCGATCGGACTGAAGCTGTTCGAGGATTCCGAGGAGATGCTGGCGATCAAGGGGGTCCGCACCCCGACCGAGAGCTTCCGCTTCACCATGTGCCAGCTTGTCACGCAAAGCCGGATCCACGGCTTCACCCTGGGGATCGTGCACGACAACGTGCGTCCCAACTCGAACTGCGGCGGCATTGTCGGCCTGAACGTGCCGGGCGACGACTATCTCAGCGGCGAGCAGATGAACGGTGTCTGGTTCGAGAACAAGGCGGCCGCGAAAGCGCACCAGGACGAGATGGTCCGGGTTCCCGCCGGCCGCTATTCCGGCATCTGCGCCTCGCCTATCAGGACCGGCCGGCTGGATCCGCCCGACATCGTGCTGTTCTACGCCAACCCGGCGCAGTGCATCCTGTTCGTCAACGGCCTGCAGTGGAAACGCTACAAGCGCTACGACATGACGATCACCGGCGAGAGCGCCTGCTCGGACAGCTGGGGCCGGGCGCTGGCGACCCGGGAAACCTCGATCTCGGTGCCCTGCTACGCCGAGCGGCGCTATGGCGGCGTCTCGGACGACGAGATGCTGCTGGCGATGCCGCCGGACGAGTTCGTGCGCGGCATCGAGGGCCTGGAAGGCCTGTCGCGGGCCGGCCTGCGCTATCCGATTCCGCCCTACGGGCCGCAGATGGATCCGTCCCTGGGCATGGCCAAGAGCTATCCCTCGGGCAACCGCGCCGCCTGAGCCGGACGGCGGCGCCGGGCCTCAGGCCTGCGCGCCGCCGTGGGCCCAATTGTCGGGATCGTCTGAATCGCCCGGCGAGAGACCGAGAACGTCGCCGTCGGTGCTGATCCCGAGCCCCTGCACCGTGCGGTTGGCGTAGGCGAAATAGGCCGTGACCTGGTTCAGTTCGAGGATTTCGCCGTCCTCCAGACCGGCCGCGCGCAATGCCGCGACATGGCTCTCGCGCACGCTCGTGGGATTGAGCGTGAGGGCGTGCGCATAGCGCAGGGCGGCGAGTTCGCGACCGGAGAAGACGGCGGCAGGATCGGTGTTCTCCAGCGCCGCGCGGATCGCCCGCGCCCGCTCGTCGTCCCGCAGCAGCGCCGCCATGCCGGCGAAATGATGCTCGGTGCAGTAGCGGCAGCCGTTCAGCAGGCTGACATAGACCCCCACCGCTTCCAGCAGCCATTTCGGCAGTTGATTGGCGCTGTGATGCAGCACCCGTTTATAGAGGTGCATGTGTCCTTCGAGCGTATGGGGCCTGAGCGAATGCGCCAGCATGATATTGTCGACATTGTCGTCCGGACCGCGCACGCGCTCGTAGAGGCTGCGCAACCGGCCGGTCGCTTCGGCAAAGGGGATGAACCGGATCCACATCGTGTCTGCTCCCGTGCTGGCGATGCCATGCGGCCTTCCCTGACGCCGGGACGGCGTTTCGGCGGCGGCGGCAGGGGCGAGTATGCCGCCTTGCGCCGGCCGCGCCAGCCCCGCCGCCTCGCGCCCGGAGCCCTGTTGGCGCTGGGCCTTCTGGCCGCACCGGCGCCGTTCGCGGCCGCACCGGCGGCAGCGGAGGAAAAGCTCGGCAATCTCAGCCTGCAGCTCGAGAACGACCTGTTCGGCTCGCAGAACGACGGCCACTACACCCACGGCACGCGGATCAGCTATCTCTCGCCGCCGGTGCACGAGAACGACTGGCTGGAGGGCGGATGGCGCCGGTTCGTCCTGAACGCCGCCGACACCCTGCCGCTGTTCTCGCGCGGCTCGCGTTTCCGGGTTTCCTATGCCCTGGGCCAGAACATGTACACGCCCGCCGACATCCGCCAGACACGGGTGCAGACCGGGGACAGGCCCTATGCCGGCTTTCTCTACGGCAGCCTCGGCCTGATCGCCGACACCGAGCGTCGCCGTCTGGACACGCTGGACTTCACCCTCGGCGTGGTCGGACCGCTCTCGCTCGCCGAGCAGACCCAGAAGCAGGTGCACGAGATCGTCAATTCGCCGGAACCGAAAGGCTGGGGCAACCAGCTGCGCAACGAGCCCGCGGTGATCCTGACCTACGAGCGTAAGTGGCGGCGCAGCCTCGAGCTGGGCGGCGACGGCCTGGAGATCGACGTCACGCCGCATGCCGGCCTCAGTCTCGGCAACGTCTTCACCTATGCCAATGCCGGCGGCGCGCTGCGGCTGGGCGACGACCTGACGCTGGACTACGGCCCGCCGCGCATCCGGCCCAGCCTGCCCGGCTCCGGCTTCTTCGAGAGCGACGACGACCGGGTGCACTGGTACCTGTTCGCCGGCATCGAGGGCCGCGCCGTGGCCCGCAACATCTTCCTCGACGGCAACAGCTTCGCCGACAGCCACCGGGTCGACCGCGAAATCCTGGTGGGCGACCTGCAGGCCGGCCTGGTGGTGACCTGGCGGCACCTGCGGCTGTCCCTGACCCATGTCGTCCGCTCGCGCGAGTTCGAGGGCCAGGACAGCCCGGACCGCTTTGGTGCCTTGAGCCTCACGGTGCGCTATTGATGGCGGACGTCGCTGCCGACGCTCCCGTCCGCGGTTTCGAACACGAGGCAACATGAACACCGACCAGCGCGTCTACGCGGCCCTCACCCTGGCCTTCCTGCTGCTCGTGGGCGGCGTCTTCGTCACCTCGAATTCCGGCCTGCGACCGGTGGCGCGATCCGGTGGCGAGGCGCTGCCGCCGATCGTCGCGGCCGGCAAGGCCGCCTTCGACAGCGCCTGCATCCTCTGTCATGGCGCGGACGGCATCGGCACCGCGATGGGACCGCCGCTGGTCCATCCGCTCTACGCCGCCGGCCGGCTGGACGACCGGGCCATCGCCGCCGCCGTGCGCAACGGCGCCCAGCGGCGCAACTGGAACTTCGGGCCGATGCCCGCGCAGCCGCAGTTCAACGACAGCCAGATCGCCCAGATCACCGCCTATCTTCGCCATCTGCAGCGCCAGGCCGGCCTGAACTGACGCCGGACGGGTCCGCCGGCGCGGGGCGGTCAGCGACGCAGGTAGGCATCCTCCGCCGCGCGGCTTGCGACCAGATCGAGATAGCGCGCCAGCAGGCGTTCGCCCTCGGCTCCGTAGTCGGTGCGCGTGAGCACGCTCAGCGCGCCCTTGAGCGGATAGTCCGCCGCGCGCGAGGCATCGAGCGGATCGATCCCCTCGATCGTCACCCGCCGCAGCCCGGTCCGCCCGATCGCGTCGCCCCGCAGGCCGAAACCGAGGGTCGCGGGATCGCCGGCAACGGCCTCCGCCGTCGCCCGGTAATAGGGCGAGACCGACTGGAAGCTCATCCTCGTCGCCGGCACCCCGCTGGCCGCGAGAGCCTGCACCAGGGCCGTCTGCCGGGTGGTGGAGTCCGGCGCCAGCATCCGCATCCCGCCGGCATCCGCGCCCCGCATCATCGCGGCCAGGCCGGCGACGCTGAGATCGGTGAGCGGCGAGTTCGGGGCGACGAAGACCGGCACGTTCTCGACGAGGCGGTAGACCGTGACGGCCGTGTCGGTCTCCGGCCAGCGGCCATGGAACACGACGATCTTGGGCGTGGCGTCGGCGAGCAGCGCCCGGGTGGTTTCCAGGTCGTAGGAATAGTGAAAGCCGTTCGGCGGAAACCCGGCATGGGCCGCCGACACGTAGTCGTCGCGATCCTCCGGTTGCAGCGCCGACTGGTCGTCCGGTTTCCGCGGCATCGGGTGCCCGACCGAATACAGCAGCAGCCGCCTCTTGCCGGGTTGCAGCAGCGGATCGGCGGGCTCGAAGGGATGGCCGAACGAGAACATCCCGGCGCGGACACCGGCCGGGTCCATGGGATGACCGGCCGAGAACAGCGCGCCGTCCACCAGGGCCCTGCGCTGGGCCTCGCCGGCGAGCGACTCCGCCGACTGCCCGCGGACCGGCGGGGAAGAAACGCTCGCCAGGGCGGCCGCGATGCACGCGAACACCGGAACACGCCAGAGAAGCCGGGTCATCTACCAGTCCTCCTTCAGCCAGGATTGCATGAGGTCTTTCGATTTCGTGCCGCGGAAATCGTCGGCCAACGGTGTGCCCAGCTCCCAGAAATCGACGGACCGGAATTTCGCGAAGCCGGACGCGTTCAGCAGCCGCCGGTCGAGCTCCGGCCCGATCCCCGGATCGATCCGCGCGAGTATCTTCATCCAGGTCTCCGACGTCCGGTTGCCGGTGCCGCTGCGTTGCTGGAAATAGTGATGGACCGTGAGCGTGCCGGGGGCGGAGAACCACAGGACCGAGCCCTTGGAGACCAGCCGGTTGCGCAGGGTCAGGACGCGGATATAGGCGGTGATCGCGGCATCGATCCGCCGCGCCTTCTCCTTCCCGTCGGTCGTCCCCGCGACCAGGGCGAAATTGAGCTGCGCCAGGCTGTCGAGGGCCTGCTGGTAGGCGTGGCTGGTGGCGTAGTCATAGACGTCGCCGTCCGGGCGCGCCTCGCCGCCCCTCAGAAAGGCGGCCAGCGAATCGGCCTTCCCGCGCATCTGGCGCAGCAGCGGCGCCCGCCGTTCCCGGTCGAACGTGCCGGCGAGCAGCTCGCCGTTCAGCACGCCGAAGTCGCGCTCCGAGGTCAGGATCGACAGCACGAGCTGCTCCTGGCCCGTCGGCTTCGCCACCGAATCCAGCAGATGGATCGCCCGACCCAGGCCCTTGTGGTCGTAGCTCGCCTGCACATGGGTATTGGCCAGGAAGATCCGCACGCCCGCCGCGGTGGCGGCGTCGGTCTCCCGCAGGAACCGGCGCACCCGGTGCATGTCGAGCGCCGCCACGAATTTCCGCATGAAGGCGGCAAAGAACCGGTAGTCGTCGGTGAACGCGAGGGTGCGCGACGCCCGGGCGATCAGGAAGGGAACCTCGCGCCGGCCCGGGAACAGGGAAAAGGCCCGGGCGAGATCCTCGGGCTGCGGCACGACAAGCGTGCCGAGATCGTTCTGGCTCAGCGACTGCTCGACGATGCGGACATAGCGGAAGCGGTCCACGAAGTTGCCGAAGATTGCCACCATCCAGATCACGCATCCCAAAGCGGCGAGGATCTGCACGACCGCCGCCCATCGCCCGAAGCGATGCCAGAACAGAATGTAGGACTTCAGGAATTCGAAGCCCGCGAAACGCTGAACGACGCCGCTGTAGAGCGAGATCGCGAAGGACAACACGACGGCAATCGTCGTTCCCTCAAATATCCAGCCCGGATTCACGTAATAGACGTAAAGGCAGATCGACAGCGGGACGATGACGAGATGCGAAAGGATGACGATCCACGGAAAATCGGACTCCCGGAACACCGTCTCCCCCATCGCTCGACATTCCGCACCAGGCACACAAGGTCGCCGTCGGCCCGCCACCGCCGGTCACACCGGATCGGCGGGACAAATTCGAGAACGATGCGGCGGACAATACACCACATCGGTGTAGAGGCGCCATGGCCTGCGCCGGTGGCTGTCAGGCCTGGACTTCGCGCAGGCGCAGCGCCATGCCGGCGCCGGCCAGCGACAGCAGCGAGAGCACGGCGATCGCCGGGGTGGTGCCCAGGGCGAGCAGGCCGCCGGCCAGCAGGCCGACAGGCAGCAGCAGCACGCCGATGATCGTGTTGGCCAGCGCGACATAGGCCGCCTTGCGGTCGCCGCCGGCCAGGTCGACGATGTGGGTCTTGCGGGCGATGCGGATGCCGGCGTGGCTCGACGCCAGGACGAACAGCAGGAGCGCGAAGGCGAGCTCGTGGGCCAGCAGGGCCGACGCCAGCGTTTCGAGCACGAGCGTCGCCAGGCCCAGCACCCCGGCCAGGGCCGCTGCGGCGGCCATGGTCCGGCGGCTGGAACGATCGGCCAGGCGGCCCCAGATCGCCGCGCTGCTCAGCGCGGCAAGCCCGCTCGCCAGGATCAGCCAGCCGAGACTGTCGAGCGCCGTACCCAGGCGCTGCTGGGCAAGGGCGACATAGACCGGCACCACGAGGGCGGTCGAGAGCATGAGCGCCCGCGACAGGACGAAAAGCCGGAGCTCGCGGTCCTCGCGCAGCAGACCGGCCTGTTCGCGCAGCAGATCGCGCAGCCCGCGGCCGCCCTCGGTGGCGCCCGGCGTCTCGCGGATACCGGCGAAAACGAGCGCGGCGATCGCCCAGCAGACCCCCGCCGCGATCAGCACCAGCGACAGCAGGCCGGCATCCGACGGCGTACGCGGCGACAGGACGAGATAGAGCCCGACCAGGCCCGCCGCCGCGCCCGACAGGCTGGCGGCATAGCCGCTGACCTGGCCGCGCCGCCCCTTCGACACGGTCTTGCCGAGCGTGTCCTTGGCGGCGATCGAGGCGACCCCCCGGGCCAGGCTGAAGAGCGCCAGAAGGGCGACGATCAGCAGGCCGGCCTTTCGACCCTCCAGACCGGCAAGGCCGACGGCGCCGATCAGCGCCACGCAGGCGCCCTCGACGAGGCTGGCGGCGGTCCAGAAATGCTTGCGCACCGCGAACCGGCGCAGGAGCCCGCCCACCAGGATCTGCGGCAGCAGGGCCAGCGCCTCGCGCAGCGGCACGAGCAGGCCGGCGAAGAAGCCCGGCACCCCGAGCGCGCCCAGCAGCCAGGGCAGGACGAGGCGGGGATCGGCCAGCACGTCTCCGACCTTCGCCAGCGCCTGGGCGGCAACCTGGCGAACGAAACTGTCGGGCTCCATCCGGCACTCGGCGTCGCCGATGTCGCGGCAATAGCGGGCCTCGTCCTCGCCGGTGGCGAGATTGAACAGGCGGAAGGCGATATCCTCCCCTTCGGGATGCGCTTCGCGGCCTGTGCTATCAGGCATCGGTTCGCCCGCGACGCCCGGCCTCCCGGCGCGGGAGCGGCGATCGGTTGCGTGCACAGTCGACGACGACAGGGGAAGGAAACATGGGCCTGCTCAGCAAACTCGAGGTTTCAAGGCGGATCGTCCGCGCGGCGAAGCCGCGGCGCAAGCAGGACAGCGTCGAATACCGTCGCGGCAAGCTGATCGCCAATCTCGAGGAGCAGATCGAGCTGGCCGAACTGGCGATCGCCGACCGGCCGCTGCAGCTCGAACGCAAGCGCGGCCACCGCGTCGTCCCGGTGCGCCCGCGCATCTGGTGGCGCCGGACGCCCGACGACAGGCTCTACACCGAGATCCGCTACAACAAGGTCCCCCTCAACATCGAGGGCCGCGGCACCGCCATCGCCGTGCCGAAACTGCGCGACCTGCCGAAGATCTATCGCCTCGTGATCCGCGCGGTGAAGGCCGGCGAGCTGGACGCGGCGATCGAAACGGCGGTCCGCAGGTCCCGGCGCTAGCGGCCGATGCCGCTCGATGCCGTCCTCGTCGCGGCGGCGCTCGCGGTCACGGCAGCGAATGTCGCCCCGCTGCTGCGCGGCGACGCCTGGTGGATCCGCATCTTCGACTTTCCGCGCGTGCAGCTCGCGATCCTGAGCGCCGTCCTGCTTGTCCCGGTCATCGCCCGGTTCGGACTTGCCGATCCGGTCGCGCTGGGGCTGTCGGCGGCGCTGCTGGCCAGCGGCGCGCTGCAGCTTGCGCATATCCTGCCCTATACTCCGCTCGCCGCCCCGGAACTGCGCCGCGCCGACGGGCGCGACGACGACAACCGGGTGCGGCTGCTGATCGTCAACGTGCTGATGTCGAACCGCAACGACCGCGCCCTGCGCGATCTGATCGCCGACCGCGACCCCGACATCGTGCTGACCGTGGAGACCGACCACTGGTGGCAGTCGGCCCTGGCGGCGATCGAAGCCGGCTATCCCCACCGCGTCGCCGTCCCCCTCGGCAACTTCTACGGCATGCATCTCTATTCCCGCCTGCCGCTGCGCCATCCGCAGGTGTCCTATCTGGTCGAGGACGAGGTGCCGTCGATCCACGCCGAGGTCGTGCTGCGCTCTGGACGGCGGGTCCGCCTGCATGGCCTGCACCCCGCACCGCCGGCGCCGAACGAGAATCCGCGTTCCTCCGAGCGCGACGCCGAACTGCTGATCGTCGCCCGGACCATCGCCCGCGGCGACGGCCCCGCGGTCGTCATGGGCGACCTGAACGATGTCGCCTGGTCGCGCACCACGCGCCTGTTCTGCCGCCTTGGCGGCATGCTGGACCCCCGGCGCGGACGCGGCCTCTTCAGCACGTTTCACGCGCGCCTGCCGTTCCTGCGCTGGCCGCTCGATCACGTCTTCTGCACGCCCGATTTCACCCTCGTGGCGCTGCGGCGGCTGCCGGCCATCGGCTCGGACCATTTTCCGATCGAGGCCGTCCTGCAGCTCGAGCCCGCGCCGAACGGCGGAGAACCGCCGGAACGGCTGGACGCCGCCGAGCACGACGACGTGCACGACACCATCGACAGGGTCGGCGCCGACAGGGATGCGCTCGATCCGCCCCGCACGCGGGGCTGAGCGCCGGTCCGGCCGCGCCGTTCAGTCGGTTCTGCCCTCGCCACGCTCGGGACCGTGGCCCTCCGCGTTGTGCTCCTCGGCGAAGATGTGGGAGTAGAGGTTGGCGATCCACATCTTGCCTTCCTGGGTTACCCGCAGGTAGCGCAGGGCGTCACCGATGGTCGGGCTGACGAGATTCCAGAAGAAGCCCGGGTAGCCCGCCCGCAGGTCCGCCGGCGTCTTGTAGCCCAGCGCCTTGTTCGCGCCGGTTTCCTCGAACTCGTTGAACAGCGAGGAGATCTTGCGGATGTAGCTGATGTCGGCGAGCTGGCCGATCAGGTCGGCGGCGCTGAGCAGGGCCGGGAAATCGTCGCCGGCCGGCATCTCCCGCCCGTCGGGCACCGGGAAACGGGTGTACTCGATGTTCCGGATGATCTGGTCGGTGTCGATGATCGCGGCATTGCCGAAGCGTTCCTTGACGAACATCTTGCCGCGGTCGATGTGATAGGGCGTGAGCGAGGCGTCGGTGGCGCCGCGCGCCAGGGTGACGGTATCGCCCTCCATGTTGGTCACATACTGCCCGTCGACATCGCCGCGCAGGACCCCCCGCACATAGCCGATATCGTGGCAGAGCAGCGAGATCGTGAAGGTCAGGTAGTCGCGGGTGGTGACGCCGCCGCGGCTGAGGTGCTTGCCGCGGAGAATCTCCTGGCCGACCTGGGTGACCAGGATGGTGTGATGCACGTCGTGATAGGGCGCATCGGAATTGGCGATGTTCTCCAGCGCCATGCGGGCGCAGAAGCCGATGATGTTGGGGTATTCGGGATCCAGAATGCCGTAGATCTTGTGATAGTCGTCCTTCAGTTTCTGCACGAACGCGTCGATGACGAGTTGGGTCGGATTGAACATGAAGGTCTCCCGCTGATCTCACATGTCGTGCCGACCACCCTTGCCCCCTGGCGGCCTGCCGGAGAATGATAGCCCATTCGAGGGGCCTGGTGGACCGAAAGGCGGGGGGAGGCGATGATTCGATGGCTGCCCGGGCTGGCCGCGCTCGTCGTGCTGCTTGGCGGCGTGCTCGTCCATGCCGGCGCGCCGGCGCCGCTGGTCGCCATGCGCAACGCCCTGTTCGACGCCTACCAGGACTGGTCGCCGCGCCAGCCGGGCGATTTCCAGGTCCTGATCGTCGACATCGACGAGGACAGTCTGGAGCGGGTCGGCCAGTGGCCCTGGCCCCGCCATCTCGTCGCGCAGGTCGTCGAGCGCCTGCAGCAGGCCGGCGCCGCCGCCATCGGCCTCGACATCGTCTTCGCCGAAGCCGACCGCTACTCGCCGCGCGAAGTGCTGGCGATGTGGAACCGTTTTCCGGCGGTGCGCCGGGTGCTCTCGAAACTTCCCGATACCGACGATGTCTTCTCCGGCGTGCTGGCCAACGGCGGCGTCGTTACCGGCTTCGCCTTCACCGAGCGCCGTACGGCCGCCGAAAAGGAACCGGTGCTGCCGGCGAAGAAGGCCAGCATCGCGATCCAGGGCCTCGATCCCCTGCCCTTCATCCCGGTCTACGACGCCGCCAGTCCGAGCCTTCCGAAACTGCAGGATGCCGCGGACGGCAACGGCGCCCTGAACTTCCTGCCCGACCAGGACGGCCTGGTGCGCCGGGCCCACCTGCTGTTCCGCATGAACGACCAAGTCTACCCGACGCTCGGCATCGAGGTCCTGCGGGTGGCCCTGGGCACGAAGCTGCTCACGCTGAACGGCTCCGACGGCGAGGAAGAGGAAAGCTTCGGCTCCAATGTCGGCCTCAACGGCATCCGCATCGGCAGCCGCAGAAACGGCCTGCCGGTCGCAACCGACGGCAGCGGGGCGGTCTGGCTGCACCATGCCCGCTTCGACCGTTCGCGCTACCTCTCGGCCTGGCGGCTGCTTGGCGAGGAACCGACCGACCTGCCCGACCTCACCGGCCGGGTGGTCCTTCTCGGCACCTCCGCCGAAGGCCTGAAGGATCTGCGCCATGCCCCGGTCAATACCCTGGTGCCGGGGGTCGAGATCCACGCCCAGCTCATCGAGCAGGCGGTGGACGGCAGCTATCTCGCCCGCCCCAACTGGGCCAACGGGGCCGAGATCCTCTATCTCGTGCTCTGCGGCCTGCTGCTGACGGTGCTGATCTACCGGGTGAAGACGGTCTATGTCGCGCTCGCCTTCGGCATCCTCGTGCTGCTCACCGGCGCGGGCTCGCTCTGGCTGTTCACCGCCAGGAGCCTGCTGCTCGATCCGGTTTTCCCCTCCGCGGCGCTGCTGGTGATGTTCATCGCCGCCTCGGTGCCGCGGCAGATCCAGGTCGAACGCGAACGAAGGATGATCCGCGACGCCTTCTCCAGCTATGTCTCGCCCAACCTGGTGCAGCATCTCATCAGCGATCCGGAGGCCATGACGCTGGGCGGCGAACGACGCGAATGCAGCTTCGTGTTCACCGATCTCGCCGGGTTTACCTCGATGGTCGAAAAATCCGATCCGACCGAGGTGATGACGATCCTCAACGAGTATCTCGACCGCATGGTCGGCATCGCCTTCGAGCATGACGGCATGCTGGACAACATCATCGGCGATGCCGTGGCGGTCATCTTCTCCGCCCCGCTGCTGCAGGAAGACCATGCCCGCCGGGCCATCGACTGCGCGTTCGCCATGGATCGCTTCGCCGAGAGTTTCCGGGCGCGGAAAAACGCCGAGGGCCTGCCGCTGGGCATCACCCGCATCGGCGTGAACACCGGCACGGTGATCGTCGGCAATGTTGGCGGCGAGAATTTCTTCGACTACCGCGCCCTCGGCGATCCGATCAACACCGCGGCCCGGCTGGAAACCGCCAACCGCCATCTGGGCACCCGCATGTGCGTGGCCGCCAGCACCGTCGCCGCGGTGCCGGCGTTTCGCGGCCGGCTGATCGGCGACCTGATCGTCAAGGGCAAGAGCGAGCCGCTGACGGTGTACGAGCCTACCGACGGCGACACCGCGGCCTATGAAGCCGCCTTCGCCCTGCTCGAGGCCGGGGATCCGGAGGCCCTGGCGGCCTTCGAGAAACTGGCCGGAGAGAACCCGGAAGACGGGCTGGTGGCCATGCACCGCGACCGCCTGCGGCGGGGCGAGAGCGGCCGCCTGATCGTCCTGCAGGAGAAATAGACCGCTCGCCCGCGGCCACGGGTCAGGCGGCGTGCCGTTCGCCCAGAGCCAGGATGCGTTCGCGCAGCCAGCGATGCCCCGGATCGCCGTCCCGGCTGCGGTGCCAGTAGAGGAAGGTCTCCAGCTCCGGCACCTCGAACGGCAGCGACCTGACCGCCACGTCGTAGCGCCGGGCAAGGGAATGCGGCGCCGCCAGCACCGAATCGCCGTTCTGCACGACATGAAAGGCGGGCTGGTAGTGCTGCACCCTGAGCACGCTTTCGATCTGCAGGTTCTTCCGGGCCAGCGCCAGCTCGACATAGCTGCGCCCGGCCCGCCGGCTCGACACGGTGACATGCGACAGCGACAGGAACCGCGCGAGGCTCAGCCGGCCGCGCGCCGCCGGATGGCCGCGGCGCAGCACGCAGACATAGCGGTCGCTCAGCAGCCGGGCGGCCTGTAGCGGCGCCCGGGCGAGCGCGGGAATGTCGATCGCGAGGTCCAGGCTGCCGGCCGCCAGTTCCCGGGCGATCTCCCGCCTGTCGCGCTGGTGGCAGCGCAGCCGCAGATGCGGCGCCGTGGACGCAAGCTCGGCCAGCAGCCCGGGCAGCAGCAGCGAGGCGCCGATATCGCTGAGCGAGATGTCGAACGTGCGGCGCGCCTCGGCCGGCTCGAAGCGGGCCCGGGCATCGAGGCTCGACTGCAACTGGCGCAGGGCCTGACGCACCGGCCCGATCAGGTTCTCGGCCACCGGGGTCGGCGCCACCCCGCGCCCGGCGCGGACGAACAACGGATCGCCGAAATTCTCGCGCAGACGGGCCAGCGCGTTGCTGACCGCGGGCTGGGTGACGTGCAGGACCTCGCCGGCCCGGGTCAGGGTCCCTTCGGCGTAGATCGCCTCGAAGACCACGAACAGGTTGAGATCGATCTGCGTGAGGTTCATTCCTCATATTATCATTTTCATGAATGCTATTGAATTCGAAACCAAAATTTTTGTCATGTCCCGACTTGCCGTAAGCCATGCGGAGACCCGAACACGGAGGATCCGTCATGCAGTTCGACTATTCCGACGAGTGCCGGTCCTGGCAGGACCGGCTGACCGCCTTCATGGACGCCCACATCCTGCCCCGGCTCGCCGACGCGGCGCGCGAGGATCGCGAGGGCGCCCGCATTCTCAGCTTCATGCCCGATCTGAAGCAGCTCGCGCGCGAGGAAGGCCTGTGGAACCTGTTCCTGCCCGGCCTGCGCGAGGACGAACCGGGAAACGGCCTGAGCAATCTCGACTATGCCCCGCTGGCCGAGATCATGGGCCGGGTGCCCTGGGCCTCGGAAGTGTTCAAC